>NZ_JAKGTF010000015.1:0-107529 GCF_022324735.1 Clostridium sp. YIM B02551 | reverse complement strand
TTAGCATTATAGGTGGACAATCCCACCTATAATTTTTATTAGTCTATTTTCAACACTATATTAAAACATAGCCAAATATATAAATCCTTATGATTTGTTGCTTCAGTAATATCCTTCCAATAATAGATATCCCCGCCCCTCTCAGATTGAACATGGACACCTTTTTTATTTATTGTATATACAAAATCATTATTAAGTGCAGTGTCTTTCTTAAAAGTCTTTTTAATTCTTAGTCTTGTAGCAATATATAAAGCTAAATACACTACTAAGGTTCCAAACACCCCTGCTACCAATACGAAAGGTATTCCGTATCTTTTATAAAAGATTATTCCATAGACACCCAAAAATAATAGGTATACAACTATAAGCATTTGCTTTGATAATCTTCCCATGTAATATGAGGTTAATTTTTTATAGTCCTCCAGCGTTAATTTACCTCTAACTTTAAGTTCTTTTTTTGAATCCAAGTCATCCACTCCCCTTATCATCCTTTGTTATTTTCTTAACACAATTCTATCATAAAAACCTTTTCATTTATATACTTTTATTATTTTATAGCATCATCATAAAACTTTACAATTTCCTTCATAAGATCCATATCTATTTTTACATTAGTGCTTAAATAATTTTTATAGAATTCATCCTTTTCACTTTCTGGTATATTTTCTTCACCCTTTTCATTAACTAAAGACTTCCATGCTGCTACTTCTTCTTTTACTTCATTTGTAACATCAGGTGAAAGTTCAACTGAGTGACCTCTATCTTTATAACTTATAAATTCAAAATTTTTATTATCACCAAATGTATTTTTATATTTTGTAAAATTATTATAACTTACTACTTTATCATCTTCACTTTGTACTATCATTACCTTGGCATTTGACTTAATCTTATCTAGTCCACCTATACCAGTATAATTTGCTACCTTTCCGAAACCAATATAATTATATAGTTTTACATAAGGTGAGATAATTGAAGCTATTGGTCCTATCATCCCTTTTGCTTGATTAACTGATAAATCTGTAACATTAGAAAAGCCTGAAAGTGACACTACTGCCGAAATATTATTATCTAAATTTCCAACTGTTGTAACTGCATAACCTCCCCAGGATTGTCCATAAAGTAATAGTTTTAGGTTCTTTAAATTACTCTCTTCCTTCACATATCTTATTGCATAGTCTAAATCTATTACAGCTTGTGGTAATCCTATAACATTTTTCCCTTCACTTTCATCACATCCAGTACCGTCATAAGCAAATACCCAATATCCATTATTAATGAAATAGTATATCTGAGGTAAATATGAATTATGACCTCCCCCACCAAAGCCATGAGATAAAATAATTAATGCCTTAGGTTTTGTTTCTTCTTGTTTTGAATAAACGTACCCCTTTAGATGTTGTCCTTCATTGCTAGTAAATGAACTCTCAGTTCTTATCATCCCTTTAAAGTCTTGGTAATTGTATTTTATCTTGGTATCATATCTAGTTCCAAATGTTTGTCTAGATAAAATAGTCACCGTAATAAAAATTCCAATATTTAATAAAACAAAAACTACAAGGGCAAATATAGCTATTTTTTTAGGTGTTACCTTTTTAAACATTTTAACCTCCAAATATTATTGTTTAGGTAATTCATCATCTAATAACTCAAGGAATTTTTTTATTTTTATCTTGTCCTTAACATTTCCATATAAATTAACGCTCAATGTAAGGCTCTCCTTATAACTACTTATGGCAAGTTGAAAATATGGTGGATATTTTATAGAGCCACACATATAGGCATCCTTTATTTGTGCTCCACTAAGACATAGCTTGTCTTCCTCTAAAATTCCTATATTGGTCATGGCTATTAACGGGTGTTTAAAACCAAAACTTATTAGCCTTTTAAAGTTTTTATAACTAAATATTTTGTATATCATTGAAATTTTTATAAATCCATTTAATCCAAGTCCACTATTCTTTTTCCTATTTATACTCTCACTAAGTCTTTTCACAGTTTCTAGAAAGTTCTCCTTCGAATCAAATTTTAAACTAGTAATTACTGTTGATGCTAAATTGCATAAAGCATCAATATTCCTCTCTTCTAAATATCTTCTCATATCAATCATTATAGGAATATTAAGTTCATTTCCGTTTTGTATATCTAAAATTCTAAACATAACTCTATAGTAAGCTGATAACACTATATCATTCACGGTTACTTTATGCTTTTTACTATAAACTTTAATTAACTGAAATCTTTCTTTAGAAATATTATGAGTTATAATAAAGGGATGTTTTTTTTCGTGAGAACTTAAGGGAAATGTGTGTTTAAATTGTTTATTACTTTCGTTATTTTGTGTAATAAAAGTTTTTATGTTTTCTGTTAACTTATATTTGTCTGTAACTCTTCCTATACTTCTATCACCATTAATAACGAACCTTGGTTTATATGATTGTTCTCCTGTCAAGTTAGAATATATCTCACATAACAAATACATGTACTGCTTAAAACCTGCAGCATCACATATCATATGATTCATGCTTATAGCTAAAGTATCATTTTCAGAATAAAATAAGCATGCTTTAACTTGTGGGGCTTTGAACTCATTAATTTTTGAAGTTATAAAATCATTAAGCTCTTCCTCATTATCTACAACTTTAAATACTTCTTCATAATTTAATCTATCTTCCTTTATCCAATAAGCCTCTTTTTTGCCTTCAACATATTTGCTTCCTAGAATAGGTACTACATCTATAGTCATATCAATAGCTTTTTTTAGTATTGTTTTATCTATTTTTCCGTTAAATCTTAGAATACAATGCAGTACATGATCATTAAATTTATTCTTTTCAAATAGAAATTGTAATTCATCAAATAATTCTGCTTTAAACCTCATTTCTAAAGCTCCTATTATTATTAATTATCAAGTCACAAGTTTATCCAATATCTTTGAGTTATTTCTCCATCCTCCTTAACTTCATTTTCTAAGACTCCTCCATTTTTTATAATTGTCTTTGCAGACCCAAGATTATTTTTATCACAAGTTATTAATGCCTTATTAATTCCAAGTTTTTTGGCTATTGGTAGTGCAAGCTCTAACATAACAGAAGCATATCCTTTCCTTCTCTCTGTTGGACGAATTCCATAACCGATATGGCCCCCATAATTTAATAAGTAATCATTCAAACGATGTCTTATATTTATAGCACCTAGAATTCTTTTATTCTCATTAATTAAAAAATATGTATGTGCTGGCACAAAATCTTTTAGACATGTCTCTTCTTTTTCGTATTTATAGGTTTTATCTAGCCATTCTTTATAATCCATATCAAGGAGTCTTGCTGAATAAGGAACAATATCTTGTCCATACTCCTTCCATTCTTTTATGAAATCAAAGTATTCCTCTTGCATATCAATATTGGGTCTCATTAGTTTTAGTTTCACACTTCATCACTCCTTAGAAAATTAATATAATTACAAATATTTTACATTAACTTTCCTATATCTTCAAATATATTCTCTATAACTATTTTAATTTTTTAAATCAGACCCAAATCCACTATCAAAAAGCACTCCATTTAATGCAATAAATGCTCCTAAAACTAATCCTGATCCAACATTCCCTAATTTAAAAAACCAAGCAATATTTATTGCTATTAGTATAAATACAATGCTTGCCATATTTCTATACAATTTTTTTCTCTTAAGATTTTTTGCATGTTTTTGAATGGGTATAAAAATTCCGATAACATTATTATTAAATACATTAATAAGTACTGAAAAAACTATAGTGGAAAATGCTGCAACTATAAATAAAATTAAATAATCCATGATTCTACCTCATATATATTATTTTACACTTAGTTTTTTCCAATATTTCAATTATTTATACCCATAAAGTAAGGTGATTTTTATCAATTATAGAAGATAAAAACCACCTTAAATATGTATTTTGATTTTTTGTGTTTGATTTATTATTTACCTTTAATACTTTTTAAAAAATTTTTTTTTTCTTCTTCCCCTTCAAATAAGTCAAACCAATCACATATCTCCACTGCAAAATCTACAAATGCTGTTCCCTGCGCAGTAATAATATTCTTGTCCCTAACAACTCTTTCTGAAACAAAATTATTTCTTGGGAAAGGATCTTTTTCTCCAAATACCTCCGCATGCTTCTCTGTCCATTCTACTACTGGTGTTGTGTATTTTGCATTTTGTAAAATTCCGGATTTTGCAAGATATACGGTTCCTGCTCCGCATATTGCACTAATAAGCCTGTGCTTTGAATTTAATTTCTCGATTAAATCCATTAATTCTGGTTTAGTTTCACCATACCATCCCCCAGGAATAATTAATCCATCAACATCCTCATTTAGCACATCTTTGACCAATTTGTGAGGCTTGTATACAAATCCTGATTTAGCTTTTATACTCTCGTCTGTATATGATATTGTAATTATCTCCTTACCAGCATCTGAATTTAAAAGATGAGTTATAAATGTTATTTCATAATCAGTCATACCATCAAAAATGAAAACTAATATCTTACTCATTTATATTTCTCCTTTCGTAATTAGGCTATTTATTATTTATTATCCTGCTCATCTAGTCTTTTCGTAATTATATCAAGTTTTCTGTCAATTTCTTGATTCCTTTTTATAAAAGATCTAAAGCTTTTTATTCCATTATAAATAATTACTATGATAGCTATTAATACTACAATATTAATTATGGTCATTACTATTGTTGATAGATTGATATCCATTTTCTCCTCCTTAAAACAAATTAAAGATATAAATCCATAAGGTACTCATCATCAAATTCCCCATTGATATTAAAATAGTTTTTATGCATTCCAACTCGTTCAAACCCAAACTTCTCATAAAGCTTCATAGCTGTTTTATTGCTTGCTTTAACTCCAAGGCTTATAGTTTTAATATTTTCATGTGCCTTGGCAAACTTTATTAGTTCGGTCATAACTTCACTCCCTATACCCATTCCCCAAAATTCTTTCTTTACAGAAATGGACATTTCACTATTATGAGCTATCCTTTTTCTATTAGATGCACTCAAATGAGAAACGCTTATAATTGTATTATTTATAATTCCTAAAACCATTATGGTATTTGCATCATTACTTACATTTTTAAGATATTCTCTTTCCTGCTCTAAAGTAAGCCTAAATTCCCCTTTACCAAATAAAAGGTTGTCACTTTCTCCGCCAACCACATTTAAATAGTTAATCATTCCTTCTGCATCTTCTACAGTTGGTTCCCTAAGTACAAGCTCTTCTCCATTTTTTAATCTTATTTTATTTAAAATATTCTTGCTCATATATCTATCTCCTTTTTAATATATAATTTGAAATATTAAAACCAAAGCTTTCATAAAAAGGTAGTGCCGCTTCGTTTGCATAAACTACATTTATTGAAATATCTTTAACCTCATTTTGATTAAACCATTTAATTGCTCTCTCCATTAGCTTTTTTCCTTGTCCAAATTTACGGTAATCCTTATGAATAAAAATTGACTCAATCTCTCCTCTTCCATCTTCAATTGAACTTATGCAGTACCCAACATAGCTATCGCTATCTGAATCTAATAATACATCAAACTTAACTATTCCTTTATTAGCTTTCGCATGTATAGATTCTATTCTTTTTTCAAAAGTAAATTCCCTATATTTCTCTTTGAAGCTAATTGATTTCTCCAAATGTACAGAATTAAGGCCTTCCCATAATGGTTTTATAATATTAATTTCATTAATATCTTTTTCAATTATTGAAATATCCATAGTATCCTCCCTTATTTTTTGATTGGAACAAATTTAAGTTTTCTTATTGGACCATCCTTAAACTGCTGATAAAAAGGGAAAATACTTATATCACATCCTACTAGGGCTCCCATAACTTCCTCACCATCAACTTTTTCAGATTCAGCTATATTCCATTTTATCACTTTATACCCAAGTCCATAATATTCAGTAGAACCGCCATCCTTTATCATTCTTCTCTTAATAGCAAATATAGGTCTTTTATTTAAGTATACTAAGGTAAAATCAGTTGCATATATACATAGTAAAACTAAAATTAAGGCTATTTTCTTTTTATGCTTTTTTAACATATATATATCACCCTTTACTTAATAGGTTTTCTCCAATCATCCCTTATAATGCTATACAAACAATAATCTCTATAGTCTCCATTCTCAAACTTATATTTTCTAAGAATTCCTTCGAGTGTAAATCCATTCTTTTCACCAAGCTTCTTCATTCCATCATTATCACTTCTTGTGATAAATTGAAGTCTCATTATATTTTTAGTATTAAATATATAGTTTATAAAAAGATTTAATGCTTCTGTTCCTATCCCTTTTCCTTTTCTCTCATTATTAGCTACTAACATTCCAAAATCATAGGCTTCAGTTGTTGCCATAGAATTAAGATAATTAATTATGCCAATGGTGCTACCTTCTTTATCTTCAATCATCATAAAGGATATTCTATTAGATGCTACAGACCTTTCCATATCTGCTAGTGCTGAATCTTTTACTCTCATTTCTGCATCCATATATTCACCTAAATATTCTTGATTTGTATTCCAGGTATATACTAAATCAAAATCCTCTTTACATATTGGTCTTAAGTTGATATTTTTTCCTTTAATCATGCCCGATCCCCCTTTTTACTTATTATCCCACTTCATAATTACCTAATTATAGATATTTTTTAAATCCTCTAGCTGCATCCCCATCAAAACCAACAGACTCATAGAACTTATGTGCACCTTTTCTATGCTTTCTTGATAAAAGCATCATAAAAGAACAATTTCTTTTCACTGCATTTTTCTCAATTTCCTCCATAAGTAACCTAGCTACCCCCATTCGTCTGCATTCACTTGATACTACAACATTTTCTATCACCATAAATGGATCACATTCTCCTATTAATTCACTACAAGCTATACCCATTATCGACCCAACAACTTTACCATTATATTTAGCACATAAAACTATATAATCTGGATTTTCTTTCATCCTATTAAAAGTTTTCTTCATCTTATTAAAATCTGTATTTGTATCTTCAAATCCCTCATCATAAACCAATTTTAATTCTTCCAAATCTTCTTCAACTAATGATGTTACTGTTACCATAATTTTCTCCTTTATCCTTTTAATTTACTTATTTGCATTATTGCAATCAAAATATAAAACTTGAACTAACTCACTACCTACTTTTTCATATTTGCCCTAGCAGTCATCTTTGACATCATTCTTCCAATATATATGGGAAACAAGTATGCCATTTTGGTTTGCAATGCTTGAGAAAAACTATGACAAATAATAAATTTATTCTTATCTATATTTTTAGCTAGTCCATTTCCCACCTTACAGACATCTGCCTTAAACTCTTTAGGTACTGGTAGTGGCTCTGAAGATTTTGTTCTAGTTAATGGAGGATGTAATAAATGAAAACTAATTCCACTTGACTCATATTCAATATTCATACATTTAGCAAGAGATTCTATTGCCCCTTTACTTGATGCATATGAGCTTATATTTGTAAAACCTGTAACCCCAACCCCTGAACTTGTAAAAAATACTTTTCCATCACTTTGTTTCTTCATATATGGTAAAACTTCTTTAGTTAAATTAATTGCACCATAGTAATTAACCTGAAATACTTCGTTATATTCTTCATATGTTAACTCTTCTAAACTCTTAAATATACACTTACAAGCATTATGAATTGCATAATCAATAGTTTTAAATTTTTGTGCTACTTCACTTATACAATTTTTCAATTTACCTACATCTCTAATATCACATTGAAATCCCACAAGTGACTCTGGATACTTCTTTTTTAACTCTGATATTTTATTCAATTCTAAGTCAAGAACCGCTACATTTTTACCATCAGATAAAAATCTCTCTACCATGTAATATCCAATGCCATCATTACCACCAGTTATTATCACTGTTTTCACAATTAATTTGCACCTCTTTATTATTAATAAATACTTATTGCTATTATCGAAAAACTAATTTTCCATATTGTAATTATTATAACAATTTAAGGAATATATGTATATTAAATGATACGTCAATGATAACCTTATTAATATTATTCATTTGAAATACTTACCTATTTCACATATACAAGCCTTAACGTATAATAATGAGTAATCATATTTACCTTGAGATAGGAGATTTTTATATGAGTGATGTGACTAAATTAGTTCATAACATTGATAATAAGCTTTTGCCTAATATAGATATTAAAAGTTTAAATCCCCATGATCCAATTGTAGTAAACGCTTTACCTGAACCATGGCTTTTATTAGGGGTTGGGAATTATGCTGCTGGCATAATTCATCCTGATTTTTCAGAGTATGTTGTTAAAATATATGCACCTGGAAGACCTGGAATTAAAGAAGAAGTAGAAGTTTATAATAGAATAAATGAACACCCTTCGTTTTCAAAGTGTTTTTACTATACCGATAATTACTTGATTCTTAAAAGACTTAATGGTGAAACATTGTATAATTGCATAAATAAAGGTATACAAATTCCAGAAAGAATTATTAAAGACATAGATTATGCTTTAGTTTATGCTAAAAATCTTGGACTATCTCCTCATGATGTACATGCTAAAAATGTTATGATTGTTGATGGTAAGGGTGTAGTTGTTGATGTTTCTGACTTCTTAAAATTAGAAACTTGTACACATTGGGCTGACTTTAAAAAAGCATATTACTCAATATATATTCCTTTCTTTTATAAGCGTCATCCTGCTATCCCTAATTTTTGTTTAAACTTTATTAGGAAGAGTTATAGATCTTTTAATGCCTTATTTAAATAAAAAAGGCTTATTGCAAGCCTTTTTATTTATTGTAACAACATATTATGAATATCCCACCCTAAAGCGCCTGCACACATGCCTTGATTAGCTAGAATAATTACATCAGTTTCAAGCTCAGGGTAATAATAAAGTCTAGCACTAACTCCGTATTCTTCTCCAGTATGTCCACATCTTACTATATTATTTTCTTGATTGAGTACAAATGAATTACCATACCCATACATCCATGCGTATCCTCTTGCACCATTAGCTTCTTCATCTATAACTTTGGGAATAAACATCTCTTTGCTAAGTCTTTCTCCCAAAAGGTTATTATTCCTTAACGCTTTGATAAATTTAATCAAATCATGCGCTGTTGATGTAGCCCCGCCATCTGATGCTGCATCAGGGGTAGTTGTATAAATATTTTTGCTCCATTCAATTATTTCACCATCAGAATTTCTTATAGCTTCATACCCTTCTGCAACTCTTTCATAAACCTTATCTATAGATAAAAAATCCGAATCCTTCATGCCTATCTTATTAAAAACATTTTTTCTGACATAATCAAAATAAGATACCCCAGATGCTTTTTCTATGATTAATCCTAATAAAATATAGCCTGCTCCATTATAATGATATTTTTTTCCTACTTCATTAATTGGATCTTTATCTTTAAATAGAGAAAGATAATCTGAGTTAGTACGAATTTTATATATAGGAATCCTAGACCATATTCTCTCCCACTCCTCATCTCCTAGGCTCTCGTCATAGTAATCTCCAATACCTGAAGTATGAGTGAGCAAACTTTCAACATCAACTTCCTTTGGAATCTTAGTATTAGAAAGCTCTAAGTACTCAGTAACCTTAGTATCAAAATCTATTTTACCCTCTTCTATTAGTTGTAATATAGCTACAGCTGTAAACATCTTTGATATAGAAGCTATCCTAAATCTTGTTTCTATTGTATTTGGAACCTTCCATGACTTATCTGCATATCCATAGCACCCTGAAAAAATTTCTTTGCCCCTTTGCATTATAAGAACAACTCCTGAAAACTCTTGTTTTTCAGCCTTTTCTCTTATAACATTTTCTAGTTCATTTAATCCTCTCATACATCATCCCTCATTTTCTTATTTACTATCCTTTAGTTTTTTCTTCTTTAAACATTCCTCAGGATTTATAATTATTGGTTCCCACATCCCATTTTCTGCTTTCTCATATTCTCCAATTTTCAAATCTGTATCATTGGTTAGTTTTATAAACTCAATCATATACATATTTCCATCTGTTCCTTTAAAGAGTACCTTTTTTATGTATCCCTTTTCTTCAGATGGCATTCTCTTTTGAACTAAATTACACCAGTATCCGTATTCTATATCAACTACATTTTCTCCAATATGAGACCATCCATGATAAGGTGCACATAGATAATTTTCTCCATAAAAAATCATATCATCTATTAGATACTGTTCATCTATCTTAGTTAAATATAAGTATCCATAATAGTATGCGAAATAAGTTGCATCTTTTTCTGACCCTTCTATAGTTTCAAATTCCACAAAATATTTTATTGCTTCAGGATGTTCTTTATCTGATTCTACCCTCTTTAATTTCAAAAGGTTAATATGAAGTATATTTTTAAATGATTGTAGATATTTCGTATACCTTTCCCTATTCTGATAACTTTCAGTTAAAAACCTATATGCTATTGGATATGGTGCTCTAGTATCTCCAATTGACCCACAACCTGCTTTTTTACCTTCTTCATAGTTTGAGGCTTCTCTTAATATACTAAAATAATTAATTATTGTATCTTCTGGATTTTTAAATAGATACTCAGGTAATACATTAGTTTTAGCTATATCCTGATAAAAGTCATATTGAAATTCTTTTGTATTAATTATAGGTAATTTAGATGGTCTAAAATACTTTTCTACGTCTTCTTCAAATCTAGAATTAGTACTATTTTCTTTTATCTTCATACTAACTATTTTCCCACCTATGATACTTTTCTTTTCACTTGCCATATTTAACTACATCAACCTTCATATTCTATTACTATATTTAGAATATATTTCACTGGTTTTATAAAAAGACTTATCCAATGTGTGTATTATTTAATATTTACGTGCCTTAAGCAAAAATAATGAATAACCAAATTCTTTATCATCTATTACTTTTTTATCTCTATAGAATGTCTTTATTTCAACATCTCTAAACCCAATTTTTATTAGTATGTTTTTCAATTCTTCTTGATCAAAACCATTATGACCTTTAAAATGAGGTTCATTTCTATGAAAACTTCCATCTTCCTTATCCAAATCTATAATACACAGAGTTCCTAATGTATTTAATAGTTCATAAAATTTCTTTGTTATTTTAGAAATGTCTTCCACATGGTGCAATACCATTGAACTAAATATTACATCAAAATTTTTTAATTCAAATTCTTCATTAAGGATGTCTATTTTATATGGAATCATATTAGTTACTTCATACCTAATAATTTTATCTTTTACTATATCAATCATCCCTTGAGAAGAATCTACAAGTATCACATTCTTAAACTTATCATAGATATTAAAGCTTATAAGCCCTGTACCACATCCGAATTCCATAGCTCTAAGGCCCTCTTTGATATCTAATGATTTTATTATTTCATTTGATATTACTTTAGCTCTTTTAATTCTAATATCTGTATCCCAATTCCTTGCATATTCATCGAAACTCATAATATTTCACCTCAATATTATCTCTTAAAAAAATCTTCTTTAAGTAATCCATAGTACTCTAAATCTACAATTCCTTTTCCTGGCCAGAAATTTCCTTGTCTTATAGTCCCTTCTTTTAAAAATCTATTTTTCATTAATACTTTTTTAGATGGATTGTTATCTAACATTACTTCTGCATTTATTCTATTTACATTAATTTGTTCAAATAAATACGAAACAATAATAGATACTGCTTCTGTTGCTATTCCTTTTCCCCAACTTTTTTCTTCTAGAAAATATCCAAGGGTAAGCATATCTACTCTTTGATTAATATTAAAAATATCAATAATTCCTACTAATTTCAAACCATTACTTTTACTATATATTCCCCATTTAATCTTATCCTTCTTATTAAAGTCTCTTTCAAAATGACCAACCATATTTTTTACTGTGTTTTTATTTTTCTTTGGAATAATGCCACAATATTTAAAAACCTCTTCATTACTATATATTGAAAATAACTCTTCAACATCCTTATCTCCAACAGATTTTAATATTACATTTTTACCTTGAAGCTTTGAAATCTCAGAAAAAAGTAATTCTATATTCATGTAAATAACCTCGTATACTAATAATTTATTTTTAATTTTACCATAAATAACATAATAAGGATAGTTCAGTAATACTATCTGAACTACCCTAATATGTTATTTTATGTTTATCGCATCTCCAGTCTTCATTGTAAGTCCAGACCTTGTTTTTCTTATATAGTACTTCTTATCTCCTTGACTCTCTCTTTCAATATAGTATCCATCTTTTCTATTTGGGTCTTTTCCAATAGTACTTAGGGCAAAATCATTTTCATCTTCTCCATAAATATATATATAACCTAATTCAGCTAATGTTTTTTCACCATTATCATAATACACTCTTATTTTATTATCTGTTTTATCGATTCTATATACTTCTCCTTGGGACTCCTTAAAAAGCTCTAATTTTTGTGGTAAATTCATTTCTTCAGTTATTTCTATATCGTTGTTATTTAAATCCTGTGGATTTTCGTCTATATTCTCAATATAGAGTGGGATAACTTTTATACTTTTTGCATTTTTTACTTTATCATAGGTCAATTCCTTAATAAATGCATGTCCTCCATCATCACTAGACCCCCAATTTATAAATCTATATACAACACCATCAACTTCAATTAAGAATTTTCCACACTTCTCTAAATCAGCAGTGGTAAATCTGATCTCTGTTCCTAAAATTGTACTTTGCATCTCTTTTAAATATATCTTTTCATCTCCAAATTCAAGCATTTTATCCAATCTCGTATTCATAACCTTATCAAAAGAATTACTAAAATCAACCTTAAAATTAAAGTCTGCACTTACCTTCTCAATGCCATCTAATCCAAAAGAATGAAGGTGCAATTTGAAATCCCCTCTTTTCTTAAAGGTTCCTCCTTGAATCTCCTCTTCATTAACTAAAAGTGCATTATGTTCATCAATATATTCTACATGTTGTCCTCCTGAACCTGACTTTGGTTGATTTTCAGGGAAATCCATTATAATTGTGAGATTATTAAGTAATGAAGTTTTCTTATCCTTTTCAAAAGGTTTTTTAGAATTTACCCTAATTGCAACAACAGCTTTAGTTGGTGTAACTACTACCTTGTCTATAGTAAAAGAATATCCATTATTCTCTTGGGTCTGTCCAACCATCTCTGAAAAGTCTTTATATTCTTTATAGTATCCTAATTTTTCATAAACCGTATCTAAAAGCTTAATGTTTTCTGCAAATGCTGGTTTAGATAAAAGTATAATGGATATTGAAATAAAAACAAAAGCTAACGCAGCTATGGATAATCTTTTTATCCAATGTTTCTTGGACCCTCTATTTATTGAATCCTCATTTATTCTTTTTCTTAATACTTTTTTAGCTTTCTTTATCTCAAACTCACTTAACTCAACTGGTATATTTTCAAAATCCTCTTCCTTTATATCTAGACCTTGGGATATCCTCATTATTTCTAAGTCGTCCATACTAAATTACCTCCTCTCTAAAAAGAAACTCCAATTTCTTTTTACCTCTAAGAATCCTATTTGATACTGCTGAAACTGATATACCTAATTTTTTAGAAATATCTACAATTGATTCTTCTACAAAGAATCTTCTTAAAAATATTTCTCGTGTTATATCCTCCATTGTATCTATTTCCCTCATAATTCTATCCCTAGTTTCTTTGTGTTCTAATTGTTTCTCTAAGGATATCTCATCTACTACCATAAATTCTACTAAGGTTGATGTGGCTCTTTTATCTTTTTTTCTTACCTCATCTATAGCAATTCTTTTTGTGATTACTACAATCCAGCTAACAAAATTCTTATAATCCCCCCTAAATGATTGAATATTATTCCATATTCTTAGTAATGAATCATTCATACATTCTAAGCTTGTCTCTCTATCATTTAACACTGAATAGGAAACTTTAAATAAAAGATTACCATATCTCTCAACTAGATAATCCAATGCTTTTTCATTCTTCCTAATTAGCTCTTGGATTAGATTATTATCATCAATTTTCAAAAAGTTCACCTCCAATAGTTACTCAATTATATAAACGTATTAAATTTTTAAACTCTCTCTCTATTTTCAAAAAAAATTAACCTAACTAAAATTATTAGTTAGGTTAATTTTACTATAGTACATAACACGATTAAAAATTATTTTACATTCTGTATACCATTTAAATATGGATTATAAGTCATGTAAGCATGATTTTCAGTGACATATTCGTCCTTAATAAATCCTATATTATCATATACTTTTCTATAAATAGTATTGTTCCTTATATAGCCACCCCAAAGCCCAGGTGTTATTGAATGATCTTTTTCATAAACTTCATATTGTAACATAGACGATTCTGAACTTCTCCATTCTCCAACAAGCTCATCTTTAGTTAAGTAAACTATAAGCTGAAAGTCACTATTAGTTCCATTAAATATCTGTAAATCTAGTGAGCTAAATGAGCAAGTTGCTCCAGAACCAAAAGGCTGAGTTCTATTTGAATCTGGGAAAATATCATGGCTGTGCCTATGTCTTTCAGTAACTTTTAATGGAGTATGCAATGTCATCCAATATATTAAATTTGAAAGCTGACAAAGCCCACCTCCTACTCCTGATTTAAAAGTTCCATCTGGATATAATACAAGACCATCTAAATAGCCTTTTTGATAAGTGAGTTTTCCTATAAGCTTCCAATATGAAAAAGTTTCGCCAGGTTTTATTACTATTCCATTTATCTTTTTAGTTGCTATTTTAAGATTTTGAATCTTATTAATTTGCAACTGCATGTCTACACCTTTAAGTTTTCTTAGAAGAGGTGTTCTATGCTGGAAGATAATGTTTTGATAAAGATCTTCATTTAAATGTTTAGAGAATTTTATATTGCTGAAATGCCATTGAACAAATCTCTTTACATCATAATATTTCTTTCCAAAATATAATCTTAGTTTTGAACGATTAATTGGCTTCCTCTCAATATATCCCATACAAACTCCTAATTTACAAATTTATTATAAACATTATATTAGTTATATTTTTGCCTTATGCTCTATTAAGTTCGATTAGTACTCCACCGCCATTTAAGATAAGTGTATTGTCATCTTTTATAAAAAAAGTACATCCTTTTCCTGAGGCATCTTGAGCTTTAACTTCAGTAATTGTTCCATTCTCTATTCCTAAATCCTTAAGTTTTAGATTTATTCTGTAATCATTCCAAAGGTCATCTTCATTTAAAATTCGTTTTGTGTACTTAGGATTAGAAGCAACATCTTTCAAAGAATCTAATGAATCTCTAAAACAAGATGCACTTTCCTTTGAAAAACTAAATTTCATACCTATTATCTTATCTATATCCGCATTCGAAAGAGTACCTACTTTTGCAAAACCTAATTTCTTTTTAGCTACCCAATTACCATAAAATTTCTCTTCTTGTTTATTACTTGTTGATTGACTTGATGTATTCTTAATAGAATTTTGAGTTTTGTTATTATTACTTGAATCTGCTGTATTAGATTTAGCCTCTTCAGAGCTTGAATTATCTTTATTATTAGTCTGTGAAACGCTTTGGTTATTTTCCTTGCTACCTTGTGCACCCTCATCTTTTTTATTTCCACAAGCTACAGAAAAAACACTAACTACTACCAATAGAATTGTTATTATCTTTTTCTTCATTTACAATCCCCTTATACCTTAATTAAATTATAAAGTTTAATTACCACACTTCCTCTTTTTACAGTGTAATACATTTTTCCAATTTATCCATTAAGATTTTGTTACATATTCCTTAAGAAAAAGAAATCCCTATGAACTGCCTTAAATCCAATAGATGTGGCAATTCACTAGGGAGTTTTTCTAATGTTTTCGCTAATATTTATTTTACACTTTCGCCAAGGTAAGCCTTTTTAACTTCGTCGTTATTCAATAAATCAGCTCCTGAGCCTTTTAATGTAATTTTACCAGTTTCCATAATATAACCTATATCTGCTATTTTTAATGCAGCATTAGCATTTTGTTCAATCAAAAGAACAGTTGTACCTTCCTCTCTAATTCTTTTAATTATTCCAAACAATTCCTTTACTATTATTGGTGCAAGTCCCAGAGATGGCTCATCCATCATTATTAATTTAGGTCTAGACATTAGAGCTCTTCCTATTGCCAGCATTTGTTGTTCTCCACCTGAAAGGGTACCTGCTAATTGCCAGCTTCTTTCTTTTAATCTTGGGAATAGGGAATATACATTTTCAATATCTTCTGATATTTCTTTACGGTCTTTTCTTGAATATGCACCTATCTTTAAATTTTCAAGTACTGTAAGGTCAGTGAAAACTTTTCTTCCTTCTGGAACTAAAGCTATACCTTTCTCAACCATCTTTTCAGTACTTAATTTAGTTAAATCTATTCCTTCATAACTAATGCTTCCGCTTTTAGGTTTTACCAGCCCTACTATTGATTTTAATGTAGTACTTTTACCTGCACCATTAGCTCCAACTAAAGTGACTATTTTGCCACTTGGTACTTCTAAACTTATATCTTTTAACGCCTCAATTCCTCCATATGACACTACTAAGTTATCTATTTTAATCATCTTCAGACACCCCCAAATATGCATCTATAACCTTTTTATCATTTTGTATTTCAGAAGGTGTTCCTTCAGCTATAGTAATTCCATACTCAAAAACTTGAATCTTATCTGATAAACTCATAACCATTTGCATATGATGTTCAATCATAAAAATTGATAGCTTAAACTTTTCTTTTATTTCCTTAACAAAATCTGTAAGTTCATCTGTTTCTGTAGGATTCATACCTGCTGCAGGCTCGTCTAGTAGAAGAAGTTTTGGATTTGTTGCAAGGGCTCTTGCTATTTCAAGCTTTCTTTGTTTTCCATAAGGAAGTGAAGTAGCTTTTTCATACTTTAAACTTTCTAGTCCTACTTCTTTTAATAGTTCTAAAGACTTCTCAACCATTTCTTTTTCTTCTTTTTTATATTTAGGAAGATTAAATATTGCTTCAATGAAGTTAGACTTAATATGAACATGATTTGCTATTAAAACATTATCTAGTACAGATAAATCTTTAAAAAGTCTAATATTTTGGAAGGTTCTTGCTATTCCTTTTTGTGTTATAAGGTCTTGTCTAAGGCCAGTAATATCATTTCCTTCTAATATGATTTTCCCCTTTGTGGGAGTATAAACATTTGTTATCATGTTAAAAGCTGTTGTCTTACCAGCTCCGTTTGGACCTATTAATGAAACAATCTCTCCATCATTAATTTCTAAATTAAAATCATTTACTGCAGTAAGTCCTCCAAACTGCATTGTTGCATTTTCAACCTTTAATAATGCCATTATTTGCTTCCTCCTTCTGTTAGAGGTTTATCACTTGAGTTTTTAAAAATTCCTTTCCAAGAGAACTCTTTTGTTCCCATTATTCCATTTCTGAAGAAAAGAACTATAACCATAAGTATTGCTGAGAAAACTACCATTCTTAATCCTGGAACTCCATTAAAGCTTATAATACCAAAATTAAAATGTTTCTCCATATCTAAGAATCTTAAAACTTCTCCTAAAATTGTTACTACAAACGCAGAAATTACTGTACCAGTTACACTTCCCATTCCACCTATAACAATTATTAGTAATATATTAAATGTAAGAACAAACTTAAACATATTTGGATCTATAGTTCCCATTAAGTTTCCTAGAAGACCTCCCCCAACGCCTGCAAAAAATGCTCCAATAGTAAATGCGATGGTTTTATGTTTAAATAAGCTTATTCCCATACTTTCAGCTGCTATTTCATCTTCTCTTATAGACTTTAATGCTCTTCCATAAGAACTATTCATAAGTGAAACTATGATTATAATAGTGAATATTGCAATACCGAAACTCCAATACAAATTAGTTTTATGTGGAATACCTCTTAGTCCAAGTGCACCATTAGTAACATTTTGAGCATTAGTTATAACTATTCTTATAATCTCTGCAAATCCTAATGTAGCAATTGCTAAATAGTCTCCCTTAAGTCTTAATGCCGGAGCTCCAATTAAAAATGCTATTAATGCAGAAACTAATCCTGCTATTATTAACGCTGGCAAAAATGGAATTTGGATATGGTTAAGTGGAGAAATCAAAGATTCTAAAAAGAAGTTTTGATTCTTCACTCTTTCGGACATTGTTAGAAGTGCTGTTGTATATGCTCCTATAGCTATAAATCCAGCATGTCCAAGCGAAAACATACCTGTAAATCCATTTATTAAATTTAAACTTAAGCCAAGTATTGTATATATTGCACAAAGATTTAAAATTCTAATTTTATATGTGTCTAAGCCTGTGTTGGCGGCTAATAGTAATAGAAATATGATTAAAATTAGTCCTATATTTAAAAGTTTTCTTTTATCTTTCATACTTACACCTTCTCTGCTAAATTTTTGCCCATTATACCAGTAGGTTTAAATAGTAATATTACTATTAGAAGTATAAATGCAAAGGCATCTCTATATCCAGTTAAACTTGGAAGGAAAGCAACTATCATAATTTCACCAATTCCTAATATGAAGCCTCCAATAACTGCTCCTTTGATATCACCTATTCCCCCTATAACAGCGGCTATAAAGCATTTAAGTCCTGGGATTATTCCCATAGTTGCAATTATTTGTGGGTACTTAACAGACCACATCATTGCCCCAACTGCAGCTAATGCTGAACCAATAGCGAAGGTAAAGGATATTATTCTATTTACGTTTATACCCATAAGTCTTGCTGTATCCACATCCTTAGAAACAGCTCTCATAGCCATACCAACGTTTGTATGATTAACTAGATATAAAAGAACAAATAATAATACTAATGTTACAACAGGAATTATGAATGTAAGGTTTTGAATAGATACTCCCCCTATAGTAACAACATTTGTAAATATATCAGGTGTTGGGAAAGCTTTTGGCATTCCCCCAAATAAAACAATCGCTAGATTTTCAAGTAAGAAGGAAACACCAATAGCAGAAATTAATAC
Source organism: Clostridium sp. YIM B02551 (assembly GCF_022324735.1). NCBI lineage: Bacteria > Bacillati > Bacillota > Clostridia > Eubacteriales > Clostridiaceae > Clostridium > Clostridium sp. YIM B02551. The sequence goes on along the minus strand of NZ_JAKGTF010000015.1, from coordinate 88,410 downwards.
TGAAATCTTAGGCGCACTTCTAAGCGGTCTATACGCTGTAAATTCAATAGTCATTCCAAGTACTGCAGTTATAACTATTGCTATAATAAATGCAAAATACCAAGGAAGATTAAATGTTGCTACTCCAAAAAATGCAAAGTAAGTTGCCATCATGAAAATATCTCCATGAGCAAAATTTATAAGTTTTAATATTCCGTAAACCATTGTGTAACCTATAGCAATAAGTGCATATAAGCTACCAAGGGAAATTCCATTTGTTAAATGTTGCATAAATATACTAAAAGTCATGATTCCACCACCTATTTTTAATTATCTGCTTTTATAGTATCGAGATAAGTAAACTTGCCATTTTTAACTTGTTTTAATACTGCATCTTTTACTGCATTATTATTTTCATCTATTGTTATCATACCTGCTGCTCCTGGGAAGTTCTTTGTCTTAGCTATTTCATCCCTTATTTTTACTGGGTCAGTAGAATTAGCTCTCTTAATTGCATCTAATATTAAAATATAAGCATCATATGATAGTGCAGTTACTGCTGCTGGCTCTTTCTTATATTCTTTTCTGTACTCTTCTAAGAATTTCTTTGATTCATCTGTTATAGGAGTTTCACTTGCAAAGAAGGTTGAAAATACTGTTCCCTCCACTGCATCTTTTCCTATATCAACAAATTCTGGTGTTTCCCAAGTATCTCCACCAATAATAGGAGTTTTTATTCCAAGTTGCCTTGCTTGTTTAATTATTAGCGCACCTTCAGTAAAGTTACCAGGCGCGAATATAACATCTGGATTCTTACTTTTTATATTAGTTAGTTGTGCTGAAAAGTCTTGATCTCCAGTATTATAATTTGCTTTTGCTACTATAGCATTCTTCTCTCCAGTCAACTTAATAAAAGAATCAGTAAAAAACTTGCATATTCCTACGGAGTAATCACTTGAAACTTCTTGAAGTATTGCAACTTTTTTTGCCTTTAGCTTTTCAGCTGCATACTTAGCCATTACAGTTCCTTGAAAAGGATCTATAAAACATACTCTAAAATAGTAATCATTTCCTGCTGTTACTAGTGGGTTTGTTGCAGAAGCTGCTACTGCTGGCACTTTTGCATCCATAACCACATCACCTGCAGCCATAGAATTACCGCTTCCCCAGCTTCCTACTATAGCATTAACATTTTCTTGTTCCACTAGGTTTGCTGCTGCACTTGCTGCTTCAACCTTATCTGATTTATTATCTACAAAAACCAATTCAACCTTTTTCCCAAGTACCGTTGGATATAACTTATTTGCAAGTTTTACCCCTTCAACTTCAAGTTGTCCACCTGCTGCGTTTGCTCCTGTCATTGGTTCAAATACTCCAATTTTAACTACATCACTATCTACTCTTGTTTTTGTTTTAGCTTTACATCCTGCTAAAGTAAATGTAGTTGAGATAGCTAGTACCAAAAGTAATGATATCTTTCTTTTCATAAAAATTGCCCCCCCATTTAGACATATTACTTCAAATTTGTCCTTGATTTAAATTGACATTTTTGAAGTAAAGTAGAATTAAAATTGATAATATATCAATAATTTGTCCCTATTATTATTAACCAGTTTATATTAGCATGATATATTTGAAATTGCAACAGAGTGACTCAAGGCAATTTTACTCAATTACAGAACATTTGTATTTCAATGAAGGACACATCTTTTACAACTTTTATTTCTTTATTACTGTTAAATGAATTAAACATTGCAAACATGTATAAACATTAATTTTTTTCCATGATTTTTTCAATTTTATCCAGAAAGAGACCTGCTTCCCTCCCCTATACACAGTTAAACCATTGAGTACATATGTATTCTTAACGTGGACAACCTGTATTATTTTGCTATTTTTCTTCCAATAAATTTTTTTAATTTTTTTATGAAAATATGAAAAAACAACCTAACTTTAATAAAATTAGGTTGTCATATACACTATTTTTAATTATTAATTATCCTCGATTAATTCTTTAATCTTCATACTTTTCATTTTGCTTCTTAAGTTTCTAATAACATCATCTACATATTTTTTATGTTCTAATAATTCTACATCTCTAAGAACTGGTAATAATGATTCATAGAGTGAAATTCGTTTTTCTAGTGCTGAAATTTCACTTCCATTTGAGGTCATGGTTCTTGATACTAAATTTAACTGTTTAAATAATTCAAAAGATTTATTATATGATAGTAAGAATGAAAGTAATTTGATCTTTCTCTTATCCTCAAAATAAGATATCCCATAAAAAAGTATTTGCATTTCCTCATCACTAGAATAGTTTTCTTCAATATACATTCTAATCCACTTATCTTGTTTTTCGCTTATATCTACTATATCACTATACTTTAGTTTCAATAATTGCTTTATAAAATCATAAAACAAATATCTCTTCTCAATTGATTTTTCCTTAAAAATCTTTACAATTGACGAAACCAATTCAAGATAATTATCTCCTTGCCACAAGAATGTAAAGTCAAAGCTTTCATCTATATTTCTAGAATTCAGAATTAAACATATAAACTCCTCTTTAAATTCATCATCCTTCTCCATTAACTTGTTTAATATATTAGAATCATAATTCATTGTTTTGTCTATTTTAAGCAGTGTAAAATATGCTTTTCTTAAAACCTTTAAATCATCCTTAAATACTTCAAATAAACACTTATAGATATCACTATACACATTAAATAATGACTTTAAAGTTCTAATAACAGTTAAGGGTGATTTTTTTGTTTTATTTAAAACAATATTGGTTACATTTATAAATATCCTAGAATCAACATGCATGTAATTTGATAAAAAGCTTACATTTCGTGTCCAACCAATTATTTCATCTTCATTATCAGCGAAATATTCATATAACTTATTAACATACTCTGTATTTATTTCCTTCTCAGGAATTAGTGTAAAGTAACAATATAGCCACTTACTCTTATTAAAGTATTCATATTTATTTATTATTCTTTCTGCTTCATCTAATCCTACTACCTCAATCAATCCCTTAATAATCAATTTTGGACTTACACTAATTGATAAGTTTTGTGATAAATAGAAATCTACTACTTCTACAAATAGACTTTTATTTACCATTAAGGATGAAAATACTATATCCATGCCTTCTCCTAACTCGTATTCGTCACTAGATGAAAGCTCTCCAAATTCTTTACAATGGGTTATAAAACTTTTATAATCTTCTAAGTTGTAATCTTCAACAAACACTCTTATATCTAATTCTCTTAGTCTTTCTTCTTTATTATAATTAAATATCTTTAGGTGTTTTCTTCCTTTTAGTAATTTGTATATTTTATATCCACCTACATAAAATTTTCTAATGTTTATATCATCAGTTTCTAATTGTGCCTTGTCAACAGCCTCAAATAATGAATCTGCTGCAATGCAATGATTGAAATTATTCTCTCGTAGTTTTTCGTTAATAAATAACTTTATAAATATCATATCGTTTTTTATAACTTCTCTATCAACTTCAGTGAAGTAATCTTCCCCAAAATTTTTTAGAATGGCTATAACCTCTTTATTATATGCTTCATTATTATATAATTCAATAAGACTCAGCCATATCTTCTCTCTAAGCTTTTCAAGCGAAGGCGAATTTTTTAATGCTATTCTATGAAATAAGATATTCTTTTTTCCCCATGGCTCATTCTCATCAAAAACAAATCCTAAATAATAGTTTGATAAACGAAGAAATAACATAGTATAGAGTTTATTTTCAAAGCCATTTGTAAGTCTAATAACTTGATCTACAATATTTCTTTGAATAATAAAGTTCTGATAATATGAATCTTCATTAAAACCTAGTGCATTTACTAACACAGAATAGATCATAGGGAAATCTTCTGGCTTCTTTCTTAAGTATTCTAATATTAGACTTATGGCTATTGCATAATTATTGCTGCTTCTATACTGCACTAAAGTTTTAATACCCTCTGGAACTATTAAATACTCATTTTTAGGTATTACATAACTCTCCGGTTCTTTCATACTGGAACCTAAACTATTTATTCTTTTCTTAATATAAATAAGTGTTTCTGATTCTCTTACAAACCAAAAAGTTAGCATCAATTCAGTTAATCTATAATCATTTTTTCTTTCAAAGCTATCCCAAACAATATTTATCTCTAAATTAATAACCTCATTTACTTTTTCAAAGTTGAAATGTGTATATACTGAATTTATTGTTTCTATTATCCTTTGTTTTATATTTGGAAAGTATGCTTCTATTAATTCAGCATAATGAAGAGCTTTCTTATCAATAAAAACTAAGTAAAATAGATAAGTCGAAAGAATCTGGTCCGAAATTTTCACTAACTCATCTTCATATATATCTATAATTTCCATGTTGCTTAATTTTTGAATTGATTCAAAAAACATACTCTTCTCTATTTCACATATAGTACATATTTTATTAATATTCTGGCTATCTTTAAGACTAATATGATTAAGAAATGATACTATTCCCGCAATTCTTAATATGTTTTCATCATCTAAGGCTTGAAGATCTTTTTTTATATTTCTAAAGTATTCTTCTAATAATTGAGTGCTGTCTTTTATGCTCTCTAAGGTGTTCTCCTTCACAACTAATTGCGCTGACATTACTGCCAGTCTAGGGTTACCCTGTGCTATTTGAATTATTCTATCTAAATATAATGAATTATTTATATTAAATTCTTGCCTTGCCATTTCTCTAATTTGCTCATCCTCTAAAAGATTAATCTTAATAATCTTAGGGTGAGTTTCTTCATAAAACTTATCCAAGATTCTCCTTAGTGCATAATCTCTAACTGTAGCTATTATTTTCAGGTTAATTCCAAGATTTCCTTTGTGTAGATAATCTAATATATCTGTTAGTGGGGTTGTTTGATTTACATCATCTATAAATACTAAGTAGCTACCCGGTTCTGAAAAATATGTCTTTAAATCCTCAAAAATATTTTGTCCATTATTTTTTATGCACCAAACAATCGTATCCTTATGTTTTTCTGCATATTTCTTACAGCATTCAATTACTAATCTGGATTTTCCTACCCCTGCCTTACCTGATATTATAGTAGAATCATTTCCTTCTAATGTACTTAAGATTTCTTTCAATTCCATTTCCCTAAAATAGAATTTCATTCCCAAGGGTGTTACCATTGAATTTCTATCATAACTTGCTATGAAATCTTCTAATCTCAATATTTGTCCAGTATCTATTTCTATCCCAAGAAAATCTTTTGCTATCTTGGGATAATAATGATAAATCTGCTGAGAAAGTTCATCTATTCCTATTATTCTCAAGTATACACTTTTCTTCTTGCACTTTTTTATAAGTCCATCCACTTGATTAGTATAGAGCTGTGAGGTATGACAGTATATTATTTCTTGAATTTCTTCAGCTCTTATGTTAGTTAAAGAAAAATCAAAACATTTATCAATATCTTCTTCTATTTTTTCATATAGACCACTTTTTTTAACTGTATATTCTGCAAAAGCGTACTTTCCATTAGGTAAGATAAAATATGAATCTGGAGTTCCTTTTCTTGTACCATCGTTTCCAACTACTGAACCTAAAGAAACAATATGTCCATAACCACATGAAACTAAATAGCTATCTGCTAGTTTCTGAAAACTTCCACCATTTAATTCTTGTATTTTTTGCTGTATTTGATTTAGTTTAGACATAAGCCCCTCCCTCTTTTAATCAATTGCTATTTCTACACTGTTGAAAACCATTGATTATTTACGGGCTTCTTTTTATTTCTCCCCATCACTATTATTGGATTTATCCACGTTTATACTTACTTTTCTAGCTGCAAAATCATATCCTCCAGTTGCTGTGAATGTAACTAAGATAGCATTAATTAGCATAATATATAAATTACTAAAGGATATTGTACCATGGTATATACCAGATATAAGTATGGTTATAAAAGCTACAAGGAACGTAAAATACCTTGTGGGGATCTTTTTAATAAAAGGGATATCTTTTAGAAATTGAACTATAAGCATTGTTACAATTACTGTGCCTACATAGCTAGATAAAAAATCAAAAGTTATAAAATCATTGATTTCCATACACTTACCTCCTTAAGTTAATTAATATAATTTTATATTTCTCTTTTATATGTTAAATTCCTTTTTTTGTAATATTTTTTATGAGTTTTATTTTTCTTTTCAAGAAAATATTAAAATCAATTAAATTTTCTATAATATTTATCTTATATATATTTAACAATATGTGGACGCACGCAATTTATGCTTATTTAGTCTTTATTATTGTAAATTTATATGCATAAGAAAAAGCTATATCACGAGATATAGCTTTATTTAAAATCATTATTTAGTTTTGAATTTTAGTAGGTTCTTCAATTATAGTTTTTCTCTAATAGAAACCTTCCAAAATCCTTATCCATATTACTTATATGATTTACCCACCATGAAGAGATTGATTTTTGAGCATTAATTATAAATAATGTTGAGGCTCCTGAAGTTGCAAATGTTCTTCTTAAATCCTTAAGTTCCTTTTTAAACTGTTCATGCTGTATGTGTTGCAAAGTATAATTAGGATAACTATTATTTTTTTGAATTTCTTCTTCTTCTTTAAAATGCTCTATTACATGCTTTTCTAAATAATCTAATGAACTTATGATATCCATGGTTTGTTTTCCTTTTTTCATAGCTTGTAACGATTTATTAATAAGTAGAAATAACTCTTTGTGATGATTATCTATACTATCAATTCCTGTAGTGAAATTATCATCCCAAATTAAAATCATAATAATCCCCCTTACTTTATATTCTATATATACATATTCTAGCGAAAACTTTAAATTCCTCTTTAAATTATCAGAATTTTTAAACTTTTCTGATTTTATCTGTTCACATTTCTTAATAACCTCAATTAAAATCAAAAAATCAAAATCAGGTGAACAATTGAATTTAATCTTAATATTATATTAGAGGAGGTGATATTATGCCTGCTAATAGCACTGGAAATCAGACTACGAATGCTACAACCAATACGTCAACTCCTTCTGGTGGTACCAGCAATAATGTTATAAATACCGGTAATGATCAATTAGATTTAGAACTAATAGAAAGAGAGATTCAAGGAACTTTAATCTCTATAATAGCTAATTTGGCTCTTATTGCGTCCGCAACTAAAAACAGACAACTAATTCTAGATAGAAAAAAAGGCATAGAGCCATCTAATCCTCTGGAAGCCACTCAACTAGCTGCTCTTTCATCATTACTCACATTGCATGCAGCTACTATACTTGGTGAAATTGCCGAAATAAGACTTGTTGAAAGAGAACAAAACATAGAATCTGGAATTGCTAAGGGAACCATAACCCCGAACATAAATATAACCTTTGGCTATAAAGTGGTTATTAGTGGTCTTGTTTTTAGAGCTATCGGAGCTTTACAAAGACTACAAGAAGAAGGAGAAATAACCATATTATAAAAATAACCATCCTTTTTAATATAAAGAATGGCTATTTTTATTTATTCCTAATTTAAAATTGTTTTTATAAAAAATAGTGCAGATATAATCTACACTAAACTATTCAAATATTAATATATTAAGTTACTAATTAAATCTACTTTCCCTTCCAGCTGCCTTACATAGTGATAATATTATGAGCCCATAAAATATAGGTAAGAATATAAGTATATATACCATACTACCGCTCCCTTATCATTATTATTAAACTAATTATAAAGCATATATATTTATATTCTATTATTAATCCATTAAATTTATTTTAATATTTATAAAATTATTTAAATGACTATTTTATATTGTAGGACTAAAGATATGGAAGATATAAACTCTTGTATCTCGCTTCTTAAAATGCTAGTATAGGATTACGGATTTTAAGTCTCCAAGCGGGACTAAATTAGTTATTGAAACCGAGCAGATATTGGCATATCTGCTCTTTTTATTTGCAAATAAAAAAGTAGAGTCTCCTCTACTTTCATTTTTAAAAACATATCCTTTATACTGAGAACTAGAACCCTTAGTATTCCACCTCTTGGCAATTTCCTCTGCATATTTTTGATTAAGTACTGGATAAAAGATAGGTTGTTGAGGTAATCTCGGTGGGAATAAGGTATAATTACTCTTTTCAATTAACTCTAACTCAGCTTTTCCAACTGGACGGAAAAGTTCCATAAGTATCGCTCCAAAGCTATAATTATTACTTTCTAACAAATTCAATATTTATTCTCCAATAATTCTATTATACACCTGGGATTGGCTCGACATCAATTACACTTTCATTTGAACCTAAGTAAGTTACAGTCATATGTTCAAAGTCAGATATCCATCTTTCAACCCCGGATTCTCCTGCTTGAATACAAAATGTAGGATAATCCGTGTCCCCTCTTTGGTGCATGGATAGAATCTGTTTAAATTTCTCTGGAGAAGGTTGTGTTGAGACATATACATTGTCCAAACCTCTTTTAAATCGTACAACCTGTCCATCTGATCCTTTAAAAATCCAAGTCCCATCTATAAGAACTACCTCATGACTTTTTACTCCCATATTCTTTATTTCTTTAACATACTTAGGGAAGTCAGCACCACTTTTCACTTTATTATGTGCTGTCTCAATTTGCTCTTTTGTAAACATAATCGATTCCTCCATTTATAGTTTAATTTAGCTAAAGTTTATCAAGCAATAATAGAAATTATAAACTTGGTTTATTCAATATGATATATACCTTTAATTAAATCATCTTCACTAATATATTTAACCTTGTTATATCCTTTTGATAAACAATAATTGTACATCTTTGATACTAATTGTTCCCCTTTACTCCAAAATATAACCTCTGAGCAATCATATACACCAAAAGCAATTTCGCAACTACTTTCTAAAAACTCTCTATATGTTGATACACTTTGTACATCACTTTCATTTAAAAACGCTCTTAACGTCACAAATATCATATAGTAAGTATTATTAGCTGCTATATCAAACAATTTATCTCCACTTATTATTTCTTCATTATATAAAAACTCACCTGTAAACTCATTATCTTCAATCATATGGATTTCATCATTATCAATTAACCATTTAAAATTGCTAAATGGCATGCCCATTAATATATCGGCTAAATAGCTCCCATGTGCATTAGGAATTTCAAATGTTATTCCATGACTTCCCATTATTAATTGCCCCTCCATATATTTATATGTGTAAATATAAAAACCTAAATCTCTATCCAATCAATCCTTTGATTCGCCTTTTCTAAATAGTTAAGTAGTTTTCGAATGTCTCCATCTGAAAACCATATTATTGGAAAACGTATTTTTCTACTTTCCTTATCATATACTCATTGTTGTTTTGAAAAACTATTTTTATCATAAAAACGTTCCGCTATATTGATTGCATTTATATGACAATCCTCTGTGCCATCAACACAGATTACTGGACACATAAGCACTTCTCCCCATTGCTCGATTTTTGATAGAGATCGCGAGGCTACGAAATCAACAAACTTCAAATGTTGCTCATGCATATCGCCACCTTCACGAATGCGTTCTCCATGTTTCTCATACTCACGTTGCTCTATACGTTTTATACGTAGTTCAATCGGTGCTGATATTAATACAGCGAGTTCGTACAACTGCGTAATTGTGTCGCCAAAGTCTCCAGTGACCGCAGAAATGACAAAGGAGTGATGTTTTTTTATGTCAGCGAGCATTAAATTCAAACAATCCTCATGTGAGCGTTCTATGGTATATGGAATTTCTGACTTTTCAAAGTGATAATCTTCAATGTCCATAAACTTAAAGTTCAATATATTTGCCAATTCACGTCCAAGTGTGGACTTGCCGCTTCCGTTTGCTCCGAACACAATTATACCTTGCATTTTACACACTTTTTGACCTCCTGAACATTATAAAAATAATCTTTACTTCGTAATATTTTACAATTACGCACTAATCGCATTATATAGTATTGAGTTAATACTGCATATAAGTACACTTCTGATAAAAAGTTTAACATTATCCTACATTAAATGGTTCAAAGATATTGTAAATAAGTAAGAGATAAAGTTATCAAAGGATAGTTAAAATCAGAGTTGAGTGTTAATTAATAACACATTCTCTGCCCCTATTTAAGGCTTCTTTAGTTCATCATATAAGAAGATGGTTCACTACTTTTTTCTAAAAATATCTAAACTGTGATGTGTTATTCCAACCAAATCAATACGTTCACATATAGAAAAATGATATTTTAAGTAAGCTTCAAACATTTTTTCATCCATTTCGTCAATTGTATTTCTCATATGATTTGTTAACAGGTCCGTTGCAACAAAATGAAGGCGTTCAATATCATATCTTTCCATTAATTCATCGATTTCCTCTTTCCTATACATTTCAAACAGTAATGATGGATTTGACAGACATTTAAACGTATCTCCGTCAACAATGCCATTTTGAATACCTTCAATAATATTACTTTTTTGGAAGCCCCAATTTACAATCGTTGCATCATTCATACAATACGAAATAAATACAACCCCGCCTTTTTTGGTAACTCTGATAGCTTCACTGATGGCTAGTCTTTTATCATCCTCATTAAACAAATGGTATAAAGGCCCAAGAACTAACGTAATATCAAAAGTTTCATCCTCATAGCTTGACAAGTCAATCGCATTGCCCTGTCTAACATCTATATTACAATTTTTTGTAATCTTGCTTTTGAAAATATCAATATTATGTTGTATAAGTTCGATTGCATCAACTTTAAATCCTTGTTCTGCAATTGTAAGTGAATATCTGCCGGTCCCTGCACCTACTTCTAAAACACGCATTCCTTTTTTCAAAAACTTGTTTATATACTTCATCGTAGTAAGAAATTCCACCAGACCATATTTTGTTGTAAGTCGCTTATCTTCATCATAATTATTATAATAATCAGTCAAATATTTTAGTTCGTCCATAACTCTTCTCCCTCTTTTAACTTCAAAATAGTTTATTATTGTTCATCTAAAAAGAACATTCCGAACTAATTATGTATAACTTCCCAACTGCCTCCGCTTCCGTGATATGTATCAACACATAATCCAAATCTACATTCGCAGTTTCCACATTTGAAAACATGATAAGGACCATCATTAGGAAAAGTCTTATTTCTATCTATAAGACTAAAATCACAGTTACCTTCAGTTAATACTAATATACCTTCTTGCAACATAGTTTTTATTTGTTCAACAATACTGTAGTATTGATAAGGATGTTCTATTCTGATGGTTTCATGTAAATCATCACATATTGGGCACAAACTAATCACCACCATCTCAGATAACAAATTTATTTCGCACTCTTTTACAAAGTCAAATCAATAAATTGATTAGATTATACCATATTATTACAATAACTTAAATCAGAATAGAATACCTCGTTTTTCTAATCTCACAATCGAAAATAAATTTCTTTAAAGCCTCTGATAATAACATAAAAAATACACCTATATAAACTTTTATATAAGCTTATAAAGGTGTACTACTTGCATATCCGAAACGGAATTAACAGCAATTCAGCATATACCATAATGGGTTAGTTTTTTTAATGTTTACCATAATAGATAACAGTAACTTAACATCAACAATTTAGGCTAAGCCATTGATATAACTACTAGCCTTCCCATCCTTCAGGGAACTCAGCATTGTGGTAAACATCTTGAACGTCATCATCATCTTCAAGTAAATCAAGCATCTTTTGGAATTTCTTAGCATCATCTTCGTTAATAGCTGTATATGTATCTGGTATCATCTTTACAGCTGCTTCTAAGAATTCTAATCCAGCCGCTTCTAAAGCTTCTCTAACTGCTCCAAAATCATCTGGTGTAGTTGTTACTACAAACACTTCTTCTTCTGAAGCAAAGTCTTCTGCACCAGCATCTAAAGCTAACATCATGATTTCATCTTCATCTTTATCTTCTTTTTCTATAACTATTTCACCTTTTTCTTGGAACATGAACCCAACACAACCTGATGCTCCCATGTTTCCACCACCTTTAGTAAAGGCACTTCTAACATTACCAGCAGATCTATTTTTATTGTCTGTTAGAGTTTCAACTATAACAGCTACTCCTGATGGGCCGTATCCTTCATATACTATTGTTTCATAGTTAACAGAACCTAATTCACCTGAAGCTTTTTTAATTGCTCTAGTAATAGTATCATTAGGCATGTTTTCAGCCTTAGCTTTTGCTATAACATCTCTTAATTTAGAGTTAGCTTCTGGATTTGGTCCTCCATTTTTAACACTTACCATAATTTCTTTACCTATTTTAGTAAAGATTTTACCTCTTTTAGCATCTGTCTTACCTTTTTTTGCTTGTATATTATGCCATTTTGAATGTCCTGACATTAAACTTCCTCCTAACTTTGTACCTTAAAAGTTTGTATTATATATAATGCATTAAAGAATTTACATGTCACTGTTAAGCTCTTAGACGCTTCAACAAAGAGTTGGGCAATGAGATGTAATATGATTTTTGCATTATATACATAATAATCCTAAACCATTATAACATAGTAGAATTTTTTTCTGCAACCTTAAAAGAGCACATTTTAAGTGCCCCCTAGTTATCAATACGCTCAAAAAGCCTATTTTGTTCCTTAAAATATATACCAATATTTCCTTTATTAATGACAGCTTTCCCATTGGTAACATTCATTATTTCTTTTAAAGCTTTCTCCCCTTCTTCAAGTTCAAGGATAAGTGTAATTTTTACATCTTCAGTATACTCAGTATTTTCAATTGTCCAATTATTTTCGCTGCAAATATACTGAATCTTACCAAGTAAATCATAATTAATATTTATATCTATTGGCATTCCCTTAACTTTCTCAACAATTCCACCTGCTTTAATAGCAATAGATGCACCCTTTGTATATGCCCTAGTTAGTCCACCTGCACCAAGCATTATTCCGCCGAAATACCTAGTTACAACAATAGCACAATCAGTTAATCCTGTTTTCTTAATTACCTCTAAAATTGGTATACCTGCAGTTCCTTGAGGCTCCCCATCGTCAGAGTAACGCTGAATTCCTAGGTTCTCACCTATAACATATGCCCAGCAATTATGTGTAGCCATTTTATGCATATTCTTAATCTCTTGAACGAATTCTTTTGCCTCATCCTCTGATTCTACTCTTTTTATATACCCTATAAACTGTGATTTTTTTTCATCAAACTCATCATTAGCCTGCTTTTTTATCGTTAAATAAGACATTAAGATTCTCCTCCTTATAAGCTAAGCTCTTTTAAGATTATATTTAACCCCTCTTCTATTTTCTCATGATTTGTTTGGGAAAAACCTATTCTAAAATACTTATCTCCCTCTTGCTCTTTTCTAAAAAATAAAGCACCAGGAGAAATCAATACTCCTTTATCTCTTAGTATAAAGAATAATTTTCTTGAATTAAATTTCTCTGGTTCAGAAAACTTAAGTAAAAAACTAAGTCCACCATTAGGTTCCTTAAACTCAAGTATGCCTTTAAAATCTCTTTCTAATATTTGTTTGATAAATGTATACCTTGATCTGTATTCTTCATTTAAATACTCTATATGTTTTTTCCAGTAGCCTTTAACTATATATCTTTCTAATGCTCTCTGCATTAATGAAGATGTTGAAATATCTGTATTTATCTTTGAAAGATACATACTATCCTTAAATATCTCTGGAATAATTACGTATCCTATTCTGATTCCTGGCATAAATATTTTAGAAAAACTTTTTATGTATATAACCCTATCATAAATATCATAACTTTTTAACGGATTATATACAAGGTTACTATCATAAATAAGCTCAGATAAGTAATCATCCTCCAAAATATAAAAATCATATTTTTCAGCTAATTCTATAAGCTTCTTTTTCTTTTCTTCAGAATAACTAATACCTGTTGGATTTTGAAAATAGCTCATTATATACATAAACTTTATCTTTTGCTTTTTTAGTATTTTCTCAAGGATAGCAATGTCAATCCCATCATTTTCAATAGGTACTTCTATTATATCTGCCCTCTTCCACCTAAAAACTGAAATAGCTCCTCCGTAGGTTGGTCTTTCTACTATTACCTTATCATTTACATTTAATATGGCTTTAGCTGCAATATCTATTCCTTGCTGAGCTCCAGAAACTATTAAAATATCCTCTGCACTATATTTATTTTTCCAAAACCTTTTACTAATTTCTTCTCTTAATTTTTCATATCCTAAAACATCTTGATATAAAAGTGCCTCTGCTCCATCTCTATCAAAAACTTCATTTATAACCTTTTGAAGATCCTTAACTGGGAAGAAGGATGAAGATGTAGTTTCTCCTGTAAAGTCAATATACTCCCTAAGCCCACCTGAACTTAATAACTTAAAAGTTTTATTATATTCCTTGTTAAAACTTCTTATAACTTCTTTTCTTCTTGCATAAGTTCCGCTTCCAATCTTCATATTTGCATATCCATCCGCCTGAAGCTTTTTATAGGCATTTACAATCGTTACATTATTTACTTTAAGCATCTCAGATAAAGCCCTTATCGTTGGTAGTTTTTCTCTGTCTTTTATCTCTCCAATATCTATTTTATGCTTTATATAATCTGATAATTGTATATACTTTGGTATTTCCTCATGAAAAATTAAGCTAAATTCCTTCATTTCTCCTCCAATTTTTTCAAAAATATATACTTTCATAAATATACTAGATAGTAAAAATACCCATTATAGGGTATCATAAAAATAAACATTCTCCTTATATCTGAAGCCATTTAAACTCTGCATTAGAACTTTACTCTTAAGCAGCTTATTTTTGTATAGTTCTTTTAATATATCTTCCATATTAATTGATAAATCTCTAAAAAGCTCGTCCTCTTTTAGCAATTGAGAAGTTACCCAATTATTTGTATTCTTTATATGTTCAATTAAAAAACTACAACAATTTTTTATATTACTTCTAATATATTTATCTATATATTTTATAAGACTATTTATGGACTTTGCTTTATCTTCGTTTGAAAAAAACACATTTTCGACTATTACTTTGAAATCATCATTTAAATTTATTGCCATAGTAATGGCATCCTTACTTACTAAATAGTCGCTATTGTTAATATAGAGCTTAGAAAAAGAGTCAATACACTTTACTGCTATTTCGTAACTAGTTATATCTCTATGATTATACATGTATTTTTTTAATACGCTCAGTACTTTTAGCGTCTCTCCAAGATATACCAAATTCATTCTTTGTCTTTCATTATCTGGGAAATACCTTAATTCCCTATGAATTTTGGTTATATCATCATCCTTTGAGAAAATAAGCTTTGAAGAAATAAGTATCTTATCCATATTCATCTTGTTTATTTTCTTATTTTTCTTGTCAGTAATGACACTCTTAGAAATTAGTTTGTAATGTACTGGTATATTTTCTTCATAAATATATATATCTTTTATTCCATCTAATTCATTCTTTATAATTACTAATAGATCAATATCAGATTCTTCCCACAAATCTCCACTTACTAGAGAACCATAAGCTAAGAGGGCTAGTACATCCTTATTTTCTTCAAACTCTGATGTAATTTTTGAAATTACTTTCTGAAATTCTGCTATTTTTAAATTCACAATATCCCTCCTGAAGATTTTTAAACTTATTATACTCTATAGTACATAAAAAATAAAGTTTAATAACTATTTGTATAAATAGAAAAATAGAGCATAATTTTATTTTCTATGCTCTATTTTAAGAATCTTATTTTAATATATATTCATTATATTTATTATAAGCTTCGTCATCTACCTCAGCTTTAATATAGGTTCCTTCATCTTTATAGTCTTCCTCTATTATATTTGACTTATTATGAAGATATGAAACTATATTTCCCTCTGAATATGGAATTATGAATTCAACCATTTTTAATTTATATGGTAACTTTTCTGATATCTTTTTTAATAGTAACTCAAGATTTATTCTTTCTTTTGCTGATATTTCTAAGATCTCGTAAGTCTTAAATTCTTCCTTAATTTTATTTATTGCATCTTCTGAAGCTAAATCTATTTTATTAAGAACTAAAAATCCTTCCTTATCTCTGGCTCCTAACTCTTCAAGCACTTCCTCAACTGCTCTTATCTGTTCTATTGCTGTAGGTGATGCAGCATCCACTACATGAACAAGCAAATCTGAGTAGATTACTTCTTCAAGGGTCGACTTAAAAGCTTCAACCAGCTCATGAGGTAATTTTCTAACAAATCCAACTGTATCAGTTAATGTTATTAATCTATTGTCTAGAAGGTTAATAGCTCTAGTAGTTGTATCTAATGTAGCAAATAACATATTAGCTTCAAATACTTTTTCTTTTTTTACTGCATCTTTAGTTGCTACCATATCACATAAAGTATTTCTCAATGTAGACTTACCAGCATTTGTATATCCAACTAGCGAAACTTGAGGAATACTCTGCTTTCCTCTTCTCTCTCTTTGAACTTCTCTATTTTTCTTTATTTTCTTAAGTTCATCATTTAGATCATATATTCTTTCTTTTATATGTCTTCTATCTGTTTCAAGCTTTTTCTCTCCTGGGCCCCTGGTTCCAACTCCTCCACCTGTTCTAGATAAAACAGTTCCTAGTCCTGATAGCCTTGAAGCCCTATATTTTAATTGAGCTAATTCAACTTGAATTCTAGCTTCTCTAGTTTTTGCTCTTCTTGCAAAAATTTCTAATATTAATGTTGTTCTATCAATAACTTTTGCTCCTATATATTCTTCTAAGTTTCTAACTTGTGAGCCTGAAAGTTCATCATCAAATATAACTAAATTAGCTCTAAGTGCTTGCCTTAAGCTGGCAATTTCCGCCACTTTTCCACTTCCTATAAATAGAGCTGCATCTATTTTATTTCTACTTTGAAATACCTTATACATAACCGGAATATCACAAGCTTGCGCTAATTCTTCAAGTTCATCTAAGCTTTCTTCTGTATCAGTTCCAACTATTATAGCTTTTTCTGAATCGTCATCCTCAATTTCACTTTCCTTTAAAGCCTTATCTATTTCTAGTATCTTATCAATTACATTAAATCTATAGGCCTCATCAAAAGAAAGTTTCTCTATTGTTTCTTCAACCAAAACATTATTTTCTATTGAACAAAATCCAAGAGATATATCTGTTATTGCACCTTCAACAACCCCTACAGCAACAAGAGAATCTAGCTTTAATTTCAATAGTGCAGTAACATCTAAAGCTGAAAGTTGTGAATAACCATTAGGATGTGTGTGAATAACTCTTATTCCAGATAACTTTTTTTCCTTTATGTCTATTATTGGAAGTTCTACTGATGTTGAGTCTCCTATAGCTACTGAAACAACATTTCCTCTTCTATCTATTGCAACTGATATTTCTCTTTCAATTAAAGAAGTTAACCTTGAAATACTTTCTACTATTTCTGTCGCACAAAATTCATATCTTTGAGTTTTAATACCATATATATCATCTAACTCTTTTAAAAAGGAATTCTTAATCCCTTCTACATTACCATGAATCATACTCTCACCTCATTTTCTTCATCTAATTTTAAACTATAACATAAAAGATGTAAATAAATAGTACACACTATTTATAATTTCCTAATGGAATAAAAAAATAAGTAGCTAAAATATAATTTTAAGCTACTTACTATTATTAATTTTCAAGTATTACTTGAGCTTTTGGCTCATAAACTTCTGGCACTGCCTTAAATATAAAGATTAATGTTATAACTGTATTTAAAATAGTAACAATCATAAATATATTATAATAGTGAAATCTATCTAATAATACTCCATACATAATAGATCCAAGCGGAACTGCTCCTTGTGCTATCATCCCAATTAATGAAAAGAATCTTGCTCTCATTTCGTTAGGAACCATCTTCTGAAGATTTGTACTTATTGGAGTATTAACTCCTGCATTAAAGCCTCCTATGGTCACACATATTAAAGCAATTACCATAAATAGTGTCCAAGAATGCCCTCCTAATAATGAAACTTGTTTTGGAAAAATTACAATTGAGAAACCAAATAACATTACGCTTTCCATTATGAAAGATAAATTCATAATATTCTTTGTTTTAGCTTTTTTAGCTCCTAATCCTAGAACTACATTTCCCACTAGAACACCTAGTGTAAATATAGACATTAAATAGCCAAACTGCTGAGAACTAAAACCTATTCCTTTTTTCATTATATATGGTAGAACAATATCAAAAGAAGGAGTTAAAAGCAGATTTGTCATCATTGCATATCCAAATAACTGCATTATGCCTTTATTACCTTTTATAAAGGTTAATGTTTCTAAGTTTTCACTTAAAAATGATTTTAATGTTATCTTACCTTTATCATTAATTTTACTTTCATATATAATGAACGCAGATAATATTCCTGAGATTATAAAGGAAGCTGCATTTATATAAAATACTGCCTTAATTCCAAAGAGCCCATATATTATACCACCAAGAGCAGGCCCAACTATCATCGATGCTGCGTCAAGTCCTCCTCTGGTTGAAGTAGCTTTCATCAGGCTCTCCTCTGATACTAATTCAGGAAGTAGTGCTGTAGATGAACCACCAAAAATACTATCCATAATAGAAATAAATATCTGAGCTATAAATAACATGTAAATATTAATATTTCCTGTTAATGCTAACGTCCCTAGTAAACAAACAATAATACCTCTTCCAAGATCTGTTGCAACCATTATATTTCTTCTATTTTTTCTATCCCCTAATATTCCAGCAAAAGGTAAGGTTATTAAATTGGGTACTAAATTTAGTATTGAGAATAATCCCATCATTATTCCTGAGTGGGTGATATCAAGTATATATAAAGGTAGGGCGATTTGCTGTATTCCAGTTCCAATATATGAAATAAACCTTCCCATCATATATAACAGAAAATTTCTTTTACTACTCATAAACATCTCCTAAATAAAATTATTACTTTATATTGTAATTTCTACAATAGTTCCATCCTTTGCCTTAACATCTACTAAGGTTAATCCTTTGTACTCTTTTAAAATATATAAACATTTAGCAAGCTCGTTAAAATCTATCATCTCTACATATTTTCTTTCATTTTCTGGTATATTCTTCATGATAAAAGGACTTTTCACAAGTGACATTCCCCACTTGGCAAATACTAATGGAACAGGTATAAAATAGCGTCTTCCTTCTGCCTTAACATATATTCTCATGAAATCCACTCTCCTACTCTATTACAACTTCAACAATATCTCCATTAGCACTATTAACATCAACAATCTTTCCGCAAAGTCCGTTATCAATTGCTTCAGAAATAAGATTTAAATCTAAATTTTCAAGTCCTTTAACATTACTCTCAATTGGAAGCTTCCCTACTGTTTTTAATAAAGTCTTTATAAGCTTTATTGGGAGTTTCACATTTACTACATCACCCTCATGTGAATTAACCTTAATCTTAAGCATCATATTCATAATGTCATTCTCTTGTACTGTTTGAATTTCTGTTTTTTTCTCATTAAGAGCCTCAATTAATTCTTGAGCCTTATCTGATGTAATTTTACCTTCTTCAACCATTTTTAATATTCTTGATATTTCTTCATTCATTAATAATTCCTCCTTAATTCTATTCATTTAACATCTTGATTGCTTGGTCTGGAGTTATTTCTCCTTTATCTAACATATCTATTACTTTCTTCTTATCTACTGCTGGAGTAGGATTTATATTATAACCTAATGATGAAATAACCTCATCAAGCTTTGCTCTTACTGTTGGATATGAAATACCTAATTCTTTTTCAACATCTTTGATGTTTCCTCTATTTTTTAAGAAAATCTCAATAAATTTAAGCTGCTCTAGAGATAAATATTCAAACTTTGACATCTCAAACTCATTTTCTATTACTGTACTGCATTTAGAACACTTAAGCTTAGTAACTACAAGCTTCGAACTACATACTGGACATTTGTTTATAACTTTATACACTAATTGTCACTTCCTTCCTATAATCATACTATACTACTTTATATTTATAATTTCAATATCATTTTTAAAATATTTAATTTTAAACTTAATATAATTAATTTTATTAATCCACATATTAATTTTATTAATTTGTTTATTAATATTAATATTATTACTACTCACGGTAATATTGTAATAGTTGAAAAATGTCAAAAAAATTGTTAATATGGTTAATATGAATAAAGAGTTTAGCTAAAAAAACTTAACTTATACTGATTGAAGCTATTAATTTCTAATGTATAAATTAAATACAAACTTTAAACTCTATAGTAGATTATATATAAATTTTATTTTGGAGGATTACCATGGAAGATAAGAAAAGGAATATACTTATTACTGAAGAACAAATTGCTACTAGAATCAAGGAACTTGGTCAAGAACTTACTAAGGAATATTCAGATAAAAACTTATATGTTTTATCACTTTTAAGAGGAAGTTTTATTTATGCTGCAGATTTAGTTAGATCTATCGATGCAAATGCTAAAATTGGTTTTATGACTACTTCAAGTTATGGACATTCAGAAGAATCTACTGGTAAAGTTAAAGTTGTAAATGATATTCCTGATAATATAGAAGGTTATGATGTTTTAATAGTTGATGATATTGTAGATACAGGTTATACTATGGAATTTGTAGTTAATCATGTTAAATCTCTTGGCGCTAAATCTGTAAAGACTTGTGTTCTTTTAGATAAGCCTTCAAGAAGAAAAGTTGATCTTAACCCAGATTATTGTTGCTTTGAAATAGAAGATGTTTTTGTAGTTGGATATGGATTAAACTACGGAGACTATTATAGAAATGTTCCTTATGTTTTTAATTGGGAATAAAATTCAAACTACATAACTTCAGACTAAAAAAGAAGAGTTTTAAACTCTTCTTTTTTAGTCTAAAGAACTATTTATCTTAAAAACTTATTTTCCAAAATCCAAATTAGTTTGAGGGGTTTTACCTACAATAATTGTTTCTGCAATAGGTATTGTTGATTTTACTTCCACCTCATCATTTTTAGTAGGAACAATCACATTTATTTTTGCTTCCACTACTAGATAAATCTTATGTCTTGTCTGATTTATCCCTGCTGATTCAAACTCTGAATAATAATTTGTTTTAACTGTTCCTATAGGCTCCATTCTAACTGTTATCTTTGGTCCCCATGAGGATACTAAGTTATTTCTAGAAATATAACCAATAGGAAATTTAATTCCAAGTGAACCTATCCTATTAATATCATGCTGTACCTCTAATGATACTTTAGTTGAGAGCGCATTTAATTTTATGGTATCTGCCCTAAGCATTGTTATATTTCCCTCTTTGTCTTTTTCTATCTTAATTACATCATCATATTGAAATTCCTTTGAATAAAGTGTTAATACATTTTCATCAATAGATTCTATAGTTTTCGCTCTCATCTCTGTATCTGAAACCACCATCAATGTCCCCAAAATTATTTTATTAAAAATGTATATAAAAAATGTTAACAAGATAATAATTATAATAATTAGCATTATAATACGTTTATTCCATTTATTTTTTTTAGTATAATATTTCATATCAACCACTCCATTTATTATTATATTTTTTTATGCTATAATATGGACTAATGATGATTAATTCATTTTAAATATTTAGGAGGAAATAATGAATAAAGCTAGCTCAACTAATAAAAGCGATCCTAAAACTAAAAATAAAAGTAAAAGTAAAAAACGTAAGAAAGGTCGTATATTTAGGAATATTTTACTTTCCTTATTTTTTATAGCACTAACTTTACTTGTAGTTGCAGGGGGGTATGCTTATGCCATAATAAAGAGTGCACCTGATTTAGATGTTAATTCAGTTCTAAATTTGAGCCAACCCTCAACTCTCTATGATAATGATGGTAATGTTATAGATACGGTACATTCGGATGAGGAACGTCGTATTATCCCATTTAAAGATATGCCTGATAATCTAAAAAATGCCTATGTTTCAATAGAAGATGAAAGATTTTATGAACATAGTGGTGTAGATGTTAAGAGAATCCTTGGCTCTGTACTTATTGATGTTAAAAATAAAGTTACTGGTAAATCTGGCCTTCATGGAGGATCTACTCTTACCCAACAATTATTAAAAAACACCATTCTAACAAATGAGGTTTCAATAAATAGAAAAATAAAGGAAGCTTACTTAGCTACTAGATTAGAAAAATTACTTTCAAAAGATCAAATTTTAGAAGCTTACTTAAACACAATTCCTCTTGGCGGTAAAATCTATGGTGTTGAAGCTGCTTCAATGTATTTCTTTGGTAAACCAGCTAAAGAATTAAACCTGATTCAATGCGCATACATTGCAGGGCTTACTCAAGCTCCATCTTACTATAGTGCTTATAATCCAACAATGCAAAAGGATCCTACTCCATACTTAAATAGAACAAAAACTGTAGTTACTAAGATGAAAGACTTAGGTAAAATTTCTGAAGCTGATTATGATCAAGCAATAAAAGATATTGATGCTAAAAAATTTGAATTTAAAACTCAAACTATATCTTATAAATTAAATTATGAATGGTTCTCAAACCCTGTTATTTCGCAAGTAAAAAAGGATTTAAAGGAACAACTTAAATTGAGTGATGATGAAGTTAGCAAATTAATTGCTAATGGTGGATTAAAAATCTATACTACCATGGATAAAAAACTTCAAGATTATACTCAAAGTGTATTAGATGATAGAAGTAATTTTAACGTTGGAAATCCAGAAGTTCTTGATGAAAATGGAATACCAAAGCTTCAAGCTGCTGCTGTAATTATGGATTATCATACAGGTGAAGTTAAGGCAATGGTTGGAGGTAGAAAAGAACCTAAAGCTGCTAATTCGTTAAACAGAGCTTATAATGTTTTAAAACCTATCGGATCTTCTACTAAGCCATTAACAGTATATGGCCCTGGAATAGACATGAAATTAATTACCCCAGCAACAGGTATTAATGATGCACCTATTCCTAAAGAAATAGGCATGAAATATGCTACAGATGGTAAAGCATATGATCCACGTAACCAATCACGTAATGATTTTTCTGGTCTTATATCAATTCGTGAAGGTTTAAGATACTCAAAGAATATCGTTGCTGTATTAACAGAAGATAAGGTTGGAATAAAAAATGGTGTAGCTTATGGTGAAAAGTTTGGATTAAAATATAACAATCAATCTAGAACTTCTATAGCTTCTGTTGCTTTAGGTCAGTTTAATAATGATCCTAGCAATCCAGATGGAGGAAATCCATATAAGATGGCTGCCGCATACGGTACTTTTGGAAATAATGGTACTTATACTGAAGGTATTCTATATACAAAAGTTCAAGATGCAACTGGAAAGGTACTTTTAGAAAAGAAACCAGAAACAAGGAGTGTATTATCACCTCAAGCATCATATATAACTTATGATTTGCTTAAAGAACCAGTTGAGCATTATACTGCTTCACACGCAAAATGGGGTTCAATGCCTGTTGCTGGTAAAACTGGTACTACAACTGATAACAAAGACCTATGGTTTGCTGGTTTAACACCATACCTTTCAGCTGCAATATGGGTTGGATATGATGTTCCTACTGAAATACAAGGTGAAAGTGGTGCTGTTGTAACTCCAATTTGGGGAAAAATCATGGAAAAGGCACATGAAGGTTTAGCTGATAAAGAAATCCCGGTACCTTCAGGAATTAAGAAAATGGCTTTATGTAGCCTATCAGGTAAAATTCCTACAGATTTATGTTCAAAGGATCCTAGAGGAAGTAAAGTTGTTGAAGATTGGGTTATAGATGGTGCAGAACCTACTGAAACCTGCGATGTCCATGTATCAGCTAAGGTTAATAAATTAAATAATAAATTAGCAACTGAAAATACACCCAAAGAGTTGATTGAGGAAAGAGTTTTTTTAAAGAAGCCATGGAACACGGATAATGCTTATGTAAAAGATGCCCAATATACTCTTCCTACTGAGCAAGATGATTATACAGTACAACCAACTAAGTCTCCTACTACTGGTGTCCCAGTTCAAGGAAATCAACCTAATAACAATGATACCAATGTAGACTTAGATGGTAATGAAACTAATAATACGGGAAAACCGAATAATAATTAAACAAGAAGGAGATGGAACTTAATCCATCTCTTTCTTGTTTTTTGTTGTCCATTTTTGTACTAAGTAGTATAATAAATTTATCAAACAAATGGAGGTAAAGTACTATGGGTTTAAAAGGATTAATTGAAGAAAAAAGAAAAGCACAAAAAAGAAAGAAAAAAATCGAAACTGCAAAAAAGGTTACTTTAGGTGCTGCTGCTGGTGTAACAGCTGGTGTTGTTGGAGGGATTCTACTTGCTCCTAAATCAGGAAAAGAAACAAGAAATGATATCAAAGAAGGTTATTCAAAGGCAAATGAAAATATAAAACTAAAAGTTGAAGAAGCTAAAAATCTAGCTAAGGATAAAAAAGAAACTACTGTCTCAAATATAAAAGAAGCTAAAAGTAAAATTTCTTCATACTTAGAGGAAAAGAAAAACAAAGTTAACTCTAGCTCTGCTCAAGATGATATCAAGGATACTGAATCAAATACTGAAACATTTACCGAATAAGTGGAGGATTTAATATGTTAATTGATATAAGATATCTATTTTGGGGTATAATTGCAATTGCATTTTTTGTTGCAATAATTTATTTAATATTTGTTTTAAGAAAATTGATTCAAGTATTAAGCAACGTTAACTCAATACTAGAATCAAATAAAGGTTCCATGACAAACATAATTAAAAATATGGCAGATATAACTGATAACGTTAAAGATGTTAGTGAAGTTGTAACTGAGACTACTGCAGACGTAATAGTTGCAAAAGAAAATATTAGTGAATACATAAACATATTTAAAGATATTTTATTCTTAATAAAAAATGTATTTAAAAAATAAGATGGACAAGCGTCCATCTTATTTTTTATGTATACTCAAGTATTCTTTTAAATCTTTTGTCTTCTCATTTCCCAATATATTTTCTATAATCTTCAAAGTTCCCTCTATAGAACTTTTTCCTCCAACTGTTGTAATAATTTTTCCTGTATCTACATAGCTTAATTCTGCAATCTTAGAACTTGGAGACATATTTAAAATTTGTTCTCTATCTTCTTCTAATGCTGCAATGATATGATTTTTTACTATTCCACACTTTGCTATAGTCATTATTCCATGGCCTGTAGCTAATATATAGTCACTATCCTTATAGAATTTATCTATGTAGCTTGAAATTTTATTATTTTCTAAACAGCCACATCCACCAGGTATTATAATAATATTGGGACTTATTGCTGCTTCATAAGAATGTGATGGTATTATCTTCATTCCATTTGATAAATCCACTTCTTCATCACCAATAACATATAACTTAAATACTTCTTCCCCATTAAATTTATTAATTAAATTAAATAGCTCGAAAGTAAATGAAACTTCTAATAAATCAACTCCAGGATATAAAATGCAACAAACATTTTTCTTTTCATTATTAGATAAAGCTTTAAATGACTCCTTAGATATTTGGTAAGTTATCTCACCCTTGTCCCTTCTTATAACTTCAAAACCTAAGGAACTAATAAATTCATTCGAAAATTCCTGTTTAGCTTTTTCCATCATGATATTTCCACCAAATTCAAGGAAATAATATTCTAATAGTAATCTTATAGCTTCTCTACCATATCCCCTTTTTCTATATTTTCCTTGGATCTTTATATTAAATCTTGCAATCTTTGCTGCTGAGTCATAACCATGAAAGCTTACTTCTCCAACTGGCAAATCATCTAAATTATATACTAAACAATAGAAGTTCTTCCCATCAGAAGGCACAACCATTTTATGATAAAAGACCTTCCATTTCTCCTCTGGAAAATGATATATTCCACCAATACCGTCCATTGTTTCTCTGTCTTTCCATAAGTTTTGAACATATTTGAGTTCCGAAAACTCTGGTTGTTTTATATAAACTAGTTTTCCATCTCTTCTATAAAAATTACTTTCCATAATATCACCTAATATTTTCTATATTATATTAATAATATCTCATATTTTCACCTTTTAATCAAATGAATTATCAGAAAACTTTTCAATTCTTGTTAATCAATTATTTTATCATACAAATTTCCAATTATTTATTGATTTTTAAAATTAAAATCTATATAATGTTGTTTAGTATTTTTAAACTTTATGTTTAGTATATTATGTTTTATTAGAAATAACTTAACTGTTTATTTATAAAATATATGGGAGGAAAATCAAATGCAAATAGGTGAAAAAATTCGCAGATTAAGAATAGAAAAACAACTTACTCAAGAAGAATTAGCAAATAGATGCGAGCTTTCAAAAGGCTTTATTTCTCAGTTAGAGAATGACTTAACTTCTCCTTCAATTGCAACCTTAATGGATATTCTTGAAATCTTAGGTACAAACTTAACTGAATTCTTTAGTGAAGATAACCAAGAGAGAATCGCCTTTACAAAGGATGATATGTTTGAAACTGAAAATAATGACCTCAAATACTCTTTAATGTGGCTAGTACCTAATGCACAAAAAAATGAAATGGAACCAATAATGATAAATTTAGAACCTGATGGAAGGTATACAGAAGAAGAGCCACATGAAGGTGAAGAATTTGGATATGTATTATCTGGTGTTATATTTCTTCATATAGGTGAAAAGAAATATAAAGTTAAAAAAGGCGAGAGCTTCTATTTTAAACCACGTGAAAATCATTATATTTCAAATGCAGGAAAAACTCCTGCGAAAGTAATTTGGATTAGTACTCCACCATCATTTTAGTGATCAGAAAGAGGTGCTTTATTTTGGGAGAAAATATTATAGAAATTAAAACTTTAACTAAATCTTATGAAGACAACGTTGTACTAAACAACATTAGCATGAATATTAAAAGAAATGAATTTATAACACTTTTAGGTCCAAGTGGTTGTGGAAAAACTACTACGTTGAAGATTTTAGGTGGTTTTGAAAATCCAGATTCAGGGGAAGTTATTTTTGAGGGAAGCAATATCAATGATATCCCTCCATATAAAAGACCCCTAAATACAGTTTTTCAAAAATATGCTCTATTCCCTCATATGAACGTATATGAGAACATAGCTTTTGGATTAAAAATAAAGAAGTTACCTAAAGATGAGATTGACTCAAAGGTTAAAGAAATACTTAAATTAGTTTCTTTAGAAAACTTTGAAGAACGTAGCATTGAGTCCCTCTCTGGAGGACAACAGCAAAGAATAGCTATTGCACGTGCATTAGTCAATGAGCCTAAGGTTCTACTTTTGGACGAGCCTCTTGGTGCATTAGACTTAAAGTTAAGAAAGGAAATGCAATTAGAATTAAAAAAGATTCAAAAGAAATTGGGGATAACATTTGTTTTTGTAACTCATGATCAAGAAGAAGCCCTAACTATGTCTGATAAAATTATTGTAATGAATAAAGGTATAATTCAACAGATGGGCACACCAGAAGATATTTATAATGAGCCGGCAAATGCTTTTGTTGCTAGATTTATTGGTGAAAGTAACATAATAGATGGAGTAATGCTTGAAGATTATAAAGTGAATTTCTGTAATAAAGATTTTAAATGTGTTGATAAAGGGTTCGAAAAAAATGAAGAAGTTCAAGTTGTTATTAGACCTGAAGATATTAAAATAACTGATAGTGAAAAAGGCATGCTTAAAGGCACGGTTAATTCTGTAATATTTAAAGGTGTTCACTATGAAATTGAAGTCATAGAAGATGATAGAAGCTGGATTATTCACAACACACAAAATGCAAAACCTGGAGATATCATAGGAATGGATATATACCCTGAAGATATTCACATTATGAGAAAGGTTTCTGAAAATGAATAAGAAAAGGGGCCTTGCTGCCTATCCTTATTTATTATGGAGCTTGCTTTTCATAGTAGTTCCACTGATTATAGTTTTATTTTTCAGCTTCACTAAAAAAATTGATTCTCAATATGTTTTTAGCTTAGAAAACTACCAAAAACTTATATCTCCACAATACCTTAAAGTTTTCGGAAGAAGTTTATTGCTTGCAGTTATTTCTACAGTAGCGTGTCTAGTTATGGGCTACCCTATTGCATATATGATTTCAAAGATGAACGTAGGTAAAAGAAATGTATTAATTATGTTATTTATATTGCCAATGTGGATGAATTTTTTACTTAGAACTTATTCATGGCTTGCTATACTAGGCAAAAATGGAATTATAAATACGCTTCTAGGTTATATAGGTATAGGCCCATTAAATTTACTATATAATGATGGGACAGTTATATTAGGAATGATTTATAACTTTCTTCCTTTTATGGTTATACCAATATATACTGTATTAATCAAAATAGATAGCGACTTAATTAGTGCAGCGCAAGACCTAGGTGCTGATAGACGTATATTATTTAAAAGAGTAATTTTCCCACTATCAATACCTGGTGTTATGTCTGGTATTACTATGGTATTTATGCCTGCAGTATCCACTTTTATAATTTCCAGCCTATTAGGTGGTGGACAATATATGCTTGTTGGTAACTTAATTGAACAACAATTTACCAATATAGGTGACTGGAATTTTGGTTCAGCTATTTCAATATTTATGATGATAATAATATTAATTTCAATGGCATTATTGTCTAGATATGAAGGGGAATCTGACAAAGAAGGTGGTGCATTACTATGATGAAAACCTTAGAAAAGATAAGCGCTAAGGTGTATATGTTCTTAATATATTTATTTTTATATGCACCAATACTTGCTTTAATAGTTTTTTCTTTTAATAGCTCAAAATCAATGGCGTCTTGGGAAGGATTTACTTTAAAGTGGTATCAAGCATTACTTGATAATGATAAAATACTTAAAGCACTTTATAACACTTTATTAGTAGCCTTATCCTCCTCAATTATTTCAACTATAGTGGGAACTATAGCTGCTATAGGTATTTATAATATGAGAGGTAAAACAAAAAAGTTAATTCTAAATATTAACTATTTACCTGTTTTAAATCCAGATATCGTTACTGGAATAGCACTTATGAGTTTATTTGTATTTTTGCACCTAACCTTTGGCTTTAAGACACTAATGTTAGCTCATATAACATTTAATATTCCATATGTTATCTTATCTGTTCTACCAAAGCTTAAACAGATGCCAAGCAATATAACAGAGGCTGCATTAGATCTAGGGGCAACCCCAAGCTATGCTATGAGAAAAATAATAATTCCTCAAATTACCCCTGGAATTATTTCCGGCTTCATTATGGCCTTTACTATGTCTATAGATGATTTTGTAATTTCGTTCTTTACTACAGGTTCAGGCGTATCTAACCTATCAATAGAAATATTTTCAATGGCTAGGCGTGGTATAAAGCCTGAAATTAATGCTCTTTCAACATTAATGTTCATTACAGTGCTTACATTATTAATCTTAGTAAACAAAAAAGATTTATCAAAGGAGCCTATTAAGAAAAATAAGCCAAGCAGTAACAAGAATGGAAATAGAGCTATGGCGTTTGCTTTGGTTATAATAGTTTTAGTTACTTCATTTGCTATATATGGCAAGAAGAAATCTGATAGAAAAGTTCTAAATGTATTTAATGTTGGTGACTACATTGATAAAGAGCTTATAACAAAGTTCCAAGATGAAACTGGAATTAAGGTTAACTACGAAGAATATGATACTAATGAAATTATGTATCAAAAATTAAAAGGTGGAAATTCCAGCTATGATATTGTAGTTCCCTCAGACTATATGCTTCAAAAAATGATAAAAGAAGATATGGTTGAAAAATTAGATTTTAATAATATTCCGAACTATAAATACATTGATGATAAGTTTAAAAACCTATCCTATGATCCTAAAAATGAATACTCTGTCCCTTATATGTGGGGAACAGTTGGTATAATTTATAATAAGACCATGGTTACCGATCCAGTTGATTCATGGAACATACTTTGGAATCCTAAATACTCAAAACAAATAATGATGTTTGATTCCATAAGAGATACTATGGCAATTTCATTAAAAAGGCTTGGATACTCAATAAATACAACAGATCCAAAGGAAATAAATGAAGCAAAAGAAGAGTTAATAAAACAAAAACCTCTTGTTAAAGCCTATGTAGTTGATGAAGTTAAAGATAGAATGATAGGTGGAGAAGCTGCCCTTGCTACAGTATGGTCAGGAGATGCTGTATATATGATGGAGCAAAACCCTGACTTAGAATATGTAGTTCCTAATGAAGGTAGTAATAAATGGTTTGATACCTTAGTAATTCCTAAGGATTCTCCTCATAAGGAGGAAGCAGAAGCATTTATAAACTTCTTATGCGATCCTCAAAATGCAAAACAAAATGTAGAATATATCGGATACTCTACTCCAAATAAAGAAGCCTTTAAGCTTCTGGATGAAGATACTCAAAATAATCCTGCATCATATCCTTCAGATGAATTACTAGATAAATGTGAAGTATTTGTAGACTTAGGAGACAGCTTAAAACTCTATGATGATGCATGGCTAGAAATAAAGAGTAACTAATTATATATAATGCAAAAATCATATTACATCTCATGTTCAACTCTTAGTTGAAACTTCTAAAAGCTTAACAGTGACATGTAAATTCTTTAATGCATTATATATTCCCCCCAGAATAGATAAAATATTTTGGGGGGATTTTAAATTATTTAAGATATATGTTCTAATTCTAATTTATTAATTACTTCTGGAAACCATAAACTAATCTCTCTTAAAGCACTTTCCTTTGAATCAGATGCATGAACTGAATTCTCTGTTTTATCAATTGCATATAAGCTTCTGATTGTATTTGCTTCAGCTGCTTTAGGGTCTGTCGCCCCATTTATTCTTCTTATCTCACTAATAGCATTTTCCCCTTCTAAAACTAATGCACATAATGGACTTCTTGTAATATACTCTATTAAACTCTTGTAAAAAGCTTTTCCTTCATGTTCTTTGTAATGTATTTCTGCTAACCCTTCAGAAACCTTTAACAATCTCATTGCTATTACTTTTAGACCATTTGACTCATACGCATCAACTATTTTTCCTATTAAATTTCTTTCTACAGCATCTGGTTTAATTAGTACTAAACTCTTTTCCACCATAGTTATAAACCCTCCTTAACTTAATAATCATAATTATAACAAATTTTCAGTATATTTCAAATATTTAAACAATTTTTATTTTGTTCCAAACTTTTTTCTTTGTTATAATATAAAAAGAATTATTAAATACCAAATTATACAGGAGGGTCCTATGAAAAGATATTTAATGATTGTCTCTGGAAGGGTTCAAGGGGTAGGTTTTAGATATTTTGTTTTACTTATTGCAAAAAAAACTCAAGTAACTGGAACAGTTAGAAATCAATCTAATGGCATGGTTGAAATCATGGTTCAAGGAGATGAAAATCAAATAGAAAATTTTAAAACTCAGCTTATGAAGGGTAATGGTTTTTCTAGAATAGATGATTTATCCACGAAAGAAGTTCCTCTAGTAGAAAAAGAAAAAACTTTTAGAATATCATATTAAAAAAAGGTTAGAGGCTTGTACATATACATTCCTCTAACCTAGTATTTTACTTAATTATTTTTAATTACTCAATTCTTTAAACTTTTTATTTTCAGCATTGTTATCTAATATCATAAGATTATTTGCTTTAATTATAGATATTAGATTATCTGCATAAATCTTTTCTCCACTTGAGTTTTCATGTGTCGAATAGCCACCCTTTTCTATTGCTTTGGCCATATCTTTATAGTTTTTAGCTTCAAAAACACCTGCTTGCTTATATCTAGCGTTATTACTTAAAAATTTTCCGTAATCCTCAAAAGATGCTTCAATGCTATCGTACACTCTAAATTTAGCTTTAATAGTTTCACCGTTATACTCGGTAGTTGTTATCAACTTGCTTGGACCTTTCCAGCTTGTGTCTGCCTTTATTCCGAAGTAATTATTAATTTCTGCATAATTTCCCCAACCTGACTCTGCTATAGATTGAGCTATTACTACAGAAGGTAATATTCCGTATTTTTCATATATTTGATATGCATATGGTTCTACTGTTTTTATAAATTGAAGATTTTTATCTGTATAATTTTCAGGATATAATCCCATATTTTCAAGTTGGTCGTAGTAGTTATGTACTCTCTTCTTTTCTTTATCAGTATATTGTAATTCATCAATTACTTCATCTATACCTTTAGAACCATAATAGGTTTTTCCTGAAACTTTCTTTTCCTCAATAAACTTTTCAGCCAAAGCTTTAACTTTATTTTCATCCATTCTAGTAAAATAATTATTTTCTTGAATTGCACTTACTGCTGCAATTTCCTTCCAATTAAGCTGTATTCTATTTTCTCCAACCGAATCTGCTTCATTTATGTATAACTTCATTGCATCTTTAGTAATTGCAATATTTTTCAATCTGTTTTCTTCAAGCTTATATCTATTATATTTTTTTAATCCTACAATTGAAGCTATAGTTATTACAGCTAAAAGTGCAAGAAAAACTATATATCTCATTCTTCTCTTTCTCATTTTAACACCTCACCTTTACATAATATCATAAAAAGTCGTATTTTGAACATAAAAAACGCCAGAAAAATTCTGGCGTTTTTATTAATTATTTCTTAATTAATCTTTTAAAGGTTTTTTATAGGAAACTTAATTTATTCATACATGAATAAGTTACTATTTGAACTTAGAACCTTTTGCTATGCTATTGATTTATTTACTGCACTTACTACAGCCTTAATTGAAGCTAAGATAATATTATTATCTGTTCCTACTCCATAATGTTTTCTTCCATCTTTATCTATTATTTGAATGTATGCTACAGATTCAGCATTTGAATCATCACCTAAAGAATGTTGATTATAGGAACTTACCTTGAAACCTTCAATTATATTATTCATACCCCTTACAAATGCATCTATAGGCCCATTACCTACCCCTGCAATGTTCATAAGATTACCTTTATAATTTATAGATGCTAGTATTTCTATATCCTTTTTACTTACTTCTTTACTATTTATTTCGATACTT
Source organism: Clostridium sp. YIM B02551 (assembly GCF_022324735.1). Lineage (NCBI taxonomy): Bacteria > Bacillati > Bacillota > Clostridia > Eubacteriales > Clostridiaceae > Clostridium > Clostridium sp. YIM B02551. The sequence goes on along the minus strand of NZ_JAKGTF010000015.1, from coordinate 55,237 downwards.
TCAAGGGTTATTGGAGAGTCAATATTTAGGTATGATTTCTTAAATGCATCGTATATGACTTCAGAATTAACTTCCTTTACACTCTCATCAGCGATACTTTGGATCACTAGACTAAAATCTTTCTGCATAAACTTAGGAATAGAAAATCCATAGTAATTTTGCATTATAAAGGCAATTCCGCCCTTACCTGATTGTGCATTTATTCTAATTATTGCCTCATAGGTTCTACCAACATCCTTAGGATCTATAGGTAAGTATGGCACTTCCCAATATTCTTCTTCATTATATATGCCTAAACCTTTCTTTATTGCATCTTGGTGAGAGCCTGAATACGCTGTATACACAAGAGACCCAGCATAAGGTTGTCTATCTGGAACTGGCATTTCAGTACACTCTTCATATATCCCTATAACTTCATCTATACTACTAAAATCTATTTCTGGATCTATACCTTGTGTATATAAATTTAGTCCTAAGGTAACTAAGTCAACATTTCCCGTTCTTTCTCCATTTCCAAATATAGTTCCTTCAATACGGTCGATGCCTGCTAGCATTGCAAGTTCTGCTGTTGCAACCGCTGTCCCCCTATCATTGTGTGGATGTGCACTTAAAATAATCTTATCTCTATCTTTAATATTATCTGAAAACCATTCTATTTGATCTGCATATACATTAGGTGTATACATTTCAACTGTAGTTGGTAAATTCAATATAATTTTATTTTCTGTTGTCGGCTTCCATTCATCAACCACAGCTTCACATATATCTAGTGCATAGTCTAGTTCTGTTCCACTAAAGCTTTCTGGTGAGTATTCTAAAATAAACTCTGTTTCAGGATATTCTCTAACTAATTCCTTTATTATTCTTGTACCCTCAACTGCTAGGTCAATAATTTCTTTCTTGCTTTTATTAAATACAACTTTTCTTTGAACTACTGATGTGGAATTATATAAATGAACTACTGCCTTCTTTATACCTTTAAGTGCTTCAAAAGACTTCTCTATAAGTTCTCTTCTTGCTTGTGTTAATATTTGAATAGTTACATCATCAGGAATAAGATTATTTTCTATTAAGTATCTAGTAAAATCATATTCTATTTGTGATGCAGCTGGAAATCCAACTTCAATTTCCTTGTACCCCATTTTTACAAGTAAATTGAAAAATTCTATCTTTTTTTCTAAACTCATAGGATTTCTTAATGCTTGATTTCCATCTCTCAAATCCACACTACACCAAATAGGTGCCTTTTCAATTAGCTTACTTGGCCACTTTCTCTCTTTTAATTCTACGTTTTTGTACTGTTTGTACTTTTTGAATCCTTCTTTTTTCATAATTATAGCCCCCTTAATTTATTCTTATATTAGAAAAAGCGCGGAAATTTTATTTTAAATTTCGTAGCCTTAAATATATATTTTATTATTTTTAGATAACAAAAAAGCGCCCTTGCACTCCATTGGAGCGCAAAGGCGCGGTACCATCCAAACTTATAACTTAATTATAATAACGGTTATTAACCGGTTGAATCTACTTAATTTCAATCCACAGCTCATTGAGCGAGTTCAGAAATATCATTTATAGTCTCGCACCAACCGACTACTCTCTTAAAAATTAAATCTCCTACTACTCTCAGTCATCGCTTTTACAAATAATGATTGATATTATTTAAAATTAACCCCAATTTATTATTTAAAATAATATATCATTTACTAATTTAGTAAAATATTATACTAATTCAAACTAAAAGTCAATGCTATTTTTCCAATTGTTTTAAAACGTAATTAGGTAAAGCAAAAGCTCCTTTATGTATTTCTTCATTATAATATTTTGTATTTTCAAGTTTTTCTTTAAATTTAAATCCCTTAAAATCATTAATTGGATCATATTTCTTTGAAGCAAATCCAAATAACCAATGACCAGATGCATAGGTTGGCATATTATATTGATATGCTTTGCATATAGGGAATATCTTACCTATCTTGTTATATGCTCTTTTCATTTCTCTAGCATTATTAGGATAGTATGGACTTTCACATTGATTAACCATTATTCCTTCTTCTGTTAATGCTTTATAGCAATCATTATAAAATGCTTCAGAGAATAAACCTTCTCCTGGTCCTATAGGATCTGTTGAATCTACTATTATTAAATCATAATAGTTTTCTTTATCCTTAATATATTTTATTCCATCTTCATAATAAACAGTTACTCTTGGATCATTAAGTTTACAAGAAGTATATGATAAGTAATCCTTTGAAGCTTGAACTACTACTGGATCAATTTCTACCATATGAATCTCTTCAATTGTAGGGAAGCCAGTTAGTTCTCTTACTGTACCTCCATCTCCTCCACCTATAACTAATGCTCTCTTGATATTAGGATTTACTCCTAAAGCAACATGTGTAATCATTTCATGATAAATGAACTCATCTTTTTCTGTAACCATAGTCCAGCCATCTATAACTAAGACACGACCAAACTCATAAGTGTCAATTATATCAATTTTTTGAAAATCACTCTTTCCTGAAAATACATGACCTTTAACCTTCATAGAAAATTTAACATTTTCAGTTTGATTTTCTGTAAACCATAATTCCATATTATTCACTCCTAATCCATAAATTCAAAAGGCTTATGAGATGTTATTTCTACATCTACTTTTGAATAATTTTTAATTTTTTCTACAATTCCTCTTGCGATCTCAGTTGATTCACTTCTTTCAGCTTCTAGAACCTTTTCAAGGTATGCAAAAGCATCCCATGGATTTATAGTATCTCCACAAGTATATAAATCAACAGATGCATAGCCATATTCTGGCCAAGTATGAATTGTAAGATGAGATTCTTGAATAATTACAGCTCCACTTACTCCCCAAGGATTAAATCTATGAAAACAACTTGTCACGATAGTAGCCTTTGATTCAATCGCAGCTTCTTTCATGTACTTTTCAATTATTTCATGATCTTTTAATATTTCCTTATTACAGTTGTAATATTCAATTAAAATATGTCTTCCTAGTTGTTCTATATGCATTTAAATCCCTCCTAAATTATTCACCTATAATTTATTTACATAGAATTTTATTAGTAATTTATTTATTTTTAATGATTTTTATCTATTTTATCTTCAATTAGTTTAGTAATACATAACTTTCAGTTTAATTTATTAAATTTATAAACTTTTGTTTAGTAATATTAAACCACCAGTTTTATATATATTAACCATTTAATAATATACCACACTTTAAATACATATATGTAATCCGAAATTCAACCAAAAATAGGATATAAGTTAATTTAAATCAACCTATATCCCATTTACTATGTTTTCCTTTAATTATCTTCGATTTTTATTAGGAATATATTAAATAATTGTATTTCTTATTTCTTGAATTTCTTTATGAATTTCATCAACAATATTTTGTTCATTTTTACTTAAAAAGCCTAAAGACATTTCATATATTTCTATTTCTCTTTTATAGTTATCCTTTCTACTTCTTAACTTTTCTTCGTAAGGTCTATCTATAAAGTCTCTAATTAACATGGAGTAATACTCCTGACTGCCAAACTCTTTTGCTAATTTTAATTTTTCTAGATAATATAAATCCTTCTTTTCTTTCTTAATAAGGTAATCAATTAATAAGTTAAAATATTCTCGTGAAATGTCATATGATTTCATTTTGCTAAAATATTTCTCATCATTTATTAATGACAAAATTATTTCTTCATTTACACCTAATTTTATTAACTTATCCTTTAGCTCATATACTTTCCAGTACTTTTTGGCTCTAATTGATAAATCTGTGTAAGTTTCATAAACTTCTTTTATTGTAAATTCCACTTCTTCACTTAAAAGTATTAGAGAAATTAATTGTTCTAAACATTCAATGGCTTTATTCGTATTATGTACCTCAAAATTATATTTATACTCAAACCATAAGTCCCTTTGCCATAGAAATACCTTGTTTTTAATTCCTTCCTTATAATGTTCTCTTTTAGAAATATTATAAGACTTGTTCAAAAAAATAAATGAATCAAGAAATTCCCTTTCCATCTCAGCTATATAAGCTAGGTTCAAGTAAAAATCCTCTTTTTCCCCATATTTAGATAATGACCTATAACAAAATTCTTTTGCTGTGTCCAATTCTTCTAAATTAATTGCACAGTCAATCATCGAAAAATAACATAGAAGTTCTTCATCATTCTCTTCAATTTCATCTAAAGCTTTCATAAACATTTCAAAGGCATCTTTATATTTTTCCTCATTTTTTAATCTATTACCCTCATTTATTAGAAGTTGAAACTTCCCTCTTGACATTATCTCACCACCTTTCTTTTAATAATGCTCTCTATTTATATGAATTTATTCTAGCCACTTCTTTGCTGAACTTTCCAAAATTAACAAGCATAAATTGATGTTGCGTAAGCTTATTTCGAAATAAGCAACTTCAACTAGCGATTTATTCTGTTGGTTCTTGGTTGAACATTCCAAGAACCAACGGTCATAAATCGAGTTTACGTAAGCTTATTTCTATTATACCAATAATTTGCAAAAAAGAAAAAGCTAGAGGTATAAGCGTTATACTTACACTTCTAGCTTTAAATTTATAAATTATTCTTTGTATTGAAGAGCGTCTCTACCTTCTTCTCCAGTACTTATTCTAACAACATTCTCAACATTATATACAAATATCTTTCCATCACCTATTTTTCCAGTATGAAGCACTTTTTTTGCTGTCTTTACTACTTCCTCAACTGGAACATCACATACAACAATCTCAACTTTCACTTTAGGCAATAGGTTTATATCTACAGTAGTTCCTCTATAAAATTCTTTGTGCCCCTTTTGTGTTCCACAACCTAACACGTTTGATACGGTCATACCTGTTATCCCAATTTCATTTAATGCATCCTTAAGATCATCAAATTTACTTTGAGAAGTGATAATATCAATTTTTGATAATTTTTGGCTCATAATAATACCCCCTTATTAGCTTAGTCCGCCGTAAGCTTCCTCTCCATGATTCGAAACGTCAACTCCAGCTTGTTCGTCTTCACTAGAAACTCTTAATCCAATAGTCTTATCAATAACTTTTAAGATTATAAATGTCATTACTGCTGCAAATGCTATAGTTGCGACAATAGCAATTAATTGAGCCCCTAATAAATGTATATTACCATAAATCAATCCATCTGCACCAGCTGAATTTATACTTTTTGATGCAAATATACCAGTTGCTATACCTCCCCAGATACCTCCTATACCATGGCATCCAAAAGCATCTAAAGCATCATCATAGTTTAACTTTGATTTTAATATTGTTACTGCAAAGAAGCATATGAATCCACCTATTGCACCAATTGCAATGGAAGACATTGGACTTACAAAACCTGCTCCAGGTGTAATTGCAACTAATCCAGCTACAAGTCCACTTGCTGCTCCAAGTGCAGTTATTTTTCCTCTGTGTATATATTCACCAATACTCCATGCAATTGCTGAAGCTGCTGCTGCTGTATTTGTTGTAATAAATGCATTAAATGCTACATCGCTTACCGAAAGCGCACTACCCGCATTAAATCCATACCATCCGAATAATAGTAATCCTGCTCCTAAAACTGTAATTGTAAGGTTATGAGGTGTAACAGTTTCCTTCTTTTTTCTTTGTCCTAAAACCAATGCTGCAACTAAACCTGAGACTCCTGAACTTATATGAACTACGTCCCCACCAGCAAAGTCTAATGCACCTAGATTTCTAATCCAACCGCCAACACCCCATACCCAGTGAGCTAGAGGATCATATACAAAGGTTGCCCATAGCAACATGAATAACATAAATGCCATTGTTTTCATTCTTTCAGCAATTGCACCTGAAATTAATGCTGGTGTTATAACTGCAAACATCATTTGAAACATCATAAATGCTTGATGAGGAATTGTACCTGCATAATCAGCATTTGGTTCAAATCCAACCCCGTTTAATCCTAAGAAATTAAATCCACCTAATATTCCATTAATATCTGATCCAAAGGCTAATGTATATCCTATAAGTATCCATTGGATGGAAATAATTGCTATCGCACCATAACTGTGTAAGGTTGTACTTAATACATTCTTTCGTCTAACCATACCCCCATAAAATAATGCTAAAGCTGGTGTCATTACTAATACTAATACTGTAGAAATAAAAACAAACACCGTATCTGCACTGTTAATTGCGTTCATAATAAAACCTCCCCTTAAATAAATTCCGAAATAATTTTGTATTATTACTATGTCTAAAATTTTACTATTTGATTGAGCATCTGTCAATTAAATCATTGTTTAGTTGATATATTTTCATTATTTTTAGGGTTTTAATATCATTTTCTTATTTTGATGATATACAATTAACTCAATCTTTTTTTATCTTTTTTTGTTTATAGCTAACAACAAAGCCTTAAAAAATATATTTCAACTTGTACATAAAAGACTAAATTTTAAAATTTTAAGCAAACTATCCTTGTAAACATTTACTCATTTGAGCAAATTTAAAAGCTACACTAAAATAAATCTATTTTAGTGTAGCTTTAACATAAAGTTTCTATACTATTCTGTTTTTCTTCTCTCCAGCATAAAACGCCTTAATGTTATTTAATAAATCCCTAAACAATCTTTCTCTAGCCTCTAAACTCGCCCAAGCTATATGAGGAGTAACTACTAGCTTTTGTTTATTTTTTATTTTAAGTAATGGATTATCCTCATTAATTGGTTCTACCTTAAACACATCTAGAGCTGCTGCCTTTATTAAATCCTCGTCTAAAGCCCTTGCTAAGTCCTCATCTACAACTATAGGTCCTCTTCCCATATTAATAAGTACAGCATTTTTTTTCATTTTAGAAATATTATCATAATTCATTAATCCCTGAGTTTTATCATTTAGAGGTGAATGAATTGATAAAATATCAGAAGTTCCTAATAGTTCATCTAACTCTACTCTTTTATAATCAGCGTTATTATTTTGACCAGATGTAGAGTAATATTGAACATTTGCACCAAATGCTTCTGCTATTTGTGCAACTTTTCTTCCTATTGCTCCTAATCCTACTATTCCCCAAGTCTTCCCTGATATATCATTATATTCTTTATCTAAATTAGTGAATATAGGGCTTTTTGAATATTCTCCACTTTTAACGTAGTTATCATAATATGCAATTTCATCGTAAATATGAAGTAATGTAGCAAAGGTATGTTGCGCTACAGTATTTGTAGAATATCCTGCCACGTTTGTAACAGCTATATTTCTCTTTCTTGCATACTCTACATCGATATTGTTATACCCTGTTGCCATTTCACAAATAAGTTCTAATTTTGTATTTCCTGATAAATTACTTTCATTTAATACAACCTTATTAGTTAATATTACATTTGCATCTTTAACTCTTTCAGCTACTAATTCACTTGGAGTAATATCATAATACTTTACATCTCCAAATTCTTTTAAAAGCTCAAAATTTACTTTTCCCATTGTTCTACCATCTAAAATTACTATACTTTTCATATGTGCCTCCTATATCAAAAACATTACTAACTATTATTATAGCACATAACCTTTAAGTCTTTTAAAAATGGTTTGTAAGTCTTCTCCTTTTCTACGGCTATAATCTTCAATCTGATCCATAGATAATTTTGTTAAATCAAAATACCTTGAACTTTTTGAAGCAAAATACAAACCACATACTGATGAAACTGGATTCATCATGTAATGTTCTGTTAGCGTAACTTTAATTTTTTCTGTTCCATCTAAAAGTTTAAATACTTTTTCTATTTCTTTTTGATCCTTAAGTGAAGGATATCCAAAAGCAGGCCTAATTCCTCTATATTTACTTTGGAATATTTCTTTCATGCTTAAATCTTCATTTTCATCGTAAGCCCAAAATTTCTTTCTAATATCCTCGTGTAGTTTTTCTGCAGAAGCTTCAGCTAATCTATCACATAAGAGTTTCAGCATAATAGCACCATAGTCATCTCCTGAATCTTTAAGTTCCTTTTCGTACTCATACATGCTGTCCCCTGCAGTCACTATAAATGCACCTATATAATCTTTTATATTTGAGGTTTTTGGTGCAATAAAGTCTGCTAAACTTAAATATTTACCTTTATTACTTTGCCTTTGTTGACGTAGAAAATAAAACTTTTCTATTTCTTTATTATTTTCATCATACAAAGTAACTTCATCACCTTCTGAATTACATGGGAATATTCCATACACTCCCTTAGGAACTATTCTTCCATTTTTCTCAAGAATATCTAACATTGAATTAGCATCTTCTAATAACTTCTTGGCCTCTTCACCATATTTCTCATCCTCTAATATTTCTGGATAAGTTTTTTTCATTTCCCAAGCAATAAAGAAAAAAGTCCAATCAATATATCTTCTTAATTCCTTAATACTATAGACTATCTCTTGCTTGCCTATAACCTTTGGAACAGCTATATCCTCTTTTCTCCATTCAAGCTTTAATGATTTTTGTCTTGCTTCTTCTATAGAAACATTATTGATTTTAATATTATTATAGTTATTTCTTACTTCCTGATATTCTTCTTTAATTTTATTTATATATCCTTCTTTATCTTTAATAAGTTCTTTTAATATCTCAACTGTTTTAGACGCATCTCCACCGTAAATAACACCTTTTGAATAATTTGGTTCTATCTTTAGAGCTGTATGAGTTTTTGATGTAGTAGCTCCTCCGATTATTAATGGTATATCAAAATTTTGTCTTTCTAATTCTGATGCAACATGAGCCATTTCATCTAGTGATGGAGTAATAAGACCGCTTAAGCCTATAACATCTACTTCCTCTTCCTTAGCCCTTCTTAATATTTCTTCACAACTCACCATTACTCCCAAGTCAATAACTTCAAAATTGTTGCAAGCTAAAACTACTCCTACGATATTTTTACCTATATCATGTACATCACCTTTTACAGTAGCAAGTAGAACTTTACCTGCTTTAGCTCCTGACTTTGAATTTTCTTCTTTAATAAATGGTAGTAATATTTCCACAGCTTTTTTCATAACTCTAGCTGACTTTACCACCTGAGGAAGAAACATCTTCCCATCTCCAAAAAGCTCTCCTACAATCTTCATACCATCCATTAATGGTCCCTCGATTATACTTAAGGCCTTATATTTAGCTTCTCTTGCTTCTTCTAAATCAAAAATTAAATAGTCTCCAATTCCTTTAACTATAGAATTACTTAATCTCTTTTCTAAAGATTCATTTCTCCATAGTTCAACCTTTGTATCACTAGCTACTCCTTCACCTTTAAATCTTTCTGCTGCCTCTAAAAGTTCTTCACTTGCTTCTGGCTTTTTATTTAACACAACATTTTCTACAAGTTCTAATAAATCTTTAGGAATATCATCATATATTTTAATCATTCCAGGATTTACTATCCCCATATCCATCCCATTCTTAATAGCATGGTATAAGAAAACAGAATGCATAGCCTCTCTTATTGCATTATTTCCTCTAAATGAAAAGCTTAAGTTTGATACTCCTCCTGATACTTTTGCATATGGAAGATTTTCTTTTATCCATTTAGTAGCCTTTATAAAATCAACTGCATATCCATTGTGCTCTTCCATTCCAGTTGCTATTGCAAGAATGTTAGGATCAAATATTATATCTTCAGGTGGAAATTTAATCTTTTCTGTTAATAAATCATAAGCTCTTTTACAAATAGTTTTCTTTTTTTCAAAGCTATCTGCTTGCCCATTTTCATCAAATGCCATTACTACAACCGCAGCACCAAAAGATTTAATTATTTTTGCTTTCTTTAAAAACTCCTCTTCTCCCTCTTTTAAAGAAATAGAATTTACTATAGGTTTACCTCCTATAGATTCTAACCCAGCTAAAATAACTTCCCATCTTGATGAATCAATCATAATTGGTTTGCTTGCTATTTCTGGTTCAGATGCTAAAAGTTTAAGGAAATTCTCCATTTCTTCCTTTGCTTCTAAAAGGCCATCATCAAAATTTATATCTAAAACTTGTGCTCCATTTTCTACCTGATCTCTAGCAATTACTAATGCTTCTTCATATTGCTTTTCTCTAATAAGTCTTGCAAATTTAGCTGATCCAGCTACATTTAGTCTCTCACCAATATTTATGAAATTATTTTCTTCTCTAGCTTCTAGTAATTCTAACCCTGCATATTTACTATAAATTTTTATTTCTGGAATCTTTCTTGCTCTATATTTACTTACTAGTTCACTAATTGCTTTAATATGCTCAGGCGTAGTACCACAGCATCCACCAACTATATTTAAACAATTATCTTCTAATAATTCTTTGAGATTTTCAGCTGTAACCTCAGGAGTCTCGTCATATTCTCCTAATACATTTGGCAATCCTGCATTAGGATAAACTGATATAAATAACCCTTGGCTTTTAGCTAACTCTTTTACAAATGGAACTAACTCTTTAGCCCCAAAGGAGCAGTTTAACCCAATAGAAATAACATACTCACTATTCATAGATGCACAAAAGGCTTCTAAAGTCTGTCCTGAAAGTATTCTTCCACCTTTGTCATTAATCGTGCCTGATATCATAATTGGAAGAGCTTTATTCCTTTCCTGAAAGACTTCTTCAGCAGCAATAATTGCGGCTCTAGCGTTTAATGAATCAAATATAGTTTCAATTAATAGTAAATCCACTCCTCCATCTACAAGTCCTTTAATTTGTTCTTTATAGGATTCCTTAACTTGTGTAAAAGTAACGCTTCTATAAGCAGGATTTTCTACTTCTGGAGACATTGATAATGTCTTATTTGTAGGTCCTACAGAACCAGCAACATATCTATATTTATCTTTTGTAGTATATAAGTCTGCAACCTCACGCGCTATTTTAGCACCATTAAGATTTATATTATAAACTAAATGAGTAAGTTCATAATCTTCTTGAGAAATTATAGTACTATTAAAGGTATTTGTCTCTATAATGTCTGCCCCAGCTTCCAAATAACTCTTATGTATTTCTTTTATTATATCTGGATTCGTTAAAGATAATATATCATTATTTCCCTTTTGCTCTTTTGGAAAATCCTTTAATAATTCTCCCCTATAATCCACTTCATTAAGCTTGAAAGATTGAATACTAGTTCCCATTGCCCCATCAAGAACTAAAATTCTCTCTTCTAAATCCTTAACTAATCTTGAATTTTTAAATAAATGCCCCCTCATGCTTACCTCCATTATTTCAAAATTATATTTCTTTATTTGTGATATAGGGTTTTTTATAGGAAACTTAAAACCCTATATTTTCATTTATTATACTATACAAAGACCACCAATTCTAGTAAATACCTATATATAAAATAGGATATACAAAAAAATCGATTATTTATATTAATTAAATAATCGATTTTTTACTAATTAATTTAATTTTTAAAAATAATAATCCTACTCCCAGGAACTATAATTATTGATATAAGTTAATGCCTCAAGTCCACACTCTGGACATGCAATGTCCTTTATCTCATTGTAATCAATTACTTTTTTAAGCTTGCTTCCACAATTACTGCAAAATATCTCCTCTTCATAGGAAATTCCTTCAGAAAATTCTACTTTAAGTATACTTTTATCAATTATATTTTTACAATCACTACAATAAAATAATTGTCTTACAACAGTATATCTTTCTATTGGGTACTCTTCATTTATCTGTTTTACTATTCTTATGCATTTTTTATCAGAAGTTTTTAAAATTTCTTCTAATTGAGGCAAATATGCCCCTTTACCCAATAGAAATTCTTGAGAAAAGTGGCAGTTATTACACCTAATGATAACCCCATTACCCATTGCTCAACACGACCTTATTTAATACTATAGTATATCTATATTACATAAGTAACACTTTATTCATATATAATTAAAATTTATCCTATAATAAATAGTTTTTCTCAAATTTTTTAAAGATGTATTTTATTAGTATAGCCATACCTATACCAAGCACTGCTCCTCCTAAAACATCACTTAAGTAATGAACCATTAGATAAATCCTAGAAAATCCTATTATTATAGCTAAAGAAAATATTATTGCTCTATATTTTTTAAAATATGAACTTAATATTGTTGAAGCTGTAAAGGAGCTGGCAGTATGTCCAGAAGGAAAGGAAAATCCACTTGGAGCCTTAATTAAAAGCTTTATTTCATGTATGCTCATAAAAGGCCTTTCTCTTCTAACCAAGTTTTTTATTCCTATCTCTCCAACTAAATAAGTTACTAGTAACGCAACTAAAGTAACAACCCCTATTTTTCTATACTTTTTTTGCGTAAGCAAGAAAATAGATATTATAATCCAGACTAGGCCTCCATTGCCTAGGTTAGTGAAAACAGGCATGATCGTGTCAAAAAACTTATTATCTAAATTATTTTTAATAAAATCTATAGTTCCTAAATCTATATAATTAATAAACCACATAAAAAATCCTCCATAAATAATAAATCAATTCTAGAATATAAGAACTTTTATGTCAAATTAAAAAAGGCTTAAATTAGCCTTTTAAATTTTTTCTTATTCTCTTATTAAAATATTTTATCTTCAACAATTATTAACGATTTAGGATCAACCTTATTAAACCATGTATTTAATTTTCTTTTTGCCTTATCTTTAACTTCCTGGTCAATATGTCTTGATATTTTCATTATTGCAAATGCTAATGCTGCAAAATCGTCACTATAGCCTGCAAAAGGTATGAAATCTGGTATTGCATCAAAAGGAAGTATAAAATAGCCTAAGGCACTAACTACGATAGCTCTGTCTTTCATTGAGATTTCTGGTTTTTGTAAGGTATAAAAAAGTATTAATACCGCATAAATAACTTTAATTCCTGCACTTTTTGAATAATGCTTAGCTTTTTCTAATAGTTTACTTTCAGAAAAATATTTACTATAATCCTTTTTCATAATTATTACCTCCATAAAATTAATAACACCTATGAAATCACGTCTAATATTTCTACCTTTCCGTCAAAGTTATATATAGCAGAAGCAACAATTAATCTTCCATCTTTTATTGCGTCAGTAACTATACTACTTTTAAGTATTTCCTTAAGGGTATTACCAATATTCTCAATTATGCTTTCTTGATATAAATCCTTATAAACTCTTGTTTTTACTCTTTTAACTGAGGGAGAAATTCTTTCAAGTATAGATTTTATTTCTCCTTGATATTTCCCTTCTCCTTTTTCATACTCAATGGCAACATTAACAGCTGCGCATCCCTGGTGGCCTAATACCATAAGTACAGGAATATTAACTGCTGTTATCCCATACTCAATTGATCCCAAAGCTTCACTGCTAATTATATTTCCGGCTAATCTTATTTCAAATATATCCCCAAGTCCTTGATTAAAAATTATTGTTGGAGTAATTCTTGAATCCGAGCAAGATAGTATTGTTGCAAATGGATTTTGTCCCTCTTCTAAACTTTTTATCATTGCTTCTGATATATCAACTTCCTCATAATTTTTCTTATGATAAAATCTCTCATTTCCTTCTATAAGCTTATCTAAATAATACCTTGCCGTTCGAACATTATTCGTATCTTTCATTTGTTTTAGCCCCTTTATTTTAAATTTATTGATATTATATCATAAAAATAAGGCTTGTAAATATGATTATACAAGCCTCTCTTATTTTATAGATTACTTAAACTCATTTAAGAATTTTTCTACATCATTAACTTGCCACTTTCTATCAATTATTGGTGGCTTATTTTTAATGACAGGATGTAAATCCTCAAAAGTTGCCTTCCCTTCTTCCTTGTATAAAATACCTGTAGGTATCTTATCTCCAAATTCTAGTGCCTTTTCCATTGCCTTAACTCTATCTGTTGCATCATATTCCTTAGGCAATCTATAAACCCTATCCTTATACCACTTAAAAGTATTTACTTTATTAAAGCTAACACAAGGTTCTAATACATCTACCAATGCATAGCCCTTATGATTTATAGCCTCTTTTAAAACACTTACAAGGGTTTCCTTATCTCCTGAAAAAGCCCTTCCTATAAATGTAGCCCCTGCAGCAAGTGCCACTGCAAGTGGATTTATAGGATTTTGAATTACTCCTTCAAATTGCATAGAAGTTATCTGCCCTAGAAATGTAGTTGGAGATCCTTGACCTTTTGTTAATCCATATATCTGATTATCTCCAACAATTTGAGTAATATTTAAATTTCTTCTTATTGCGTGCAAGAAATGATTTCCGCCTTCACCATAGGCATCTCCATCTCCTCCTACAACAATAACTTTCAAATTCTTATTTACAAGCTTTATTCCTTGAGCAGGTGGAAGTGCTCTTCCATGTAGTCCATTAAATCCATTTACTTTTAGATAATGTGGCATCTTTGCAGCTTGACCAATCCCTGAAACTACAACTGCCTCATGTGGCTCTATTTCAAGTTCCGCTAAGGTTTCTTTTATCCCTTCTAGAAGCCCAAAATTCCCACAACCAGGACACCAAGCATTTTCATCTTTTGATTCAAATATTTTTATATCAAGCATATTATTTCACCTCACTTTTTATCCTTTCAACTAATTCGTACCCATTTATCTGTCTACCATCGTATTTTAGGATACTTGAATCCATTAGAATTCCTGTTTCCTGAGTTATTAACTTTCCTAATTGACCAGTAAAGTTTTGTTCTACATTTATAAACTTAACCTTACCTTTAAATTTTACTAATGTTTTTTTAGGCAAAGGATAAATATCTCCGAAGCTTAAAGCACCAAATCTATCTTCCTCTTTATTTAATAGCTCAACTGCTTCTTTTAAGGCTCCATAAGTTGAACCCCATCCTATTAGAATCAATTCAGGCTTTTCACTTCCCATATATTCAGGTTCCTCAATATCACTTTCAATCAACTTTTGCTTTTTCATTCTCTTTTTCATCTGCTCAATTCTTACTTTTTCCGATTCTGTTATATGAGAGTCTTCATTATGCTCATCTGAATCTACTAAAACTGTCTGCCCTTTTATTTTTCCTGGAACAATTCGAGGAGATATTCCATCATCTGTTAGTAAATACCTCTTATATTCTTCTCCCTCTTGGAAGTCATCCTCTCGCCATTTTCCTCTATCTATAGTGAGCTTATCTAAATTAAAATATGGAACTGTAACCTTTGCATCTGCTAAATATTGATCTGTTAATAAGACAACAAGAGTTTGATATTTCTCTGCTATATTTAAGGCTTTAAATGTCTGATAAAATGCATCTTCAGCGTTTCTTACAGACAATACTGCTCTTGGAAATTCTCCTTGAGATGCAGTTAATAAAAAGCTTAGATCACTTTGTTCTGTTCTTGTTGGAAGCCCTGTAGCTGGTCCTGGTCTCTGAGAGTCTAGTACTACTATGGGTGTTTCAGTAATACCTGCAAGTCCAAAGGCTTCAACCATCAATGCTACTCCTCCACCAGATGAACCTGTCATCGCTCTCGCACCAGCATAAGATGCACCTATTGCCATATTTAATGCAGCAATCTCATCTTCCACTTGCTCAACTACAATTCCTGCTTGAAGTTGTTTCTTTGATAAATATGTCATTACTGAAGTTGCTGGTGTCATAGGATAACCACAATAAAAATTTAATCCGCCTGCTAATGCTCCTAATGCAATTGAAGTATTTCCATCTAAAAGCAAGTTTTTTTGATCCCCTATGGGTTTAAGTTCGTATTTTTTATTTACCAACTCATATCCTTTGGTTAAAGATTTTAGATTGATGTCTCTTATTTCAGCAGCAAACTTTTTAGGAAAAACTTCTTCTATTTTGTCCAGAGATATTCCAAAAAACTTAAGAATAGCTCCTAGTCCTACCATTCCTAAAGCTTTTGACAACTTAAGTTCTAAAGAAATTTTCTTAAGTGGTAATGCTTTAACCCGGTCATCTTCTGAATTTATTGCCTCATCTACAATTGCTATTCCATCAGGTGATAATCTTTCAAGATGAATATCTAATGTATTTTTGTCTAATGCAAAAATAAAATCTAGATTTGGAGAATGACTGTATATAGGCTCATCCCCAAACCTTACTTGAATAAAATTGTGTCCTCCTCTTACTCTAGACATATAATCTTTATTTGAAAAAACATTATATCCTTTTAGCTTTAGTATTTTTTCTAAAAAATCGCTTATGGTGTCCATTCCTTGTCCTGCGGCTCCACCAATTAATATATTATACTTCACGTTTCATGCCTCCTTGTATTTTTGTATATATTTAAAATCATTAATTTCTTTTATACCTTCATTATAATTGATATGTATTATTAATCAATAATAATTATCACCCATTTCCAATGATTAGCATGCCCCTGGAGGGTATATTGCAATTTATCTTTAATTGGCATTTGTTTTCATTTATATGCTTTAATTATTAAAATGTGTAAAATATTATAAATTCTTAAAGAGTAAAATAAAAATGACCCAATGAATATCATTCCTTTGAGAATGGTATTTTTCATTAGGTCATCATTTTAATTATTCTCTTCTATATTTGTAGGTAATGTTATTATAAATTCACTACCCTTTCCTACCTCACTATTAACCCTAATATCTCCTCCATGTAGAGTGACTAAATGTTTCACTAGTGTCAATCCTAAGCCGCTTCCTCCATGTTCTTCTGTAATAGTGTTATAGGCCTGTGCAAATCTATTAAATATTATATTGATATATTCTTTCTTTATTCCAACGCCTGTATCCTTAACTGAAATTTCAATCTTATCATCTAAGTCTAATATACTAATATAAATAGACCCATTTTCCGGAGTAAATTTTACTGCATTTCCTATTAAATTTATTATACATTTTTCAATTTCGTTTGCATCACATAGTATTTGTTTTTCTTCAACTTCCGGATCTATTATAAGTTCTAACCCATTACTTTCAATAAAGTCTTTCATTGAAAGTGCAACTTCTTCTACTAAATATACGATATCCACTTTCTCTAAGTTAAGTCTGTAATTTCCCGATTCTATTCTAGATGTATCTATAATGTTATTAATATTTTTTAATAATCTATTAGAGTTCTTATCTAAAACCTCTACGTATTGCTCAATTTTCTCCTTCTTTAACTTATTTTCTTGGTTTAGTGTTCTTATAAGCTGAATAGAAGATAATATAACATTAAGAGGTGTCCTTAATTCATGGGATAAATTTATAAAATAGTTATTTTTATATCTTTCATTTTCTATAAGTTTATTATATAGAACTTTATTTTCTACAAGTTCTTTATTTAATTGTACCGTCCTTTGATTTACCATGTTTTCAAGTATATAAACATAATTCCAAATTAAATAAATCACTAAAGCAAGTAACATAGCATATAAAAAATATGCTCCTGGTGTTTTCCAAGGGGGATTATTAACATTTATTTCTACTTCCGTTGGTGCACTCCATATTCCTGATGAATTTCTTGCCTTAACTTTAAAAACATATTTTCCAGGATCTACATTTGTATACATTGCATAGTTTCTGTTATCGGATTCTACCCAATCTTTATCTACCCCTTCGAGCATATATTCATATTTTATTTTTTTAGTATTTCTATAATCAGGAAGAAAGTAGCTGATTGTAAAATAATTTTCGTTATATTTTAAATCTATATTTTGAGTAAAATTAATAGCTTTATCATAAATTTTAAAGGAACTAACTCTAACATTCGTTAAATAATAGTTTTTAACTACATTTTCTGGATAAAAATTATTAAATCCATTAATTCCTCCGAAAAACATTTCGCCAGACTTGCTTTTATAAAACGAGTATGCATTAAATTCAGTACTTTGAAGGCCATCTGAAACATCATAGTTTATTACTCTATTACTACTCATATCAATTTTTGATATTCCTCCATTTGTACTTACCCATGGATTATTATCTTTATCAATTAATACTCCGTAGCAATAATCATTAGCTAAACCTTCATCTTCAGTATATCTAGTGAATTCCTCCTTGCTTACATTAAATGAATTCAAGCCATGATTTGTGGCAATCCAAATGGTTCCATTACTGTCTCCATTTATTGATTTTATACTATTAATACTTAACGACTTAGGATTATTTATTTCGTTTTTATATATTCTAAGCTTGTCCGTCCTTCTATTATATTTAATTAATCCTCCATCAAGTCCGCATCCAAACCACATATTGCCGTTTATATCTTCATAAATGGAAGTAATCAATTTATCAGTTATATTGCTAACAGATAATAAATCTGTATATGTAAAGCCTTCTGTTTTAGGATTAAAAGCCGCTAACCCATTTCTAGTACCAATCCATAATAATCCTTCGCTATCTATGTATAAAAATCTGCTCTCACTGCTTACTAATCCATTTGTTAATTCACTCAAATCATATCTTTTAAATTTTCCTGTCTCTTTATCAAATCTATTAAGTCCATTTGAAGTTGCTATATATACATATTTATCTCCGTATCCTGTTATTCCCCAAACGCTATCACTGCTTATGCTATTCTCATCAGTTGGAGAATACATGTAATGATTTACTTTTCCAGTCTTTCTATCCATTGAGTTTAGTCCACCTTCACTGGTACCAACCCATAGAACCCCTTCATTATCTTCATAAAAACCTTCAATTTCATTATCATTAAGACTATTATCATCAATTGGATTCTTTTTGAAATGATTAAAGCTGTTTATGGGGTTAAAATAACTTACCCCATTATATGTACCTATCCACATTATGCCGGATTCATCTTGATATATTGAGAGAACTACATCATTTACCAAGCTTTGACTATCATAAAATTTGTTATTATATACTACAAAATTATCAGTATCTTTTTTATATAATGCTAGTCCCTTGTCTGTACCCACCCAAATATTATTGTCCTTATCTTTATATAGACATTCAACCGAATCTGATGGCAAAGACATTTTATCACTCTCATTATTTACATATGTTTTAAATACATTATTACTAATGTCATACACACTTAACCCACCGCCGTTAGTTGCAATCCATATTTTATTGTCATAGTATAAAAGACGTTTAATATAATCATTTTTTAGTTGAGTATTTGCATTCTCATCAGTGAATCTCTTGAATTTTTTTGTTTTTACATCATAAAAATTAAGACCATCTTTGGTTCCAATCCATGCATTTCCATTATCATCAAAGGTTAATGCTGTTACAAAATTATTACTTAGTCCTATTTCTACATCTTTACTATAGAAGTATTTCTTAAATGTTTCATTCTTTTTATCAAATATATCTAATCCATTTTCAGTACCAATCCAGATATCTCCGTTTTTATCCTCTGTTACTGCCCAAATATTATAGTGCGATAATCCCTCGTTACTATTATTCATTCCGTACTTTTTAATTAGTTTTCCATCTTTGTTTAACTTATTTAGACCATTACTTGTTCCTACCCAAAAATTATCTTCCTCATCCTCGATCATATCTGAAATATAACTAGAACTTATGCTATCATTTTGTTTATCACTATACTTTAATATTTTAAATTCTTGGCCGTCAGTCCTATTTAATCCATCTGACGTTCCAAACCACATGTATCCACTTTTATCTTGTAGTATTGTTTGAACAGAAGCTTGTGATAGTCCATCATCTATTGTTATTCTACTAAAATTAATCTTTGGATTATTATAAGCAAAGGTTTCAACAGATAAATTTAAACCCAAGCTACAAACCATTAGAAATAATATACATCTTCTTGCTATATTTCTCATTTTTCCTCCGAATTTGTTTAATATATCTCATCTTTCGCTAAACTTTAAAATTTTACAAATATCTATCATTATACCAAAATTATTAATTAGTGTGTGAATAATATATTTAAATTTACATTTTTGTATTAAATGCAATATACTAGTAATTTATACTAGTATTAATTTAAAGCAAATAAAAATAAGCTTGTCTTGATGACAAGCTTATTTTCTCCTTAAAATATTTATATAATTCTACCATCTGTTCCTATAGTTATTGTCTCCCAAGGAACTACTTTCTCACTCTTTAGCATCGCCCTTTTAACTGCTTCTACTAAACCTCCACAACAAGGAACTTCCATTCTAACAACCTTTATACTTTTAATTTTATTATTTTCTAAAATAGCTGAAAGTTTTTCTGAGTAGTCCACCGAATCTAGTTTAGGACATCCTATAAGTGTGATTTTACCTTCCATTATATTATGCATATCTCTATATGCAAAAGCAGTACAATCTGCTGCTATTAAAAGCTCTGCATCTCTAAAAAATGGTGCATTAGGTGATACTAATTTTATTTGGCATGGCCACTGAGCTAGGGCTGTTTCACTTTCTTCTTTATCTTGTACTTCAACCTTTTTTGAATTATTCTTTTTATTTATCTCAACTTTTGTTGATGGACATCCAAAAGGAGTAAAGTCAAAGATATCCTTACTTTTAGTTAAATTTTTCTTTCTAATTCTTTCCTGTACTGCATCATCATCATATTCCTCTGCATCTCGTTCAATTATATTTATTGCATCCATTGGACATCCTGGAAGGCAATCTCCAAAGCCATCACAATAGATATCACTTACCAAGGTTGCTTTTCCATCTATAAGTTCTAATGCCCCCTCATGGCAAGCAGTAATACAAATTCCACATCCATTACATTTTTCTTTATCTATACTAACAATTTTTCTTTTCATTTTGATTCCTCCACCCATAATTTATAACTAAATTATAGTTTATGAGATGAATCAATTCAGTAACTAATGTTACAATTATCACGGTTTTTTATTTTTATTAATGATATAATTAAGAATTTATATTCATAAAAATATCCATTGAGCATGAAACATTTAATAAATTTCTACTCTATATCTCCATTAATGATTGCATTAATATTTTGTGTTAAATAACCCCAGGCCTCTAAGAAATCATTCAACTCCTGAACACCCTTATCAGTAAGTTTGTAGTATTTTCTAGCTGGCCCAAAAGCTGATGCCTTCATGGTACTAGTTATTAGTCCATTTTTCTGAAGTCTTGTATACAAAGGATATAAAGTTCCTTCTGAAATATCTGAGAATCCATTTTCTTTTAATAGTCTAGCTATTTCATAACCATATATCTCTTCTTTTAGATCGATGATTTTTAAAACACACCCCTCTAAACTTCCTTTTAATAATTGTGATTTATTATTCATTATTCGTCACCTTAATCCAGCTTATTTTCAAGTACTTTAAGAAGCAAGTAAAAAATGCCTATTCCAATAATAAATATAAAGAAATTTAAATTAAATAGAATCTGATTAAATAATAATTTGGTCACTACGAACATTCCTATGGTACAGAAAGCTACAATATACATTATTAATGTCCATTTTCTATCTTCCTTCTTTGATCCATGATTAAGTATCCAAGAGGCTTTCGGTAGAGTTTTTATGGCTAAGTTAATGATTAAAAAAGCAATAACTGTATCAATTATCATTGATAATGTTATTGGTACATCAAAGGAAATGGTTTTATCTTTTACCCATAGTGGAATTAAGTAGCCAAAGAGCATCTCCCAAACCCCTGTAAAAATAGCCATAACTAAAGGTATAATTGTTGATGCTAATACTATCTTTTTTAATAAGCTATAATTATCTCTTACTTCTCTTATATATTCATTACAAAATTCATCAATATTATCCGTTCCAAGTACTGTTTTTATATCTTTCCCCTCTTTTTCTGCTTGAATAAAAAGTGAAAGGCAATGATGATTAAACTCTTCTGCATCTTGCTCCTGTAACTTAGAGAAACGTATTTTTAACTTTATTTCATCAAACAAAGCTTGATTTTCTTCATTTAGTTTCAGACCATATTCATTCATTTCTTTAATTAGTTCATTAGGTTTCATAATATCTCTCCTTAACTTTTATGTTTTGCAAGGTATTATGCAATGCATAATAGTTCTTAACTATATGGTAATGTATAGTAGCTAGAATGTCAATTATTTTTTCCAAATATTTATAAAATGAAAAGAGTAAAAATCTTTTAGATTTCTACTCTTACAAACTTACACTTTATTACTTTATTAAAATTTTATCTATTATTCCATACTCTAGTGCTTCCTCTGGAGACATAAAATAGTCTCTTTCCATATCTTTTTCTACCTTATCAATAGATTTGCCTGTATTTTCACTATATATCCTATTGATTTTCTTCTTAGTTTTTAGTAGCCAATCAGCATGAATTTTTATATCTGTGGCTTGCCCTTGAAAACCACCTTGCACTGAGGGCTGATGTATTAGAATTTCACTATTAGGAAGTGCATATCTTTTTCCTTTTGCCCCAGCTGTAAGTAAAAAAGATCCCATGCTAGCTGCCATACCTAAACATATTGTAGATACATCTGGCTTAATATATTGCATAGTATCATAAATAGCCATTCCTGCAGTAATTGATCCTCCTGGACTATTAATATAAAAATGTATATCCTTATCTGGATCATCTGACTCTAAAAATAATAATTGGGCTACTATTATATTAGCTGAGGCATCAGTCACTTGGTCATTTAACATTATTATCCTATCTTTTAATAGCCTCGAGTATATATCATAAGTACGTTCCCCTAAACTTGTCTGTTCAATTACAACTGGTACATAACTCACATAAATCCCTCCTTAAAATATCTATCAAGCTACCATAGAAAGCTTGCTTATACCCTTATTTCTTGAACTAATTAAAGTAATTTGACTTCTATTTTCTCTAAACACCCTTGGTGGTACTCCATATATTTTTTTAAATGCCTTTGTAAAAGTTTCTTGCGAACCAAACTGATATTTTAATGCAATATCAATGATTTTATTATCTGAACTAATAAGCTCATAAGCTGCTTCTTCAAGCCTTCTTTTTCTTACATATTCAGCTACTGGTTCACCAACAATTGCATGAAAAATTCTATGATAATGATACTTTGATAGGAATGCTTTATCAGCTAGTTCCTTAAGTTCTATTTTTTCCATTAAATTCTTTTCAATATATTCAATAGACTCCTTAATACATAAATCATGATCCATGTTAAATCACCTACCTATGTTACTCTTTTACTTTATTATATTTTAATTCTTTTTATAAATCCTGTCTTTTTTTGCTCAGTTAAAAAGGCTGTAGCAAAAATACGCTACAGCCTTTTATATTAATTATTAAATTAAAATCCTCTTTTATATTGATATGGAATTAAATCTTCCCTTCCTACTTCTTTTGCCCATCTCAATACCAAGTAAGGCTCTCTAAGTAATGGTCTTGCTAAAAATACAAACTCACTTCTTTCATTTCCTAGAATTTCTTCTACCATATTTCTATCTAGAATTAATCCTCCTGCCATAACTGGTAATCCAGTTTCCTTTTTAACTTTCTCTGCAAATTTCACTTGATATCCTGGATAAAGATTTATGGCAGCCGGAACAACTGCACCTGCACTTACATTAATTAAATCTATTCCATAATTTTTAACTAGATTTATTATCTTCGATATATCCTCAGGTGTATTTCCACCTTCAGTAAAGTCTGAAGCTGAAACTCTTAGTACTACTGGCATATTCTCTGGAATTACTTCCTTTATTGCTTTAAGAACCTCATCTAAAAACTTTGCTCTTTTCTGTAAGGTTCCACCATATTCATCATCTCTTTTATTTGATAATGGTGATAGAAACTCATTAATTAAATATCCATGAGCACCATGTATTTCAATAAAGTCAAAACCAGCTTTTACGGCTCTTCTCGCTCCATTTTTAAAAGCTTCTACAACTTCCTTTATTTCATTAACTGATAATTCCTTAGGAGTTTTGCTTTTATCGTCAAATGGGATTGCTGATGGCGCAACGATCTCTCCTGTAAATTCTGATTTTCTACCTGCATGAGCTATTTGAATACCAATAGGTGTTCCATGTTTTTTAACAGAATCAACTAGTTTCTTTAAGCCATCTATATGTTCGTCTTTCCAAATACCTAAATCTCTTTGAGATATTACCCCTCTCTCCTCAACAGCTGTAGCCTCAATAACAATTCCACCTACACCACCAATTGCTCTTGTTACATAATGATGTATGTGAAAATCCTTTACTTCTCCAGTAATGTCACTAGAATACATGCACATTGGTGCCATTATAATTCTATTTTTAAATTCTAAATCTTTAATTTTAAATGAATCAAAAATCTTAGTCATCTTCTAACCTCCTGTTACTTATATTTATTTATAATTATTATAGTTCTATTAAATTAAAAGTAAAGCTCAATTTTTACAATAAATTCTTATAACTATTAAAGCCTTTATGTTAAACTATATTTACATATAATTTAAAAATTATATATGGAGGTTTATATGGGTACATTAATTTACTCTGATTTTACAATAGAAGAAAATAGAGAATGGGATAAAGAAATTCCTGACCTTATATGCTACTTAATGGACAAAAATGACGACTTTAGTATTAATAGTGAATTTGTTAGTAACATCCACAACGACATAGTTGTTAAGAATAAAGATAATCTCTTTATGAGAATTCCTTTTTATCATGACAATAAAAATATACATATTCATGCAGTAATTGAAGATGATATCCTGATAGTTAATTATAATGACGTTGACTTCATAGAATATTTAAAAGAAAAATGGTCTTTATATCAGAATATAAGCTGGAGGATTATTTTACTTCAATTGTTTCAACATTTCTCCATTACATATACAGAAAAGTTAATAAAGATTGAAGGTCTATTAGATGATCTTTTTGAAAATGCAGTCTATAAAGATGATATTAATCTTAAAGAACTGCTTTCAATAAAAAAAGAAATTTCTATTATGAAGAGAAATACAACTTTCTATAGATCTATGCTTAGTTATCTTGAAGAAGAATTTAATGATTTAGCGTTATTTGATAAAATATCCTTTATATTAGATAATACCTTTATATTAGTTGAAAATGTAGAAACATCTATTTTCTCATGTATAGATATATATAACTCAGTTTCTTCTAATAAAATGAATAAAACTATGCAGTTATTAACCATAATCACAGTTATATCTTTACCTGCAACAATAGTTACAGGGATATTTGGGATGAATTTTGAAAATATGCCATTGATAAATCGTCCTTTTGGATTTATCATGTCTATGCTTGTCTTAATGATTATTATTTTATTTGAGGTATACTTTTTTAAAAAGAGAAAATACCTTTAATTAATAAAGCAGTTAGACACTTAAGGGAACTTAAGTACTAACTGCTTTGTTATCTATAAATCCATTTCAAGCCTAATCATATCCTTGCATCTAATTCCATTTTCAATTATTTCTTCTTTATAGTGTTTTATAAAAAAATCCCTATCTACTCCACATATATTGAAGCCACATTTTTGATATAATGCTAATTGTGACAAGCTTGAATTACCTGTCCCTACTTGAAGAACTTTTATATTCTCTTCCTTTGCTCTTTTAATAGCATCAAATATAAGCTTTTTCCCTATTCCTTTTCCTTGATATTTTTCATTAACTGCTATATTTACTAATTCCATAGTAAGAGGTCTCGTTTTTATCAAAACATATACTCCTATAAGCTCACCCATGTAATTTGCTACAACAATTTCACCTCTACTTACATAATCTTTGATTATAACTATAGATGGATCTGCAAGTAATAATAAATCATAGGGAACTTCTTCATTTTGCATTAATCTTCTTATCTCAATACCCTTCATTTTCAAACCTCAATCTTCTTACTTTCTCTAATTTCTTAATATATTTATTTTATCATATAATAAGCCCTACATATATTAAATACATGTAAGGCTTAAGGGTGGATTCTTATGATTTTTGCATTATATACATATTAATTATTTTCTGAAGACTTTTTTGAGAGCTTTCTTCTATTAACTACAATACCAGCTATTACAAATATTGCTCCTATAGCTATTAATACACCTGAACCAATTATTGCTCCAGTTTTAGGAAGATTATTATCAACTGGTGCTGTCGGAGTATCTGGTGTTGTATTTCCATTGTCTCCAGGGTTAGTTGGTGTTGTTGGGTTACTAGGATTACTTGGGTCACTTGGGTTATTAGGGTTACCTGGATTGCCTGGATTATTAGGAGTATCTGGAAGTTTAACTAGCTTGCTCATTGCCTCATTAAGAATTACTAAAGCTTTATCAACTTCTTCTTGA
Source organism: Clostridium sp. YIM B02551 (assembly GCF_022324735.1). NCBI lineage: Bacteria > Bacillati > Bacillota > Clostridia > Eubacteriales > Clostridiaceae > Clostridium > Clostridium sp. YIM B02551. The sequence continues at coordinate 29,054 of NZ_JAKGTF010000015.1, read as the reverse complement.
GTTGCTTCAGAATTATTTACTATAAGTTTTGCATTATTAATAACATCTTTAAGCTTATCTCCACTTTCTTTTGAATATTTAGTCAAATCAATTTTTTCAGCACCACTAATTGCTGCTGATAGCTCAGATTTATCTACAATAGAGAATTTCAAATAATCTATATTAAAGTTTCCTTTATTACAATATAAAGTAATAAATTGATCACCTGCTTTAAGGGCTACCTTGGATTTTACTGCAGTCCATGTTCCCCATCCTTTGGTATCTGGTACAGAAACTGTGCAAAGTACGTCATTTGCTTCATTCTTTATTGAGAAGCAATTTTTGCTTTCAGAACCACTACCATTTGCCACACCAAATTCTACATCATAAACTCCATCCTTTGGTACGTTAACAAAGTATTTTAGCCAATTTCCTGCTGATGTATAGCCTACATCCTTACCACCACTTGCTGAACCCGAATTTTCAACGAAGTTTCCACCTCCATCTGACCAACCATTTTGCATTGAGTAATCTTCAGCTTCAATCTTTCCTAATAGTGGGGTTGCCTTTCTATTTACAATAAGCTTCATAGTTTTAGTATCTTTATCTTGCCCATCACTAACTACAAATGATAAATCAAAGGTTCCTGCTTTAGTTGGTGCAAGTGTTACTAAGCCAGTTTTCGCATCTACAGTAATACCGTCAGGAAGATTTATTCCATAATACATTAATGTATCTCCGTCCCCATCAGTACCAACTAACTTAAAGTTCTTAGTAGAATATTGATCCATCCCTATATCAGTAATATTATTTAGTGCTGGAGCTTTATTTTCTCCTTTTTGAGGAATTTCAGGTTTCCATCTTAAAGTTGTAGTAGAATTTGCAGGCACCTTTTCAACCAAAGCCTTGCCTAACATATTTACTTTTATATCTTTTTCAGCACCTGAATTTATTAATACCATTACAATTTCTCCATCTGGATTTTGGAATGCTACATTAGAAACTCCATTTACTGATCCAGTTGAGAAAATTCTACGTGCGCCTTGCTTTACACTATTATCAGAGCCACTTCTTCCTCCACATGCAAGATATTTGGAGAATTGTCCAAGTCCATATAAGGAATCCATATATGTTGCAGTCTTTTTATTTGTATCTACAACAACTAATCTATTCTTCCAACCTGGATTAACGGCATCCCAATTAACATTATTATCCCTTACATCTGTCCAATGTAAAGTTCCCCCATTTTGATCTGTAACTCCTACCCATCCAGTATAACTGCTAGAATAATTATTAAAATCATTCATTGCAGAGGATGGAGAAAAATCACCTGTTTCAGTAAGATGTACCTTAAGATTAGGATATTCTTTTGCAACATCGGCCATTACACTTGGATCCCCCCAATAAGGATGGAATGCAACTGCATCACTTGCTTTTAAAACATCCTCACCTTTTGCTACATTAGAGTCCTTGAATATTCTATAATAATTCTTTGTAGCTGTGCTTGATGGATCTTTCCAATCCCAGAAATTAAAATCATGAACCCAAAGTTCAGTATTTAAATTAGCTTTTGCAAATTCACTCTTTATTTCTAAAGCTAATTTTTGTTGTTGTTCTATACTAATATCCATAGCTGGATAAACTACATCCATACCTGGTTCATTCAGTAATGTAATTGCACGAATATCAATTCCTTCATTAGCAAAGGCCTGAATAGTCTTTGTATAATATCTTGCAAATACATTTATACAGTCATCTCTAAGCTTATTAGCTTGTACAAATGAATTAGAACCATCATTCTTAGGCTCTACATAACCTGTAAATAAATTTTTTGTCTTCATCCATGCAGGTGCAGACCATGCAGACGCAAAAAATTGTGCATCTGGATTGTATTTTTGTATTAGCTTAATTGTATCTATAATGTGATATTGTTTATCTTTCTCTATAGAAAAATATTCTAAATTCCAGTCTTCCTTTATTCCTTCTGGAAGTTCATCATAAGACCAAAATGGAATGTGCTCAATACAATCTGGACTACCTATAGTTATTCTAAATTGTTCTAATCCAGCACCGGATACTGGATCTACTAAATTTTTAACAACTGCTTCTCTATCACTTGCACTAAGTTTCCAAAGATTGGATATGCTCGTTTCATCTAAGGATATACCAACCCCTTGATATTCTTGGTATTTCGTTGATGGATCTAAAGTAATTGTTGTATCAACTTTATCATTTGCTGCATCCTCTCCAAAGGTTACAGGATTAAGGGTTTCCCATTTATGAGTTGTCCCAGAAGAATAGGTTCCTTGAACTTCCACAGTTTTCCCTAGTGCAGAAGCTTCCAAAGCCCAAGTCGTAGATGCTGGTAAACTACCTAATAAAATAGGCAAACTCAAAATTCCTGATAACAGTGATAATTTTTTTGCTTTTTTCACTCAGTTCTCCCCCTTAACTAATTATGATACGAACGAACTCCTTATTTACTTAAAGAGTAATTTCAGAAATCGTTCCCAATACACTTTAACATAACGCTTATTCGTATGTAAATATTTACCAATTGTTATTTTAATTCTCATAATTTTGGGGTACTTTTTATAAAAATGGAACCATTTATTTTTCTATATGAAAAATTGGACACCCAAAATTCAACTTTGGATGTCCAATTATAATTTCCATATTAACTATATTTCTGAATGTTCACTATAGCTTTTTCTTGAAGTTTTAGAAGCTATTTTATCTGTAATTGAAATTAATGCTGGTATAACAACAGGTAATAAAATTAAACTTAATAATAATAAACCTGTAACTACACAAATAGCTAATTCCATTAATACATGTATGTTTGAAGGGTATAAGGTTGCAAATGTACCAGCAAGAATTATTGCAGCTGACATTACAACTCCTCCAATATTTTTTGCAGCCATAACTATAGCTTCCTTTGGTGACATTTCTGGATATTCTTTAAATCTAGTCATTAAGAATATACTGTAGTCAACCCCCAGTGCTGCTATAACAACAAAGGAGAAGAATGGTACATTCCATGACATCCCATCCATACCACTAAATAATTTACTAGTTAAGAAGGCTGTAACTGAAATTGCTGTATAGTATGCAGCAAGTAAAGCCCCTACAATGTATACTGGAATCCAGAAGGATCTTATTACAATAACAAGTAATATAAATATACATGCTAGTACTATTATTTGAGTAAAGGTAATATCATGAGTTGCTATTGAATTTAAATCATTTGTACTTGCTGTTGGTCCAGAAATTCCAAACTTAGCATCTTGTAAAACTGTACCTTTAAGATCATTTTTAACAAGGTTTTGCATTTGATCTATTACTGCTATTGATTCTTTTGAATATGGATCTGAAGTTAAATTAACAGTAATCTTAGCAATCTTTCTATCCTTTGATAGATATGCGTCAAACATCTTATTAATATCGTCTTTTTCAAAGGCTTCTTTTGGAATATAGAAAGTTTTTGTATTAGTTAATTGGTTTAAGAAATCATTTCCCTTATCTAATCCATCATGAATACTTCCAAGTCCATCACGACTCTTTCCTATTCCATCCTTTAATTGATCCATTCCACTACCTAGTTGAGTTAAGCCACTATACAACTTATCTTGCCCATTTTTAACTTGAGTTGCCCCATCTTTCAAAGCATCAATACCTGCAATTACTTGTGCCTGTCCAGCAGCTCCTTGTTTTAATCCATCTGCAAGAGCTAATGCTCCTTGTTCCAACTTTTCGATTCCTATAACTAACTCTGACTGAGAATTTGTATTCTTAATCATTTCATCAATTCCAGCATTTAAGGCTGTCAATCCACCATTCAAAGTCTTAAAATTAGTATTTGCATCATTTAGTCCTGCTTCTATACCATTTATAGCATCAGTTAATCCTGCAACCTGTCCTTTAAGTGTTTGAATATTTACATCTGTAGGATTATTTTGAGCTAGAGTATTAACAGTTCCACTTATGGATTGCACTAACTGTTTTAAAGGAGTAATAGATGATGCTATACTTGAATATCCACCTTGAAGCGATTTGTAGCCTGAATTTATTTGGCTAAGATTGCTTGAAATAGCTTGAAGCCCCTGATTTAATTGTGTCACTCCAACCTTAAGTCCTGCTATTCCTTGAGCAATACCTTCTGCCCCTCCTGCACCTTGCGATATCCCAGTGTTAATTTTCTTTAAGCCATCATTCAATGCGCCCATTCCAGTTGCAATACCACCAGTACCATCAGATAACTTTTTAACATCTGAAAAATCTGGTGTGGTTAACTTTTCATCTATTAGATTTAAACCATCTTTAATTTGACCTATTCCATCATTTGCTGAAGTATATCCATCTACTACAGTTCCTGTTTGCTTATCTGTATAAAAATCAGCTATTTCATCACCCTTAGGTTGAGTTACACCTGAAACTTGTTTTACACCATCTAATTTCTTTAACTTAGCTGTTAGATCGTCAATAACTGCTAGAGATTCATTGTTATCCAAAGCATTCTTACTCTCAATAACTATAGTAGTTGGCATAGCTTTTCCTCTACCAAACTTATCTGCAACTATATTAAATCCTTTAACAGAAGGTGTATCTGCACTTAAATCCTTTAAGCTATCGAAAGATAATTTTGTAGAGTTTAATGCTATAACTGGAGCGATAATAGCTGCAACTATTAAAAGAGAAATAGCTGGATGTTTTACTGATATGGAAGTTATATTCTCCCAAAGTTTACTTTCCTTATGACCAGCAGTATTATGAGATGGCCAGAATAATTTTCCTGCTAATAATTTCATTAATACTGGTGTTAGAGTCATTAATTCAAGCAATAACACTGCTATTCCAATTGCTACTGCATTAGCTGAACGATAAATTGGGAATTGAACAAAAGTAAGACTTGCAAACGCCATAAATACTGTTAATCCACTAAAGATAATTGTTTTACCTGCAGTCTTATAAGTAGCAACTACAGCATCATCAATTGATAAACCATGTCCTAGTTCTTCCTTAAATCTGTTAAATAATAATATGTTATAGTCTGTCCCAATACCGAACAGAACCAAAATAACAAACATTTGCGTTAAACTCGTTATTGGAAAATTGAATCCGTTTATTAGTATTCCTATGATTCCCATAGAGCATAGATATGCAACACCTACTGCGCAAAGTGATACTAGTGGTGTTACTACTGAACGAAACATAATAATTAATACAATTAAAATGAAAGCTACAGTAATAATTGCACTTTTATCTACTCCCTTATTTGTAGCATCTAGATAATCATTATTAATTGCTTGTTCACCAGTAATATAATGATTAACTTTTACATCCTTAAGAGCATCCTTAAATGCACTTATTATGGTTTCCCCGTCTCTAGTTCCCTTTTCATAATTTACTTGCACCATTAAGGTTGTACCATCTTCAGATATCATTTGATCTTTGGCCTCTGGTGTCGAAAAAGGATCCATGATATTTGTTACTTTTAACTCATCTTTTTTGGCTCTTACGTTATCAATTCCTTTTTCAATATCTTTTAAACCTTCATCAGATATTTTACTGTCTTCATTAAAGACGAATAAAAGTGTATCTCCCTTAGAAGTACCCATATTATTAAGCATTTTTGAAGCAACTACAGAAGGCGAATCTTCACTAATAGTAGCTTGACCTTTTTGGTTCAATATTTGTTTCAAATTGGGCTGATATATGGTAAATAATACTGTTGCTACAAGCCAAATAGCTAACACAGCCCAGCGTAGTTTTAATATTTTTCGCATCTTTCTGCCTCCTTATTAATTTTTATTCTTTATGGTACTTTTCCATTTGTCAGCATTTCGTTAATGCTTTTTTTCACTTTTTCATCATCATAAGTTATACCTAATGCTTGAAGGTTAAATATGGTGATTGGATATGCATATTCAGTAATATCTCTTTCCTCTTCGCTTTGAAGCCAATCCATAAGTACGTTATATAAAGTTCCAATAAATGCTAGGGCTGAAATCTTGATATCAGGAACATTAATCATGTTCTTTTCCTTCATTTCTTCAAAATGACCAGCTGAATAATTTACAAACTTCTTTGTAACCTCAGCTCTTTTCTTCTCAAACTCTGAATTTAACCCTACAGCCTCAATTAACATAATTTTAACTATCGGCTTATTACATTGGATAGCTTTCAAAAAAAAGGCAATAGCCTTACTAAACCCCACATCTACTTCATTATTAATATTGCTTAATGACGCGCATAGGGTTTCATAAAATTCATCAATTACTTCATCATAGAGAGTAGCAAATAGTTCTTCTTTGTTTTTAAAATAAAAATAAAACGTACCTACGGATATATCTGCTTCATCTACAACATTTTTCACTGTAGTTTTATGATATCCATTGAATGCAAATACGCTAATTGCTGTGTCTATAATATGCTTCTTTTTAAGATCTTTTCTTTTCTGTGTTTCTACTGATGTTTTGTAAACCATTGTCTCACCTCACTTCAAGCATAGAATGACGCTTCATTTTATGCTTATTATAAAACTTACAAATATCAAAGTCAAGTTAATAAAATCCTACTTTCGCTTTTATTATTGTTCTAAAAAGTTCCTATTATTATAAATTTGTAAAATAAAAAAGAGCCTAAGCTCTTTAATTAATAATTACTCATTTATAATTATCATTCCATCTTCATCAACTTTTATATTTAAAATTCCATTTAACTTTGCTTTATTTTCAATATATTTACTGTAATCTTTACTTAAGACTCTTAACTTACTTGCAAATTTTTCATGATAATTTATGTCTTCCATCTGCTTCTTTATAGTTTTATTCATCTCAAAAGTCTTTTTCCAACCTTCTTGCACCTCTAAATCTATTTTAAATCTACGATAGAATTCTAAAATCTTTTCTTTTTCTTCCCGAAGCTGCTCTTCAGTAATATTAAGCCACCTTTCTACATTATCATTTGTGATTTTTTCGTATTTCCTTATCTCCTCTTCAGATATGCCATCATATAATTTCTTCATCTCTACTGGATATTCTAAGCTTTCTGTTTCATCTAAGTACTTAACTAAATCAATCCAAGCTTCTTCCTTTTCTTTTGTGTCTAAAGGTTCATTTAAAAACGGACTATAGTTAATAGCCATCATCTTACCAAAATTCCCAGGAAAAATTCTCTCTATTTGGCGCCTCATATATCCTTCCCTGCTTTTATCATCCATATCAAGGCACTTATTTAAAATGCTAAGTTCTTTTGTAATATCAGAAACTTCAATTTTCGAACTAGATAAATTACTAAGGCAAGTTTTTATTACTTTTCTATTTTTATCTATTCTTTTCGCTTCCTCTCCAAGCTTTAATAAATGACATTCTAAATTTTCTTTTAATAGTTCTGGATTCTGTAATATATCCTTTATTTCCTTTATAGATACGTCAAACTTCCTTAATACTGATATTTGTATTAGCTTATCAATATCCTCTTTTGAGTATTCCCTATAATTATTTTCTTCGTTAGTTGCAGGTTTAATCAATCCCTCTTCTTCATAATAATTAATAGCCTTCTTCGTAAGAGCTGTAATCTCCATAACCTCACTTATTCTCATAAAACTCCCTCCTCATAGAAATAATATAAGCTAATACCTAAGGGAACAGTCAATAGTCTTTAAACATTTATTCTATTGATGCACAAGTTACTATATTTTTATAGTCATCTAAATTAGGGAAATTCTTTTCTTTTGCAAGATTAAGGATATCTTCTATTGGATAAGTCACTTTTTTATTAATCAACTTTACCTCATCATCTAAAAATTCTAATATACCATATGAGGCTCTATTATCTTTATCTAGTGAATTACCTATACTCCCTACATTAAATATCTTTTTGCCATTCACTTCTCCTATGAAGGGGCAATGAGAATGCCCACATAGAATTATATCTTCTTGTACATCTTTAATTATTTCTTTTATTTCATCTACTGGTACACTTCCATCTATCGCTTCAACTATTGATTTAGGGGTACCATGTACACAAAGAATGCTACTTCCTTTATATTTTAGGGTATCTTCTTCAGGTAATTTATTTATAAATGATATATCTTTTAAATTCATATGTTCTCTTGCATATTTCAAATATGAATATATTTCTTCTTCTCTTTTTGTTTTTGGTAAAAAATCTTCTGCTACTTCCTCAAACCACTTATCTGTATTTCCTTTAACCCATGCTAAAGCTTCATATCTTCTCAATTCTTCTAATACTTCAGTTGGCATTGGCCCCTTAACTACTACATCCCCAAGTATTATAACTTTACTAATATTTTCTTTTTTCATATCATCTGTTACAGACCTAAGTGCAACACCATTTCCATGTATATCTGATAAAACACCTATTTTCATATTTATCCCCCTATTAAGCCTTACAGTATACTTCGATATCATTTCCTTCACTATCTTTTAACTCCATTACAAGATTCTCATTTATTTTAGTTAGTGGAAATACAATCTCTGCATTTAATTCATCTAATTTTTTGTTAAGCTTCTCTATATCATCAACTTCAATACTCGGTAAACAATTATCTCCCCAAGTTACCTCTTCATTAACTTTACTATTATTAAATAAACAAAACCTAAAACCATTTAGATTAAATATACTAAATACATCATCTTTCTTATCTACATCTTGTTCAAAAAATTTCTCGTAAAATCCAATAGCTCTTTCCATATCTTTAACACAAATATATAGTGAATTTATAGTAATTTTGAATGACATTTTTTCTACCTCTCACTTGAGTATTTTTTAATAGCAATTACATGCATAGGATAAAACTTATTTATATCTTCACTTATCTTTTTTTAATTCATTTTTAGTAACCCATCTTATATTTTTGCTTATAATTCCGCCTGCCGCTGGCTTTGAAAAAAGCTCCATAATATATCATCCTTTCAAAATTAAACCTCACGCTATTATATATTCTACCATATTAAGGTAAATAGATTCAAAACATCTCATAAGTATACTCAAATCATAAATTATGTATTATAATAAAAATTGTTGTTTTAAAGAAAAATAAATGTAGTAAACAATTAAACATTTAGGAGATTACAATGAAAAAAATCATAGTAATAATAGTATTGTCTCTACTTATATCAATAGGTGGAATATTATATGGATATATAAAATCCACTGCTTTAGAAAAATTCACTGTATCCCAAGATGGAAATGTACTTACTGATGAAAATGGACAAGAATATATATTAGATAAGGATTTTTGTACATCACTAGAAGCTATCTCTTTTGAAAAGGAAATTGGGAAAACTAATTCAGATGGAAAAATATATGAAATAGATGGCCAAGAGAATCATAATTGGATTGCCTTTAGTGCTTCTAGTGAAATGTCTATTCCAAGTTTGTATCACCAAAAAGAAATCAATTCTTTTTCTCTATCACAAGATAGTATTAATGAGATTCGTATAATTTCAAATAAAGGGGTAAAACAATCCTTAGGAGTACCAATTTCAACTACATCTGATGCAAATATTATAAAGGAATTTTCCTCAAGTATTATTGAAGGTGGTAGTCCTCAAGAAATAAAACTTGATAAAATAATGTCTCTTCAAATTTTAAGTAAAGAATATGCTGGAATCGCTTATAGAATCAATATTATAATCACAAATGATAATAAGGTCTTTCTATCAAAGGATAACGGGAATAACTTCATCTTGGCAGGTAATTCATTAAGTAAATGGATATTATCAAATATTAATCCAAGTAAATAGTGAATTAATTTAGGATATACTTTATAAATATTTTTGATAATTTTGATATAAATAGGGAAACTTTTCTCAAAGTTTCCCTTAACTCTAATATTTGATAAATTACCTAATGTATATAAACTATATATGTGTTTTATTTTTAAACTAAAATCCTACATTATCATTTACTATAAATATCTCAATTCTTCCTTTTACAGATTGTCCCTCTATAATCGATAGACTATTACATACCCTTTCCACTGAAGTACAATCAACACATTTATTTAAAGCTACACAAGGTGGATTAAAGCCTGCTCTTTTAGCATTTAAAGGGCAGGCTTTATTTTTCACTCTTTCAATTCCTTCTTGCCAAGTGTCTACTATCTTATTTATTCCAACTACTATAATAACCTTATCTGGTCCATAATTAATTGCTGCCACCCTATTACCACTATGATCTATATTTATAATACGTCCATCAACTGATATTGCATTAGATCCAGTTATATACCAGTCTGTTAATAAAGCTTTTCTTTTTATTATCTTACATTCTTCCTTGTCTTTGGCTAATTCCTTATCGAATACAGGGTTTCCTCTCTTTAGCAATTCTTCTGTTATATTCATCCTTTGGAGAGTAGCTGAATGTCCAATTCCGATTGAACTATCTAGAGATATTATATTTAAAATCTCTAACTTCACATCCTCAAGTATCTCAAAGTACTTAGCTTCCATATTCCTTAATTCGAAATTCCTTTTTAATAGATCTAGCTTTTTCTTATCCATTTAAATCTCTCTCCTAAGTATTTCATAAAACTTCCCCTTAGCAAAGGTTTCATTCCAAGGACTATGTCCACATTTATCAAGCAAAATAAACTTAAAGTCTTCTATTACCTTTGAAAGTGGTTCTTTGACACCTTCATAAGGATGGGAATCATATTCTCCATGAATTGCAACTACTGGGCATTTTATTCTATACCCCATATTTATTAGCTCTCCATTTTTTCTTATATGATTTACTTCATCCATACACTTTTTAAAGACTTCAGGATAAAAATCAAGTGATTCATTCTCAATAACAATTGGCGAAAAGGAATCTGACTTTGACATTAATTTTCCGAACTCTTCTAAAACTTCTTTTTTATCCTTACAATTAATATCATTTAGAGTTTTAAATAAACTTTCAGCTTTAATATTTTCTTCTTTAGTAAGCCTATTAACTCTTTTATCATTCATTATTGATAAATACTTGGCTTCATAGCATCCACTACCAATTATTATTAACTTTTTAACTAACTTAGGATACTTTGCAGCAAAAATATAACTAAGCCATGCTCCCCAAGAATGCCCTATAAGCGTAATTGGGAAGCTAGCATTATTATTAAGTATGTTTTTAAGTTCTAATATTTGTCCATCTATAGATACTTCAGTTTGAAATGGTTCGAGAATGCCATATTCAACAGATAACTCTCTTGCAATAGGAGCCACTTCTCCTGGTGCACCTGGTCCACCATGAATAACTGCAATATTATATGGTTTAACTCCATATCTTCTTAATCTATCCATAAAAATTATTTCTCCTTTTACCTTAACTTCTTTAATTCCTCCACATCACCATTTCTTATGGCAGATAAGTTCTTAGAAATCTTTTCTACATTCCAGTTCCACCATTTAATTTTCAATAAATCTTCTATTACTGAAGTATCAAATCTCTTTCTTATTTCCTTTGCTGGCACTCCTCCAACTATGGTGTATGGAGGAACGTCTTTAGTTACTAGGGCTCTAGTACCAATAATAGCACCATCACCGATATTAACTCCAGGCATTATTACAGCTTCAAAACCTATCCAAACATCATTTCCTATAGTAATATCACCCTTATTATCCCATGCCTCTGTAACATTTGAAATTCCTGCCCAATCCTCATAAAATATAGGAAAAGTATAGGTGGCTAGAGAACTTAAAGTATGATTTGCTCCATTCATAATAAACTTTGTTCCACATGCTATAGAGCAAAACTTCCCTATAATAAGCTTGTCCTTATTTATGGGATAATGATATAAAACATTCTTTTTCTCAAAATTCATAGGATCATCAAAATCATGATAAAATGTAAAATCCCCAACTTCTATATTGGGATTAGTAATAATGTTTTTTAAATAACATATGCTTTCATCATTTGTTCTTGGATATACTTTATTAGGATCTGGTACTTGCCCACTCATTCTCTTAATTCTCCTTAAAGAAATATAATTTAGTTATTAGTTCTCTTTACTATATAATCAATATACCCTTGCTTTATCATTCTTCCTTCATACACTCTTTCAATAACTCTATCTTCTTTATAAAGAATCTCCATATCCTCAAAATGTTTTTCAGCTTCATTGATTTCGTAGTAAGTATGAATAACCTCTTCTCCTCTTTCAATCTGAAGAAACTCATTTTTCCCTAATTCTTTTCCTTCCCCGTACCATTCATCATTAAGTGAAAGGAAATTTAAGCAGCATATGCCCTCTGGTTTTAAAACTCTCTTTATTTCATTGATGGATACCTCTATATCCTTTTTTGTCATATGAAAAATAGAATTATATGAGTATATAAAGCTTATTGATTCATCTTCAAAAGGTAATCTTCTCATATCTCCTTTGGAGATATTTAGCTTTACTCCATGCTTCTCAGAAAATTCTTTTGCTTTATTTAGCTGAGAATCACTTATTTCTAAGCCATAAGTTTTATAACCATGCTCTAAAAATAAAGAAAGAGGGGGTAAATCTCCACCTGCTCCACAGTCTAATATGGTTTTTTCTAGATTACTTTCGTTACAATAGCTTAAAAACCTATATAATTGGGGTTGTCTTAATACTAACTTCATATAATTGCCTCCTTAATAACCTGTTATTTCTTCCATAAAACCTGCTGTATAAACTTGAATTTATATAAAATTATACCATTTATATATGAATATTACCATTTTCTTAAACAATGCTCTCTTTTACAGCTAGCAATGAAATTATATGTTTTTATTTAGTTGTGCTATACTTATTAAAACTTTCATTATAGAGAACTTATGGAGGAAACTTATGTACATTCTTATAGGCTTAATAATAATTTTTTTCATCATGAGTATTTACATTTTTTCAGGAAAAGGTGCTTGGCTAATTGCAGGATATAATACTATGAGTAAAGAAGAAAAGGCTCAATTTGATGAGAAGAAATTATGCCATTCCGCTGGAGCTTTTTTGCTTTTTGTAACTTTCTTAACTGCTATTTTAGCAATTGTTATATATTATGGAGACAAGCTTCATTCTAACAATATAATTCTTTTAGCTGCATTTGTTTACTCAGCTTTATTGCTTATAGGACTCTTTATTTCATCTAGACAATTTAAAAAGTATAATAAAAAAGGATAAAGTATGTTTTTATACTTTATCCTTTTCTTTAGTATTTTAAATTAAGTATTAATACTAGCTAATCTTGCTTTTTATCTCCTCTATTGCCTTTAATAGTATTTCTTGGTTTTTCCTATACTCTTCCTGTTGCTCCATAAGCAAATCAATTTTATAGTGTAATTCTTCTATTACAATTTCAGATTTTAGATTAACTAGATAGTCAGTTTCAGCCGTTAACCTATCTTTCTCTGATTGACGATTTTGTGACATCATGATTATTGGGGCTTGAATAGCAGCAAGACAAGATAATATTAAATTCAAAAATACAAAAGGATATGGATCAAATGCTTTGTTACTTAGAATAACAGCATTTCCTATAATCCAAATTGCTAACACCAGCCCAAAAGTTATTATAAAAGTCCAACTACCACCGAATGCAGCTATTTTATCAGCAGTTCTTTGTCCTAATGTAGCATTTTCATCATTTGAATTATTTATATTCTTTGAAACCTTACCACTAATAAGTTCATGGAGCAATTCTTCATCAATATTACTGCCCTTTAAGTCCTTATCTTTTTCTAATATTTCACGTACTAACTCTTCTTTGGTATTAAATGTAGTATCCTTGCTACCATCCATAAATAATCACTCCTATTCATTACCTTTTTATTTTATATATAACATTTCTACATGAGGAATTCCATCTTCTAAAAAAACATCACCCACTTCTTTAAACCCTAAGCTTTTATAAAACTTAATTAAATATTCTTGAGCTTCAATTCTAATTGAACTCTCTTTTAATTCATTTTCAACAAAATCCATAGCCATTTTCATGCATTTCCTAGCTAAACTTTTCCCACGGTATTTATCATTAACCAATACCCTGCCTATAGATATCTCATTAAAGGAAATTCCTTTTTCTATAACTCTTAAGTATGCCCCAATTTCTCCATCTTCTTCACAAAAAATATGATATGAATTCTTATCCTTTCCATCACAATCTAAGTATGGGCATTCTTGCTCAACTATAAAAACACAATTTCTTATTTTTAATATTTCATATAATTCATCTATATTTAACTCATTAAATTTTTTGATATGCCAGTTCAAATTATTTCCTCCTATAACCCTTTAGTTTATAAAATTATTATAACTTAGTTTAAGTGGAGTTTTAATTATATGCAAGTATTTTCTTCCATTATAATTAAAAAATACCTTGCAATACAAAGTAACTAGTTTTATAATTTATATATACTTTGTAATACAAAGTAATGCTAGGTGGTGATAGATTGGAAAATAACACTCAAATACTAAAAGGAATTTTAGAAGGATGTATTTTAAGTATTATTTCTAAAGAAGAAACTTATGGATATGAACTTTTAATCAAGTTAAAGGATAATGGATTTGATGATATGGTAGAAGGAACTATTTATCCCCTTCTATTACGACTTGAGAAGAAAGGTTTTATTATTTCAAAGAAACGCAAAGAGGAAACTGGTATTGCCAGAAAATATTTTTATTTAACAGAGATAGGTGAAAAAGAACTTCATGATTTTAAAGCCTATTGGAACAAATTATATTTAAATGTTAATACAATTCTAGAGGAGTGATATTAGTTGAACATTTATATTAATAAAAATAATTTATCTGGTGACTATAAAGCAGCTTATTTTGATATTTTAAACTATCTTCAAAGCTCTGATATTTCCGTAGATAGTAAGTTATATAATGAAGTAAGTGAAGATATGATGGATATGCTTTTATCTGCACAAAATAACAGCCTTCCAGTAGATAATATAATAGGAGAAGATGTTAAAAGTTTTTGCAAGGATATAATTAATTCATATAGTTCTAAGAACACTATAATAGTTTCAATATTAAAGAAGGTAAACTTTTCTTTAGTATTTTTAACTATTGTTTCTTTTCTATTTCAGTTGTCTTATGAAAAGATTGCATTAAGTTTAGTTGTGGTCATTTTACTGACTTGGTCTTTTTCTAGTACTATGATCAACTTTATTTATAAAAAGTTATTCTTAAGATTTAGAGGTTTAAAAAACAGAATTCTTTGCATTCTTATAACCTTTGTCTTGTGCATGATACTTTTATTCCCTATAATCATGCTTTTATCATCCTATCTTACAATAGCGCTCAATGGATACTTAGTCTCTACTGTTTCACTTTTACTAATGTTTACTTTTCACTATATATGCAAGAAATTAGATAAGAATATAAAATGGTATAGCTATTTGAGATAACTTTTAAAATAAGGCTCTGTTAAAGAACCATATTGAAAACTGACTACTCCCTGCAAAATTGCTTGTAATAAGACTATTCAAATTATTATGGAGGTCTTATTATGCCAACAGTAGAGTCATTAAAAAAAGATTTAGAGGCTTTTGGAACAACAGGGAAAAGTTATATTCGGTTTGCACAAAATTTAGGTATGGAACTCCAATAAATTAAGCGTGATCAACATAAAGAAGGTATATATCATATACAGCATATTAACGCTCTCCATAGTAAACACAAGAAGTGGATGGATAGGTTTAATGGTGTTGCAACCAAATACCTTGTGAATTATATGTATTTGTTTAAATAGCTTGAAATCTTCAATACTGAGAAAGATACTGTAAAGAGCAAAAATTTATTGGTACAATCTCATACATCTCATACTGATACAAAACTAAAGGATTTTACGGTTAGGGAAGTAATTTATGTGTAATACATTCCAAATATTTCATTTTTTCAATTTATATGTTATATAATTAATTAAGTAAATGGATAGTTGAAAGGCATTATACGGTTATATTTTGAGGAGGTGAAATATTGTTGAAAGCAAAATTATGGATATTAAATTTGATTACTGCAATTGCATTTTTTGTAGCATCATTACTTTATTCAATTAATGTGAATTACCCTTCATCAATTATATTTCTATTTTGTGGATTAATATTTCTTATTATAAGCAGAATTAACTACAAAAAAATGCGTAAAGAGGTTAATAAATAATCTTATTAAAATGTGAATTAAGTGAACTTATATAAGTTCACTTAAAAAATGTTACAATATCAACACTACCCTTAAACAGAGCCTAAAATAAATAGCTATAGCTTATTTGATTTTTATATAAGCTATAGCTATTTTTATCAAGTTATTCATTTTTTTCTATTTATATCATGTACATAGTATTTAATTTTTCTACTTCTTTTTTCTGTGTATTTTTTTAAAGCTTTGATTTCTATTATCATAATAATAAAGATTCCTATAATTCCCCCGAAAACCAACTTTAAATTATCCATATATATTCCTATAAATGCTATCGCTAAAGGCACAGCCATCCCAAAAAACACTAATGCTGCAGCATATTGTCTCTTAATAAATGCTATGCTTATTATAATAAGCAAGAATACTACGCATATAATTCCCGTTAATACCCTTCCATTTAAGCCAAAATAAGTTTTATCTCCAATTGTCCTTGAAAGGGCCATTCCTAGAAAAATAGCTAAGATTCCTAATCCTTTGAATTTTCCCTTCATTTATAAATTCTCTCCAAAGTCTTATCTATACTCTCAACAGTTCCAAATCTATTATTAAATATTCTATAGTTATAATACTCATATAAATCCTTTGCTGAGATATTTCCATTATCAAAGGTTGAGTTTGTTTTTTCTGGAATAATCAGTTTATATCCAAACTCAAAGGCAACTTTTACGCTGGTATCAAAACAGAATTCTGTTTGTAAGCCTACCATGATTAATTCCTCTATTCCTTTACTATCAAGATATTCCTTTAAGCTTGTCTTTCTAAATGCAGAATTATAGTTTTTACGTATTACTTTCTCACCTATAGCCGGAGCTACTTCACAATAGATCTTCCATCCTTCTGAGTTAGCTGCAAATTCGCCCTCTTCTTCAGTATGTTGAATATAGATTACCTCAATATTATTTTCTCTACTAGCTTCAATTAACTTTTTGATATTTCCAATAACTTCTTCTATATCATAAGGCCTATCAAATACTATTGCATTTTGAACGTCTATTACTAAAAGTGCTTGTTTTCCCATAAAAGTCCTCCCTCAATTTAAAACTTATACTTTATTATACTACAAAAAAATCATGGTCTTTAGAGTATTTATATACTACTAAAAACCATGATCATTTTTTGGGTCCTTCTATATTAAAAGTTTACTAGCAAAATTAATTATTTGATAAGTCTTTTCCATTAGATGCGATTACTTTTTTATACCAATAGAAAGATTTCTTAGGTATACGCTTTAAGTCCTTTAAATCAAAGTTTCCACGATTTACGAAAATAAATCCATAACGTTTATCAAAGCCTTCGTGAGTTGATATTAAGTCAACAGCTGACCATGGACAATATCCCATCATCTCAACTCCATCATTTATAGCTAGTTGCATTTGTTCTATATGTTGCTGTAAGTATTTAATACGATAATCATCCTTAATTGTGCCATCTTCTTCTAGTTTGTCATAAGCACCTAGTCCATTTTCAGTAATGATTATTGGCAAATGATAACGTGAATAAACTTCATTTAAAGTGTTACGGAATCCAATAGGATCAATCTCCCACCCAAATTCTGTTTTTGGTAAGTATGGATTTTTAACTCCTCTAAATACTCCTGGAAGTGAGAATGGTGATTGTTGATCTTTAATTCCAGCTGCTTCTGCTTCCTCAATAGGATAAGCTTCTGCTGTAGCAGTACTATAGTAGTTAAATGCAATAAAGTCTGGTTTTGCTTTCTTTAATATTTCCATATCTCCTTCTTGAATTTCAGGAGTTGCACCTAGCATTTCAAGAATACTCCATACTCTTGCATTATATATTCCATAAACAGCCATGTCTAAATACATCCAGTTCTTAATTGCACTTAATGTATTAGCTGCTTCAGTGTCTTCTGGCTTATTTGAAGCTGGATAAACAGCAGATATATTAGGTGCTGGTCCAATCTTTGCTTCTGGAAGCATTTCATGACATAAAACCATAGCCTTTGCTTGAGCTAGTAGCATATAGTGGTTTTGTTGATATAATGCTTTTTGAACATTTTCAACACCTTCTGGATTAAAGGTTCCTATAACGTGTCCCATTAATACCATTACGTTTTGCTCATTTATTGTTAACCAGTACTTAACTCTATCTCCAAAATTCTCATACATTACCTTTGCAAAATAAACAAATGCATCTGCAGTTTCTGGATTTGACCAACCACCTTTTTCATCTAAAGCTGCTGGTAAATCAAAGTGGTACATTGTTACTAAAGGTTGTATGTTATATTTCAAACATTCATTAATTAAGTTATTATAGTATTCAATTCCTTGAGGATTTACTTCACCTTCTCCTTTTGGAATTAGTCGAGACCAAGAAATTGAAAATCTATATGTTTTAAATCCCATTTCAGCCATTAATGCTATATCTTCCTTATAGTGATGATATTGATCACTAGCTACTTTAAAATCAGGCAAATTATCAGGTATAACTTTTACATCTTGAACTGATGGGCCTTTACCATATTCTAAGCTTGCACCTTCTACTTGATAAGCAGATGTAGATGCTCCCCATAGAAAATCCTTTGGAAAATCTTTATTTTTTAACATAGCTATTTAATCCCCCTTAAATTTTCATCTTATACTTTAATCAATTATGTGCTCTATTTACTCTATAAATATATTCTAATATAAAAAACAACTATACATTTTCAAAATTTGAAAACGTATGCTATTTATTCTTTTCAATAAGTTTATATAAGCTTGAAACAATTAATAATATACCTAAGGCCACATAAAAACCTATTCTAAAATCGTTCACTCCTAAGCTCAAAACAAATAAAATTAATATAATTACAATTGTTAAAATTGCAGCAAATTTGCCTTTTATGAGTGGAGAATCATATATCTCACTTTTTTCTCTCATTCTCAACCAAGTAATATAGGTTATAAGATTAACAACCCAATTAAAAAAAGAAAAATATGATGATGAAGATATTAGATAATTAAATAGTTTTGTTCCTAATATAAAGGCCAGTAAAACTACAAGTATTGAAACTCCTCCTGTTAAAATTAATGGATACATATCGGCACCTATTTTACTTGAGCTTAATTTTATACTATTTATAGTTTGTGTTTTTGATAATGACTTCACCAGTTGAACACATGCATAATATGTACCTATCATTACGGAAAATGTTGATATTAATATTGCTCCGTTAATTAAAGTTGAAGCCCAAGAATATCCCATATTATTAATGCTCTGAACAAAGGGTGACATATTAGTATTAATAGAATTCCAATCTACAGTACAAACAATAAAAATCATTGATACTACATATAAAAAGACTATTCCTACAGTCATGATTATTGTGGCTTTGGGAATTTCAATACATGGCTTTTTAACCTCAGAAGTTGCCATTGCAACAGCACTTATTCCACTATATGTAAAGATTACTATTAACATTGACTGTAGAAAACCATTTAAGTTATTTGGGAAAAATGCATGAAAGCTATTAAAAGGATTTTGTTTAATAACAATACCATTTTTCATAATAGTTATAGACCCTAAAACAATAAATGCACATAGTACAATAATTTTTAATACTGCCATTATTGTTTCAATATATCCAAAATATTTAGTACCAAGTGTATTTATAACTATAACTATTGCTAATGAAACTATAGCAAATACAGATACAGAAACATTAGGAACCCAGTATTTTAAAAATACTCCTGTTGCAATTGCTTCTGATCCTAATGAAAATACCCCTGAAATGAAGATTATCCAACCTAATAAAAAGCCCATAAATCTTCCTAAATATTGTTCTGTATATACTCTAAAAGAACCCTGAGTTGGCCTATTTATACTTATACTTGTCATTGCTCCAAGAACCTGTGACATAATTAATCCTCCAAGTAAAAAGGCTAAGATTACCGAAGGACCTGCTTGATTTATTGCTAAGCTCGAACCGAGAAAAAATCCAGCACCTATTATGCCTCCAACACCTATACCTGCTAAACTATATGCATTTATACTTTTTCCTTCTAAATCATTACTATTATTTGTGCAATCATTTTTTTTCAAAGCTATCACTCCTAAATATAAATCTAAATTTATTATTCCAATTTATAAATTTATAAACCATTTTGAAATGTAAAAATCCTTACTTTCAGCTTAAATAAACTAAAAATAAGGATTTTTCTAAATAAATAGTTATATGAAATATTGTAATATGGTTAAATCCTAACAATTTAAGGCTTTACAGTTGCTTGTTTCCTTAAGCTTAAATTTGAAGTCTCAGGGAAAACATGAACAATTTTATCTAGAAGTCTGCAATTTTTATTAACCCCCATGTTGCTATATACTTGATTATAATGTTTTATCCACTCTTCAAGGCTTGTCTCAATATAAGATGTGTCATTAACAAAGTTTACAAGAACTAGCCAAGTTGGAATATTTAAACCTTCATTCATAAAATATAAATAAGCAAATCTGTTTCCTAATTGATAATAATTTCTTGTCCAATTACAGCTTTTGTCTACTCCCATATATCTCTTAACATTTTCTAAGGCTTCCTCAATCATATTAAGACTTTCCATTGATGAAGCTTTCAAATCTGATTTAGTTTCATCTGCATGTGCCTTAGCTTCAATAAGCAATACTCCCTGCTTTCCTTCGTTATCTTCTATCACTCCAAGTCCATCCCACTTTGGTCCATTCTTAGGCCAAAATTCTCTTAACTTCTTTTCTGTTTCAGATATATTAATGTCCTTCAATGATAAACCTCTTATAAAATCATCTCTATACTCATAGAAATTATTATTAGAAATTGGAGATATCCACTTAACCTTGGAATTAGTGTAAGATAATAGACTTGGTGAAGATGATAATATTAAATCTGATAATTCCTTTTCGGCATTAAGCATACACCATTGCAAGCAGTATTGACTTCCTTTTGAAGCTGATATTTTACTTACCATAATTCTACCCTCCTTATAATTTAATCATAACAATATTTTACCATATTATGTAAGTGAGTTTGCGATAAAAAATACTTATCAGTCATTAATCAAATTTTCTAACTAATAAGTATTCTTTATGTATATTATTTAAATTAAATTTACTTTTCTTACCTTGCTTCCATGCTATTTCAAAGCATTTTCGCTAGCTTTCATCTCTTTAATTAACTCATCATACTTGTCCATATCCTGCTGAGAATTAAACACGATAGTATTATCTTCAAATGTATATCTACCTTTTATGCTGTCTAAATAATCATAGATGGACTGAACCTTTGAATAAAAAGTATTTATACTAGTCAAAGTTGATTTAGCATCCTTTATTGTACTCTTATCTAATCCATCAATAATTTTTCTGATTTGATCTTTATCTCTTGAAGAAAATGGAGATTTCTCCACAGAATTATTCAATAGTTCTATATCTTGGTCTACGGATTTCTCGTATTTCAAATTCGTATCAATGATATCTTGAATATATTTTTTACCTTCAACGGGATTCATGATATATTTCTCACTAAAAATATCGTTAGGATTAAATTTTTCATAAGCTTTTGTAATCTCATCTGCATCAATCTTATATTTTATAACAGCATTACTAATATCCCTAGTGAAACTTCCATACTTTCCAAGAGAATTATAATCTATATCTTGAGGCTTTAAATCCCTATCAATTACTTTTTCGTAAATATTTCTTCTAACTCACTCTCTACTTCCAACCTATCTTTTTTATGCAACATAATACTTGTAGATTTTTTTCTACTATCTTTAAACTTAAAAGTTATAACTACTGAGCTATTTGTTTCTTTTATGTAACTACTTTCTACCTCTTCCCATGTCCAACCACTTTTTTTTGATAGAATTCCATTTTCTCTTATCTCAATCTTAAATGTTGCTCTAACAAAATAGATAATTGAACACAGTGAGAATATCATCAAATATGAACCTGGAGTAATTAATGTCATTCCATCAATAAATACAGCTATTAAATTTTTTCCTCCAATCAATAAGAAAATTACTCCTGCAAAAATATCCATTGCAAATGTATGATCCTTTACACTTAATATAAGCTTACCATAAGCATTTCTTTTGATACTTCTATATGTTGCTTTTAAAATAACCCATATTAATATAGGTATTATAATCATCAAAATCCCTAAATAAATTAATTCCATAATAACTTCTCCTTTCATTTATTGGCAAACAGTTTTATAAATTCTATTTTTAATTCACTATCTATGTTATCGATTATTTTACAATATACTTCACAATTTACCTTTAAAGTGAATAACTGGTTCCCTTTACAAGCAAATAAAAAACAGACATGCCTTATTAGTCTTCACTAATAAAACATGTCTTGTATTTTTAATTTATACTTAAACCATTTTCTTACCAATATATATTCTATGTAATATTTTTACAATTTGTATTGTTATATTTTCCAAGAAGTGTATAAATATTTATAAAATTCTATCTTTAATATTATTATTTTGAAATTATGAATAAATTTCCCCAATTTGTAACATAAATTTAATGTTTATTAAATATAATTCACAAAAAAAAAATGATATAATTTTGTTAATAGACTAGTTTTATTCATAATATCAAAGGAGCATAAAACATATGCCAAAGAATTTAAAAATACTCATTTTTTCTTTTACATCATTAATTTTAATTCTATTTATAGCATATAATATTACTTCTTATTTTAATTTTTTTAGAACCAGTAGAACTGTAATAAACACAAATGCCTATTCAAATTTGCGTCAAATGGACAACTTCAAGAGTCCTTATAATCCCAAAATCAAATTTTCTGACAGACGTATATCTGAAATTCATGATGTAAGTTTGAGCATTTTGGATGGGACAAGCATTGCAGATGTTCCAATGATACTCAAATCTCAAAGATATTATATACCCCTTGATTTTATATCAAAAAAATTAAATTATAATTTAGATAATTCAAAGGGATCTCTATCTTTATATAATAATAGTAATAAAATTTCTTTAACTGAAGACTCATATGAAAAAAACTCAAAAAAGGGACGTCTTCGAGGTCATTTAATAAGTTACAAAAATACTTTCTATATTTCAATATCTGATATAGAAAAGCTTTTCGATTTAATTGCTGTATTCGATTTTCAAAATAAAAAAATTAATCTTATTCAAGATGAAGTTACAGCTCCTGAAAAGTCTTCAATACCATCTAGTGACAAATTTGCCCTAATGAGATTTGAAGATTTTGGTTGCGGTTATTCAAATATAGTAGATAGAAATCAAACAAAAATAAAAATCATGTCAAATTTACTTTATTCAAATGGTATGAAGTTTCATGTTTCATGGATGCCTAGATTCATAGTGCCTTCCTCAAATTTTGATAATGATTTACTCACAAAGGACAATATAACAAATGTAGGTTTTGTAGATATACTAGATTATATGATTAATAAAGGTGGAGAAATTGGGCTACATGGCTATTCGCACCAATCTGGAAACACTGCAAGTGGAACAGGTGAGGAAATGTCAAAGGACGTAAATAATACTGAAGCTGAAACTCGAGCAGTTATTGAAAAAGGTATAGACACCGCTAGTGCTTTAAATATTCCTATTTCATATTACGAAAGTCCTCATTATAGAGAGACTATGGAGCAAAAGAAAATAATCAGCGAGTATTTTCAGTTTATATACGAGCCATATGATTATTCAAAGAAAGATAACGTGTACAAGCCTGATGATAGTCATCTATTTGTTCCAACTCCATTAGGCCGTATATCAGATCCTGTTTCAGACACTCAGCGTATAATAGATAAATTTAATGAAGGTAATCCTGATGTACTTAAAAGTTTTTATTACCATCCATCAATAGAAATAGAATATATTGATTTTGATACAAATGACAATAAACTTAACATACATTATAATCCAGACTCACCTCTGCAAAGAATTGTGAAAGCTCTTAGAAATGCTAGGTATAATACCCTTCATATTGATGAGCTTAAGGATAAATAATTAGCAATGAAAAAGAGAAGTAGATTGTTAGATACTGTGAAATCTTAACAATATACTTCTCTTTATTTGTGTAACTACAAGCAGTTATATGATTCTAGACTTAATTATTTTAAAAATAAATTTACTTTTTACCCTTAAATTCTTTTTTCACTATCAATAACTCTTCTTTTCCAACGCATTTAATTCCATCAAAATCAAGGCGAATTATGTATGGCATAAAGTCAATCATTCTCAAAAAATCATCGCAGCAATATGAGGGTTCAAAATAATTCAGAATTGTACTTAATGCTGTACCATGTGTTCCAATCACAATATTCGCATCTTTATAATTATTTATAATTTCAAATATTGCTTTTATATTACGTTCTTGAACCATTTTGAGTGACTCTCCACATTCTTCGTGAAAGTCAAGGTTGTCCCACCGTCTTTTGAACATTTCCATATTATTACCACTTAAGCCACTTTCACGTTCTCTTAATCTTTCGTCCAAAATAATACTAATGCCATGTCCATCTGCACTTTCTCTTATTGTATCAATGCTTCTTTTGTAGGGACTTGATATATAATACCCAATCTCCATTTCCCTAAAAAATTCAGTTACTCTTTTGGAATCAATCATCCCTGCATCACTTAACGGACGTGTTCTGTCCTCTTCCCAATCATGGTCTGGCTGAGCATGTCTTATAAAGTATATACTTGTCATGTATTTCCCCCTAAAAACAATTATAATTACTTAATCCCAATTCAATATTTAAATTATTTCATTTTTAATAATGCGACATTGGTAATAATATTTTATAGACTATTCCATTTAAGTTTATTCAAGAAATTAGTCCAACTGAAACAACCTAGTTTATCATTACTTGAACCAATTTCATCTTTATTTACATACCTTTTAGTAATTACATAAATAGGAGTTCCAAATTCATCAAAAATAAATGTATAATCCATACATTCCTTATTCCAATCATTTAGAAGAATAGCTTTAGTTTTATTTTTCAAATCAATAAACACAATTTCATCTGTATCAGGAATTTGATCTTCAGAACGAAAAACCAAAAACTGTTCGGTAGCAACTTCAAACCCATGAAAATTATATGGCTCAATGTTACAACAAAATTCAACTTGAAGATTGTGTATATTAATTCTATAAATATCTCCTCCATCATAGTCATATTCAAGTATTCCATCTTGATCTTTGTCTATAATCTTTGTAATGTATAAATAGTTTCCAATTATACTTGTTTCATTTATATCATAGTCACCAAACGGTAAAACCTCGTACTTTGATTTATCACTAAAATCTACAAACCAAAGAGATTTAGTTCTAATATAGTCTTTTTTATCTTCAATCTTTTTTCCATTAAAATCATAAGATAAATATTTATATTTAGTATAAAAAAATCCATATGGAATATCTTTATACCCTACATCCATATGTATAATCTCCATTTCACTGTCTTGGTCTAAAATGAACTCCGGCTCAAGTTCAATTATTTTCACTAAACTAACCTCCATAAATTAATTTAATATATACAAATTATACCATAATATTTCTTTATAAATAATTAATTTCAATCCCGTAGTAATTAAATTATTTTGCTAGAGCTTCTTCAATAGCAACTGTAAGTGCTTGAAACAAGCGTGTTAACACAGCATTTGTGTATTATAGGTGTATTACTGTAAGGTTCTTAACGCTTTTTATAAGCTCTATTCATTTTAGACATAGTAAATATTGAAGTGATGCAATGCCGTTAAATCTTAATCTATAATATTGAGAATATCTTTATTATTCATAAGAAGAAGTACCTAGTTTAGACTAAGTACTTCTTTGTTCATTTCTATAACTTTTTCCCTAATTCTTCATTGTTATCTTAATGAATCCTAATATTCTTAAGTATTCCTAAATCAACATAATCACCTGAATCAAATCCAACTGTTATTTTGCATGATTCATCTAAACAATCTAAAATATTTTCATCTATTCTTTTAAATATATCTTGAATTACTAAGCAAGTATATCCTAGATAAAGAATATATTCACCAATATATTTAGATTCTTTATCCTGTGTCTTAAGAATGCTTGATATTTGATATAAAATTTTAGAATCAGCGTATCTATCATCTGGTAAATACTCTTCTTCAAAATCTAACTCTTCAATGTCTTCGTTACTTTCTATACTACTTCCTGAAATATATAAAATACATTGTTCATTTCCATCATAAATTCCGTCAAACAATCCAAACCAAAGTTTTTTTATGTCTTTAGAAGGTGGCTCTACTTTAAGTACCTGCTCTAGCCAATTTAATAAGTTTTTCTCATCATTATCAAAGTCCAATTCTAATACATTCTTCCAACTCATATTATTGCTGTAATCATTAGAATACTTTATTAACGCCTCCATACCTTGCTTTACACTTACTCCAGAATTCACTACCTTACATATTAAATCATAACCTTCACCTAAGCTAAAATCCAAAATACTCACCCATTTCTTTACTCTATATGACTTTTATTTCTCTAAAAGCGAACCCAGCTAGTTTATTTTCTTTTATAATTTTTACAAAATTCTCAGATACAAACTCTGAAATTTCATTACCCATTACTCTAAATATATCAAATCCTTCTATTTCATTTTTCTTCAGCACTACTGATATAAAAGAATATAAATCATCCATTATTTTAAAACATTCAGACCTATCCATATCTATTGCATCAACTAGATTAGTTATATTAACCACATAGTAATCCTTTAAACTTTCTCCATTTATATCATTTATAACTACCGGTAAAAATTGTATGCCAGCCATTTTAGCTCCTGCAATAGCTTCTTTAAATTTATTTGAAACTATAAGCCATCCTAAATTATTCCATATATAATCAGCCATTTCATTCCCATCTTTTAATTCAAATGTAATTCTTTCATCCCAATTAGTAATGCTTTTACCCATTCCTACATCATATTGTCCTACCCCATATAATTCTCCATGATAAGCCATTACCCCATTTCTTTCATACCTATCCATATCATAATTCATTGAATAATACTTCATCAAATAAGCCTCCTTATCTTCAGTTTCTCTTTGAATATAATTCTCTAGCTTATATATTTCGCCATCCCCTATACTTTCCCTTTCGTAAACTCAAAAAAAGACACGTCCTACTAGCTTTTCACTAATAAAACGTGCCTTGTATTTTTAATTTAACTTATACTAATTAAATTATTTGTTCAGACTTTCTTCAATAGCAACTGTAAGTACTTTAAATAAGCTGATTAACATAGCATTTGTGTATTATAAGTGTATTACTGTTAGATTCCTAAAGCTTTTTATAAGCGCTATTTATCTTCGATATAGTAAATATTGAAGTGATGCACACCCGTTAAATCTTACTCTATAATATTAAGAATATATTTATTATTTAAAAGAAGAAGTACCTAGCTTAGACTAAGTACTTCTTTGTTTATTTCGTAAAACATTTTATACATTAATTTATTTTGAACCACAATATATTCTACTTTTAATTAATGATAGAAAGAAGGCTAAATCCATAAAATCAACTCTTCTTTTCTTAATATTCTTATATATACCTAAACATTTATTAGCAAATGTTTGGACTTGTATTTATCCTATTTTACTTTTTTAAATTTTAATTTTTTAAATTCAATATATATTCGATTTTTTTTGCCACATATTATTTCATGTGAAAATCCGTTAGTGCTCAGAGGGAACAATTCACTATACAGAAAGATAGCTGTATCATAGTCTAATGAATCTATTGCAATGTCATATTTTGAAACATCTTCATATATTATTACATATTTTTCATTACCATCTTCTATTAACAGTTCTGCATTATACTTAATTCTATTTTTAAGCTCAACTTCATTTAAATGTATATGCCTAATCATAAAATCGTGAAAAGCATGTTTTTTATATTGATTTGAAAAACTTTTAGGAAATCTAGATTCATATTTCTCAAAATCTTCCCAATACCTTTTTAAATTTTCATACCAATTCTTCTCGTAACTCTCATAATCTTTATTCAGAGTATTACTCAATTTATCTCTTAATTCTATTGTAAAATATCTCATAAATATAAATTCTCCTTTATAAATTTTCAACCTTACGGGAATACATGCATAAGCTCTGAATACAGAATTACAGACGGCATAGCATTGGAGATGATGGTATTCGTATCTCTACTATTCCATTATAATTTTCTCATTAAATAACTTTTCAAGTTTAGGAACAATTTTATTAATAAAGTCACCTTCATTTTTCTCTCGAATAGTTAAGCTATTAAACTCATCATCTTCATTAAAATTCAATAAATAAATTGCTTCTTCAATCTTACTATTTTCACTGACGATTGCACAATCAAAATCATGGCTAAATTCAAGTACTTCAATTACCTCCTTCGCATTTCGTACTCCATACCATATTATATTAGGAGACTCTTTGTCATCTATAGGAATATTATACATCCAAAAATTATTACGAAATTGTATTCTCTCTTTTATAAATGTACGATTTAACTCATATTCTTCATCATAAAAAATCTTCTCTTGAATCGGAAATAATATTACAGAATTGCATGTAAAACACTGTATAATATCAGCAATATTTTTAATATAACTCTCATGGCTATCAAACTCCCCTTTATCAAAATCTAATAGTCTATATGCTGATTCATATATTAATAGTTTCATTTTTATCTCCTTCCTATTCCAAGATTTTCTTCAAATACCCATTTAATAATTCCCCAGCTTATATATTTCGCCATTCTCCCTTTCTTTCCCTTTTGAAAACATAAAAAAGACACGTCCTACTAGCTTTTTAAAATGTACCCTATAGAATAGACAATTTAAAAAAGCCTATTCTATGGGGTACTTTTATGTATAATAGAA
>NZ_JAKGTF010000014.1:0-137401 GCF_022324735.1 Clostridium sp. YIM B02551 | reverse complement strand
TACAGAAATCATCTTCTTAAGTCTGCTATATAGTCTTTTTTTAAACTGTCCTTTACAACGGGTACATTTTAATTTTTATTATAGAGGGCTTTAATTATTAAAATAAAAAATACTCATTAAATAGAGTGCTTTTCAGCATTTGCATAATATGCTAATTGATTTGCTGCTTGCATTCCAGTATATAAGGAGCCTTGCATCCATCCGTGAGAGACGGAAGCATGTTCACCTGCAAAGAATATCCTGTTATTATATTCAGGCCTTGAAATATCATATGAAAAAACTCTTTTTTGTCCGGGATTCATATGACAAACCGCACCCCTAGACCATTCTTCCTTGCCCCATGAAATATACATTGATTTTTCTACAGTAGAATTTAATAATCCCTTGGGTAACCCATGAAGTTTTTCAAGTTCAGTTGAGACTATGTCATTATGAATAGGTTCACTTATATTTGCAATACTTGTAGCATCCATATGTAAGTTATATGAAGCTACTAATACCCCAGGCTCATCAGGATTTGGATTATTAATATGATCTGAAGGATATAGGGTTGTGGTTAATGGACCATCGGAATAGGAAATACCTCCATTAATTCTTCCATAATCCGCATCTTCTTCCCAAAAACGCTTTTTACATAAATATATAGTTCTATGACCATTTACATATGCAATTTCTCTTATTGCTTCCATTTTTCTATTTGAGAATACTGGGTCAGTATCAACAGTTTTTAGTGTACTAAATGGAATAGCGCATACAACATAATCAAAGGATTCATTTAAAGTCTCAGTAACTTCCTTATTTTTATAAGTAATTATAACTTTATCACCAGCCTCGTTTTTATGAATTCCTGATACCCAGTATCCCCCAATCCAATTTACAGTTCCTAAAGCCTCATTAGGTATATTGTCATATTCTTTAGGCTTTTGAGACAATAGGGAATAGTAGAATGCTAAAGGTAGATTTACATTGCCGCCATCAATTCTATATAAGTGCTGAAAGAAAATTGGATAATTTTCTTGTAATATTTCATTATAAGCCTCGTCAATTAAAGAACCAGAGAATGCATCAACGCTTGTTAATAGTTGTATAGCCTCATTACTAAGTCCTAAAAGTTCAAGATTTTGACGTACACTAATATTTAATAAAGGAATATACTTAGGATTATAAACTGGAAGAATCTTTAATAATTCAGCTCTAATATTAGGTGGTAAAGTTTTTATAGGAGAATTAAATGCATAATTATAAAGCTCAGGCCAAGGAGTATTTCGTTCTTTAGGAGTTAAGTTAAATTTAGGATAAAGAACATTCTGTATTTCCTCAGGTTTATTTCTAAGCCTAGTATTAAGAATATATAAAAATGCATTAGGATTATATTGAATAAAAGGATAGGTATGGAGTCTAAAAAGATTAATATAGTGCCAGGTAGTTTCATGAGTCACAGGAATTCTAATGGCTCCTAATTCTCCATAAATCTTCTTTTCATCATCGAAATAATGAGTAAAAACTCTACCACCAATTCTATTTCTAGCTTCAAATATGGTGATATCACATCCTAATTTTCTAAGTTCAAAAGCAGAAGACATTCCTGCAAGTCCTCCGCCAATTATGCCCACATTCTTTCCTTTAAGGGAACCAGGAGAAGCATAGTTTAAGATATTAGGAGGGGGACCTAATAAACTAATAATGTTATTAAAATCTTCCTCACGTCCAACTTTAGCGAGATCACTTCTTATTAGTGAATATCTTTGTTCATTTGTTGGATTTGAAGGTTGCCCAGGCAAATCTAATATATTCATAAATTTAAATATCTCCAAAATAATTAATTTATACAATTATATTAGAATAAATGAGTAAATAGACGTAATTATTAGCGCTTATAATTATAAAAAGTAAAATTAAAAGAATTATGAATATTGACATTATAATCATTAAGAGGTAAAATTTTAGCGTGCACTAGGGGAGCTGTAATGGCTGAGATGAAATTTTTCAGACCCTTTAAACCTGCACTGGGTAATGCCAGCGAAGGGAAGTGAGTAAGTAGTATATGGGAAAAGTCTATTCATATATAGATATTCTATTAGATTATTAACTCTTTTCGATCGGTATACCTAATACTGTTTGAAAGGAGTTTTTTTATGGGCTTTTCTGAAAGATTGTACTTAGAGGGGAAATATATTTGGGATGCATGCTTAGATCATCCATTTCTTAAAGATATGAGTAACGGTACTTTAGACGAGGACAAGTTTTGTTTTTATATTAAACAAGATTATGTTTATTTAATCGATTATATAAAACTTTTTGCACTAGGAATGGTTAAAGCTGATTCCTTAGAAGACATGAAGAACTTTTCTAAATGTGCAAATGATATTGTAAGTATAGAGATGGATGGGCATATAGAATTCGCTAAAAGATTTGGCATAACGAAGGAAGAACTTGAGGATACTAAACCTAATTCTATTAATTTGTCATACACAAAATTTATGCTTCAAGTAGCGACAGAAGGAACATTAGCTGAACTCGTTGCAGCTTTACTACCATGTATGTGGAGTTATAGCTTTATTGGTAAAAGCTTAGCAAAAAAAGATAAGGCTTTAGAGCATGAGCTTTATAAGGAATGGATTTTAACCTATGCTAGTGAAGAGTATAATAATGAAGTTAATTGGTGCATCAATTTAATGGATAAAGTATCAGAAGGTCTTCCAGAAAGACAGCTTAAGAAATTAGAAGAAATCTTCATCCTATCGTCAAAATATGAATATATGTTTTGGGATGCATGTTACAAAAAAGAAGGTTGGGTAATTTAAATGAAGGCATTAGAAATTAATAATTTATCTTTTAAATATAGAGAGGCAGACAAGCTTATATTAGAAGATTTATCTTTTAACATTAATAAAAATGAATTTGTAACTATTATTGCTCCTAGCGGAACCGGCAAAAGTACTTTGTTTAGACTAATACTAGGGTTACTGAAGCCTATTAAGGGAAGTATAGAGTTAGAAAATAATAATAGTAAAAATATTATCGGATATATGCCTCAGAAAGACTGCTTAATGCCTTGGAGAACAATATTAGATAATACTGCAGTAGGTCTAGAACTAAATGGATATTCAAAAAAAGAAGCAAGAAAAAAGGCAGTTACATATTTTGATAGCTTTAATCTAAAAGGAACGGAAAATCTATACCCACATGAATTATCAGGAGGAATGAGACAAAGAGCATCTTTCTTAAGAGCAATTGTAAATAATCCATCATTACTTCTATTAGATGAGCCTTTTTCTTCACTTGATGCGCTAACAAGAAGGAAAATGCAAGCTTGGTTACTAGAATTATGCCAAAAGGAAAAAAATACTGTATTTATGATTACTCATGATATAGAAGAGGCATTGCTTTTGTCAGACAGAATACTAATTTGTACAGAATTACCTTATAAAAACCTTAAATCCATTGAAGTTAATATTAAAAGACCAAGAACTTATGAAACCACATTAACAAATGAATTTATTGAGTTAAAAAGACAAATTTTAAACATCTTAGATAAGCTGGAAGAATCAAAGGAGGGAATGTAAATGAACAGGCTTAGAAATAATATATTCCCATTGATTTTTGCAATTTTAGTTATATTAGCTTGGCAATACTTAGTACCATATTTTAACGTTCCAAAGTTTATTTTGCCTAAGTTTTCGAATGTTATAAAAGCACTATATACCCAAAGAGAGCTTCTATATAGTCATTCATTAGTAACTTTAGGAGAAGCTTTATTGGGGTTAGTAATTTCAGTTGTAATAGGAATACTTTGTGCTTTTTCAATTTATGCGTCAAAAGGGGTTGGAAAGACATTATATCCAATTATAATTTTCTCTCAAACAATTCCTACAATTGCATTATCACCAATTATGGTTATGTGGTTTGGATATACTATATGGTCAAAGGTTGCTGTAGTAATACTATTTTGCTTCTTCCCTATCGTTGTAAGTACATTGGATGGATTAAATAGTGTTGACAAAGATTTAGAAGATGTACTAAAGGCCTTAGGAGGGAGCAAAATTCAAATATTTATGAAACTTCATATGAATTCAGTATTGCCAAATTTTCTAAGTAGTTTCAAAATTGCTGCAACATATAGCATAGCTGGCGCAACTATAGGAGAATGGTTAGGAGCAGAAAAAGGACTAGGAACTTATGTAAAGAGAGTAGCTGGAATGCTACAATCTGATTCAGTTTTTGCAGGAGTGGTTGTTTTATCATTTCTAGGATTACTTCTATTTTCAGTAGGAGTTCTGCTAGAAAGAGTTTTATTAAAATATAGAAAAGGAATAAAGGAGAGTAACTATGAAATTAAGAAGATTTAGTATTATTTTAGCAATTGTTATGCTATTTAGTTTAGCATTAACAGCATGTAGTAAAAAGGAAGAACAAAGTACAAGTAAGGATTTAAAAGAAGTTAATGTTCTTTTAGATTGGTATCCGAATGCTGTTCACGCATTTTTATATGCAGCAGAAGAACAAGGATATTTTAAAGAAGCTGGATTAAAAGTTAACTTGATAACACCAGCTGGAACTGATGACGGAATTAAATTAGTAGCTGCTAATAAAGCTGATTTTGCAATTAGTTATCCTAAACAAATAATATTAGCAAGAGGAGAAAACATTCCAGTAAAGTCAGTAGGAGCTATAGTTAGAAGTTCTTTAAATCAATTGATGGTAAGGAAAGATTCAGGAGTTAAAACTTTAAAAGATTTAGAAGGAAAAAAAGTAGGTTATGCCTCATTTGACATAGATAAAGAAACTGTAAAATCAATGGTACAAAAGGCTGGGGGAGATTCATCTAAAATCGATTTTGTAGATGTAGGTTATGATTTAATGAGTTCTATTCAATCTAAAAGAGTAGATGCAATAATAGGTGGATATATAAATCATGAGAAGATACTACTAGAAAAAGATGGAGTTGAATTAGTTACATTTAATCCATCCGATTATGGTGTTCCAAACAATTATGAATTAACTTTTGTAGCTAATGATGATGCTATAAAGAACGATAATGAAAAAATACAAGCGTTCCTTAATGCTGTTAAGAAAGGATTTGATTATACTAAAAAGAATCCTGATAAAGCATTAGATTTAGTGTTAAAAGCGCAAGATAAGAGTTTCCCTCTTGATTCAGATGTAGAAAAGAAGAGTTTAGATATTCTTTTACCATTGATGGAAGATAAAAGTGGAGATTTTCTAACTCAGGATGAAGCTAATTGGGATGGAAATATAAAATGGTTAAAAGATAAGAATTTACTTAAGACAGATGTAAATAGCAAAGACGTTTTTGAGCAAATAATAAAATAGATGAATTTCATTAAAATAGGGTGCAGAAAGCACCCTATTTCATTTTAAAAGCCATTATAGTTAACAAATTCTCCTACAGGCTTTCTGTAACCTCTTAATCTACGTTTTGATGTATCTTCTTTACCCATTGTAATGAGAAGTGCAATTTCAAGATTGTTTGGAATATTAAATAACTTGCGAACCTCATCTGAATTAAATCCAATCATTGGGCAAGTATCCCAACCCTTATCCTTTGCTATAAGCATGAACATCATTGCAGAAAGAGATGCATTTCTTATGGCTTCATCATACTTAAATGCATCACCTCTGCTTTCATATAGATTATCAATATCTCTAAGCATATTATCATAATCCAATTTACTCATAATACCTAAGTTAAGCATTCCGGAATAAATATTATCAGCCTTTTTGTAAGCCTCTTTATCACCTAGTACCAATATAGCTGCAGAAGCAGTATGAAGTTTATATTGATTAAATGCAGCCTTTCTTAATGCCTCCTTTTTATCAGTATCAGTAATCACCAAATAATGAGCATGCTGAATATTAAAGCAAGAAGGAGCTAGTTTCAATTGCTCAAAAATATCGTTAAAATCACTATCGGGTATTTTAACACCTTCAATAAAATTATTTGCTGAACGTCTATTCTCTATTATTTCTTTTAATTCTGACATTTATGTTCCCCCTATGTATATATAATGTATTAGAAAAATTACCTATAATGCTATAATATAACAAGTAGCTTATAAATGTCAAGTTAATATACAAAAGTAAGTTAATTCACATATTTTTAATATTTTTGAGGAGAATATATCTTGACGAAGAGAGAAAATAGTGTAATAATTTAATTAAAGTAAATATCAAAAAGTAAGTTAATAATTTATATTATAAATGATAAACGGAGGTAATTTAAATGAATAATGATTTTTATAATGCAGTTGAAAAAAGACGTTCATATTATGGAATAACAAAGGAAACTGTTGTAGCTGATGAGAGAATAAAAGAGGTAGTTGAGCACGCAGTAATGCATACACCTTCTGCATTTAACTCTCAAAGCACTAGAATAATAATACTACTTAATAAACAACACGATAGATTGTGGGACATTACAAAGGAGTCACTAAGAAAAATAGTTCCAGAGGATCAATTTAGCTCAACTGAAGAGAAAATAAATTCTTTTAAAAATGGATATGGAACAATTCTTTATTTTGAAGATAATAGCGTAATAGAATCACTACAGAATCAATTCTCTTTGTATAAAGATAATTTTCCTGTATGGGCTCAACAATCAAATGGTATGCATCAATATGTCATTTGGACAGCTTTAGAGATAGAAGGATTTGGAGTTTCATTACAGCACTATAATGAACTAATAGAATCCGATGTAAAGAAAGAGTGGAGTGTACCAGAGAATTGGAAACTTATTGCACAGATGCCATTCGGAAAACCATCTTCAGTACCAGGAGAAAAAAATTATAATCCAATTGAAGAAAGAGTTAAATTATTTAAATAGGATAGAAAGCATATATCGGTTGATATATGCTTTCTATTTTTATAGTAATAAAAATTCACGAGTATTTAAAATATACATATAAATATAGGAGAAAGGAGAGTTGTGAAATGCCAGTTAGTAAAAAAAGAAAAAAAGTTTTTAAAAAGAAACAAGACTATAATAAAAATAAAATAAATAAAGTAATAAAAACATATTCCAAGTTAATAGATAATTATTTGCCATTAATGAAAGAGTCTGAAATTCAAGAAATAAGTACTATTAATACTAACAATGTTATTAAGCTAGGAAATTTATATCTTTCTCCTGTGCATTTTGCAGCAGTAATTAAACCTATAAAAAATAATAAAGAAATAAGCGAAGAGGAACAAAAGAATATAATAAAAGAAAGATTAATACTAATGTTAGCAATCCATATATTACTCGATATATTACCAGAAGAAATAGAAGAAAATAGATTTACTGACAAGTTAAGGTATTATTATGGATTAATATTTATCTATTATGACTTAGAAAATATACCGAAGTTAATGAAAGATGAAGGAATTACATTTAGTATAAAGGAAAAATTTTTACAATGAAACAAGTTATAGGAGTTGTAGCAATACAGCTCTTTTTAAGTTATTTGTATTTAAGGAATAAAATAGTTTGTAATGATATGCTATACTTTTATGTAAATTTATAGTATATTTTTAAGAATGAAAAACGATATATATAATATAGAACTTTGAAGAAAAATTTTTCTCTTTTATAATAGACTTTATAATATATATAATTACTACCTTAATATATACTCTAATTTATATCGAAATATATAAAGCATAATTATTTAGTATAAAGTTATATCGTTCTGAGTGAAATTATAATTTTATAGAGGTTTTAAATAGACACCTGGGAGGTAGCAACATGAAAAAATTAAGTTTGTTAATAGAAAAAAAGCGTGAAGAAGTACATGAAGCTATTGATATGTATGGGATAAACGATTGTAGGACACTAGTAAAGAGCCAAGAGTTAGATAAGTTGATGGCGATGGAGCAAAAAAGAAGATTAATGGAATGTTAGGAACGCATAAAAAACTATATTTAAGGTACATATTTATCATTATAGTGTCACAGAAATGACATATTCAAATTTTATAATAAGTTTGTAATAAGTTTTATTTTTTTTCGTAGATCTCCTTTATATAAGGTATTCATTAGGGTGAATACCTATTTTTTTACACCTTAAAGTAAATATTTACCAGGAAATATTTATAATATTTAGTATGAAAATGATGATTTCAACTAATTTAATTTTCCAACATTTAATTAACTAAAATTATATTGCACATTAATGAATTTGGAGTATACTGGTATAGAACACATATTTTACGCGGGGAGTGATATAGTAATGGATTTTAAATTAATAATTGCAATTATAGCTATAACAGCAGCCCTTATTTTCTATACAACTGGGGTCTTCTGGGAGAGAAAAACAAAAGTATTAAAAAAGAGTCAGGTTATTGTTTTCTGGGTGGGATTATTTTTTGATATAACAGGTACTACCATTATGACTAATATTGCAAATAGTGGACAAGTGCAGATTAAATCTGATTTTGCTCAAAATATACATAGTATAACAGGAATGCTAGCCATAATCCTTATGTTATTACATGCAGGTTGGGCAGCATGGGTAGTTTATAAAGATGATATTAAAAGAAAAAAAGTGTTCCATAAATTTAGTATTTTTGTTTGGTTAGTTTGGTTGATACCATACTTTTTAGGAATGTTTATGGGAATGACGAAGTAGGTATTAGCTATTTTTATACATACAAAAAGCCGATTGGTTAAATATATAATTTTAAAAGCCATAAGTTAAAACTTTTAACTTATGGCTTT
The DNA here is from genome assembly GCF_022324735.1 of Clostridium sp. YIM B02551. Lineage (NCBI taxonomy): Bacteria > Bacillati > Bacillota > Clostridia > Eubacteriales > Clostridiaceae > Clostridium > Clostridium sp. YIM B02551. Next base: position 128,683 of record NZ_JAKGTF010000014.1, on the reverse strand, counting down.
TTTAGTTAGGAGTTTGAACATGTAATAAGTATAGTGCACAATAATTTAAAATACTTACAACACTAGTATTACTAGTTTAACTTAGAATATGCATAGGATACTTGTTTATTTAAATATAAAAAATTATTTTCTTAACTTTGACAGAAAAAGGGAAATAGATACGTATATAAAAGGTATAAGGAGGAGAGAGAAAATGGAAAGTACTAAAAAAACTTATGACAGTGTTAATATTATGAGGGTGATATGTGCAATTTTAGTTATTACAATTCACACTTCAGCACTTTATGATTTGGGGAAAATACCAGGAGAGACCTTAAGCTTAGGGATTGCAAGAATTGCAGTACCGTTCTTTTTTATAACTGCAGGATATTTTTTTTATGAAAGATTTAATCAGAAGGGTTATTTATTTAAATACTTAAAAAGGATATTTATTTATTACTTAGGATTTTCATTTGCCTATACAATTTTAGCGTTTAGTTATATTAAACAAAGAAATTATAGCTTAGAGTTAATAATAAAAGACTTTTTGTTTGATGGATTCAGTCCAACTTTATGGTATTTACCAGCATTAATTTTATCAATTGCAGTTGTGGCACTATTCTTAAGAAAAAATTGGGTAAAAGGATTAATGCTACTCAGTGTAATTGTATATGCAATTGGACTATTAGGAGACACTTATTATGGATTAATTGAAGGAACAGTCCTTCAAAATATTGTTAATGGATATAATAGCATATTTGTACACACAAGAAATGGGGTTTGCTTTGGAGTACCATTTTTAACTATAGGTATACTTATTAATAAATATAACTTAAATGATAAGATAAAAAAATCTATATTATTTATAATACTATCTTCAGTTACTTTTGGAGTTGAGGCATATTTACTAATAGTAAATAATATACCAATTGACCATAATATGTATATCTCATTAGCATTAGTTGTACCATTTATATTTATAGGTTTATTAAATTCAAAGATTAGTATAAGTGAAAGACGGTCTAAACTATTTAGAGATATGAGCTTATGGATATATTGTATACATGAATTGGTTATGATAACAATTATGAAGTACGCACCTAAAGTAGCTATGCATTCAGTTGTTTTATTCTTAGTAGTAGCAGGTATTAGTGTCACAATTGCATATATAGCAGTTAGAAAAAAATCTCCAGATTATCAAACATTTAAGAAAAAGGAAGGATTTATAGTAGCAGCAATACTAGCTTGTTCTGTAATTATAATAGCTGCAGGAAATTCAAAACTCCCAAGCACACAAGCAACAGCAAGTGGAGGGGCAACTGCAATTTTTGACAAAATAGATGAGAAAGCTCCAACTTCAAATATAATTGGACCAATGTGGAAGATATCAAAGGATGATGAAAAAATTTATCTTTATGGTACTGTTAATTTTGGAACTAAGGATATGTACCCATTGAGTCCTAAGGTTGAAGATGCAATAAAGCAGTCAGAAGGGTTAGTGGTAGAAGCAAATCCTAATAAAATTGATCCAAGCAAGGTCAATAATATGATTATTTTAAAACAAGGTGATACTTATGAAAAACACGTTTCAAAGGAAGCTATAGATATATATAAAGATAAGATAAAAGAGTTTGAAAAAATATTAAATACAAAAATAGACTATGAAAAATTAAAGCCTATAAAACCTAGCTATTTAGCTATGAATTGTATTGACACATATATTCAGACTTATAAGGATAATGTAAGATATTATCCAAACCTATATATTTTATATAGAGCTAATAAGGATAAATTACCGATAATTGAAATTACAGACCCATATACAAGTATTCAGAATTCTGTTGATGCTCCAGATGAAGTTGCAGATGCATCATTAAAACTTTTAAAATATTATAACGAAAATAATATGTCAAAAAATTTAGATATATTAAATGCATGGAAAACTGGTAATCTAGAAGAAATAAATAATAAGTTAAATGATGTATATATTGTTCCAGATGGAGAAAAGGAAAATTTTGAAAGATTAAATAATTTAATAACCCAGTATGATAATGCTTGTACTTTAAAAATTAAAAAAGAATACACTGAGAAGATAGACGGATATATTAAGGAGAAAAAGAATTATTTTGTAGAAGTTTCAGTTCAATATTTAAGTGGAGAGGATGGAATACTTAAGGAGTTACAAGATAAAGGGTATACAATAGAGCAAGTAAAATAAAAATTTATGGCGTCCAATAGAGAATAGGTAAAAACTATTTTCTATTGGACGCCATAAATTTGTGAAGAAAGAAAATTACATTGTATGTATGGCAGAAGATTGTAAAGTAAGAAAATAAACGAATACAAAAGAAAAGCAAAGCGAAGCGAAGAGAATAAAAGGGTAAGAGGTATAGACAACCTTAATTAGTAGTATTTGGGTGAGCTTCCTAAATTGACAAAATATCAAGACGAGACTAGTATTAATGTATTATGGGGGGTAGATGATATGGAAAACACTAAAAAAACATATGATAGTATAAATATTATGAGGCTTGCTTGTGCAATTTTAGTAATTACAATCCACACTTCAGCACTTTTTTCCTTAGGAGAAGTTCCAGGTGCTACATTGAGCTTTGTAATAGCTAGAATAGCTGTACCATTCTTTTTTATAACAACAGGATATTTCATTTATGAAAAATATAGCAAAGAAGGATATTTAATAAAGTATCTAAAGAGAATACTAATTTATTATTTAGGATTTTCTTTAGCCTATGGTGTGTTACTATTTAATTTTATAAAGCAAAGAAATAGTAGCATAGAATTAATAATTAAGGATATCCTATTTGACGGAATTAGTCCAAGCTTGTGGTATTTGCCAGCATTAATTTTATCTATTGCAGTTGTAGCACTATTCTTAAGAAAAAATTGGGTAAAGAGTTTAATAATATTAAGTGTAATTGTTTATGCAATAGGACTACTTGGAGATACCTATTATGGTTTAATTTTAGGCTCACCATTTGAAAAGATAGTAAGTGCATATAATAGTATTTTTGTACGAACAAGAAATGGTTTATGTTTTGGAGTACCTTTTATAACTTTAGGAGTTATCATTAATAAATACAAATTAAATGAAAAAATTAAGAAAGCAGCAGTATTTATATTGTTGTCTTCAGTTATATTCGGAGTAGAGGCATATTTACTTATAACTAATAATATTCCAAGTGATCATAATATGTATGTTTCATTAATAATACTAGTACCATTTATATTTATTGGATTATTAAATTCAAATATAAGCATAAATGAAAGAAAATCAAAATTATTTAGAGATATGAGCTTGTGGGTATATTGTATTCATGAATTACTTATGGGTATTATAGCGACTATGTTTCCTAAGGTTGCAGGGAATACTATCATATACTTTATTGTTATAGCAGGAATAGCTGTAACAATCTCATATTTTGTAGTAAGAAAGAAATCTCCAGACTATCAAATATATAAGAAAAAAGAAGCATTTGCTATTTTTACTATATTAGCTTGTGTAGTAATATTAATAGCAGCAAATTCAAGTCGTCCAAGTGCTGGCACACAACGGACCCTGACAGGGGGAGAGATGCCAGCATTTAATAAAATTGATGATAAAGCATCAGAAAATATTATTGGCCCAATGTGGAAAATATCAAGTGGAGATGAAGGAATATATCTTTATGGAACTATTGAATATGGAACTAAAGACATGTACCCATTAAATTCAAAAGTTGAAGATGCTATAAAACAATCAGAAGGCATAGTAATAAATGCAGATTTAGACAAAGTAGATTCAACAAAATTAATGAGTATTGTTACCTTAAAATCCGGTGATAATATAGAAAAACATGTTTCAGGTGAGGCAGTGGAAAGTTATAAAGAGATAACTAAACTTTTTGAACAGATAACTAAATCTAATCAACCTTATGATAGATTAAAAACTGAGAAACCCCAAATTCTAGCAGTTAATGCTATTGATTCATTTATAAATCAATATAAAGAAAACCTAAATTATTCACCTAATAGATATATTATTTATAGTGCAAGTCAAAATAAATTACCAATAATAGAACTTACAGATAAATATAAGTTAATTGAAGAGGTTGGAAATGCTCCTGATGAGGTTGCTGATGCATCACTAAGGCTTTTAAAATATTATAGTGATAAGAATACAGATAAAACTTTAAACTTAATAGATGCCTGGAAGAAGGGCGATATTGAAGATATAAATAAAAAGCTAAATGATAAATATATTGTTCCAGCAGGAGAAGAAGAAAATTATAAAAAATTAAATGATATTGTTAGTAATTTTCAGAATTCTATCGATTCAAAATATAAAAAAGAATATTCAGAAAAAATTGATGGCTATTTAAAAGATAAGAAAAATTACTTTGTGGCACTTCCAACTAAGTATTTTAGTGGAGAGGATGGAATACTTAAAGACTTACAATCAAAAGGGTATACTATAGAACAAGTAAAATAAAGAAATATTTGAGCATAAGATTATAATTTTAATAATCTTGTGCTTTTTTATTCCATAAATATAGTTTTATTAAAATATTTATAAGCTTATGTACATATGATTTAAAGAGAAATATTGGAGATGAGGATTGATGAGAACTTATTATTTATTTAGATCAAAACCTACATATATTATTTTAATAGTATTAACTATATTATTTAGTTATCTTTCCTTAAGTGGTATATCGAAACTTCCAAGAACACAAAATATAATTGAATTTATAAGATACTACATCAATTATCCACTATTGTATTTAAAAGACACCATACTTGTTTTAATTGCTTTTGCATCTGCTTGCTTTTTAGGTGTTATGACAATAATTCATGCCCTAGAGATAGAAGAAATACCTTTAGCTTTTAGAATTTTAATTGGTATAGTAGGTTTATCAATAATATGGATCGGGTTTTACTTTTTTAGTTATTTTATTTTTTTAATTATTGCAATTATATTAATAATCGCTTTGATAGCCGCTATTTTGGGAATTATAGCTATGATTCTTATGGGAAGTAGGGGGACTGGTATTTATAGAAGGTATTAAAATAAACTATGGATATTGAAAGAAAGTATCCATAGTTTTTTACTTTTTATATTTTTTTATATTTAGTATCCTCAAGGAAATTATATGGGAGAAAGGTAACTACTGTTAAATTTATATTTAGGGTGGTAAACTTGAAACATAGGGTTTTTTATAGGAAACTTAATTTATTCTTGTTTGAAAATGTCGGTTTCTGGACATTTTCAGGCAAGAATAAGTTATTAGTTGAACTTAAAACCCTATAAATTAAGAAATATGAAGGGATGTTAGTTTATGAATGATATAGTTAATCTATTAAAATCACATAGATCAGTTAGAAAATTTAAAACTATTCCAATAGAAGAAGACAAAATAAAAGAAATAATTGAATGTGCTCAATGTGTGTCAACTTCAAGTTATATTCAAGCTTACACTATTATAAGAATAAATAATATGGATAAAAGGAGGAGTATATCAAATCTTTCAGGTAACCAAAAATATATTGAAGAATGCCCTTTGTTTCTTGTTTTCTGCGCAGATTTAAATCGTCTTAAGACAGCATGTGAAATGAATAATAAGGTTTTTGTGGAAGGGTATGTGGAGACTTTTATATTATCAACAGTAGATGTGACTCTTGCAGCACAAAACGCTTTAATTGCAGCAGAATCCATGGGATTAGGAGGAGTTTATATTGGAGGAATTAGAAATAATCCTGACAAGATAAGTGACTTACTTAAGTTACCAACTAATGTATATCCAGTGTTTGGTATGTGTTTAGGATATCCAGATGAGGATACAGAAAATAAATTAAGATTACCAATGGAAGTTGTATTTAAGACTGATGAATATACTTGTGATGCTGATGTTGAAAAATTAAAGGATTATGATGAGCAAATTAAAAATTACTATATTAAAAGAACAAATGGACAAAGAGAGGATACCTGGACAAATCAAATAGGAAGCTTAATGAGCAATCCTCAAAGACCTCATATGAAGGGATTTTTGAAGAAACAAGGCTTTAAAATGAAATAGTTTATAAAGGGGAAAAGAAATAATGAATGAAGTAATAGAAAATATTTTAAGTAGAAGAAGTATCAGAAAATATTTAGAAGATCAAATTTCAGATGAAGATTTAAGCATCATTTTAGAAGCTGCAAAACATGCTCCAAGTGGAGGAAATTCTCAAACCTGGCATTTTACTGTTCTTCAAAATAAAGAGAAGCTTATGGAATTAAATAAATATGTAAGAGCTGCCTTTGAAAAATTAGAAGTTAATGAAAATACATATAGAAGTATACGTTCAGGCAAAGTTGCGGCAAAAAATGAAGCATACAGCTTTTATTATAATGCACCTACATTAATTATTGTAACAAATGAACGCAATTATGGAAATGCTATGGCAGATAGTGCATGTGCAATTGAAAATATGCTATTAGCTTCTAATGCACTTAATTTAGGCTCATGCTACGTAAATCAATTAACTTGGTTTGGGGACGATAAAGATTTAAGAAAATTATTGATTGAGCTTGGAGTACCAGAAACCCATAAAGTATGGGGGGCCATAATTGTAGGTTATAGAGATGGAGATATGCCGAAAGCAGCAAAGAGAAAAGAAAATACAGTAACGATAATAAAGTAGTGTTGAGGGAGAAGTTATGAAGATTGGAATTATAGGTTTGGGTGACATTGCTAAAAAGGGATATTTACCAGTACTATCTGAAAAAGAGGGTATTGAATTAGTGTTATGCACTAGAAACAAAGACACCTTAAAAAGACTGTCAAAAAAATATAGAATAAGTGAATGTGTTACTAAGGTAGAAGAATTAATAGATACGGGAGTAGAAGGTGTATTTGTTAGTACTGCTACTGAAGCTCATTTTGAGATTGCAAAGAAGTTACTGCAAAATGGAATACATGTATATATCGATAAGCCAATATCACTAAATTTTAACGAAACTCAAGAAATAGTTAAATTAGCAGAAGAAAGTAAAAAAATTGCAATGGTTGGATTTAACAGAAGGTTTGTTCCAATGATTAAAGCATTAAAAGAACATGGAAAAGCTGATATTATAATAATCCAAAAGAATAGAATTAAGCAGCCAGATTACACACGAAGATTTATAGTTGAGGATTTTATCCATGTAGTTGATACGCTAAGGTTCCTAATGGATGAAGAAGTAAAGGATATAAGTGTCAGATATTTAAGAAAGGGAGAATTACTTCATAATGTAATTATTGAACTGATAGGAGAAAGTTGTACAGCAATTGGAATTATGAATAGAAATAATGGTGTTACTGAAGAGGTAATAGAATATATGACTGCAGGTGATAAATATATTGTTGATAATATAATTGAAACAATGCATTTTCATGATAAAGAGAAAGATATATTAAAATTCGGTGATTGGGAGCCGACATTATTTAAAAGGGGATTTTATCAGATAGTAGATCACTTTATAGATTGTATAGAAAAAAATAAGATACCAAACCCATCAATTTCAGATTCTTTAATAACTCATGAAATATGTGAAAAAATAGTAATGAAAATTAAATAAAATAAAGCAGTCCCTATCAGATGAACTTGTAATATTAAAGTAGACATACAAAAAGTATGCCTACTTTTTTGTTATAATTTAAATAAAAGGATGTGATTTTATGATAAATGGAAGACCTAAAGGTGGTAAGAATCGAAAATGGAGCAAAGAAGAAAAACTTAGAATTGTAAAACGTTATTTAGATGAAGGTATTGGTAGGATACCTTTAGCTAAAGAAGAAAATATAGCTAGTGGGCTACTATACACTTGGATAAAGAAATATTTGGATTACGGTGAAGAAGGTTTAGAAAACAAGCGAAAGACTGGCAATCATTTTGCAGCACTTACTAATAGTAAATCTTTAACTGAGGTAGAAATGTTACGTCTAATTATTGCTAAGCAAGAGATAGAGATTGAACGTCTAAAAAAAGGTTATCAAGTGAAAGGAGATGGTGTAAACAAGGAATTCGTTACTATAAAGAATGCGAATTCGAAATAATTTATTCTCTAAAGAATAAATATCCGATAGAGTTCCTGTGTAGATTAATGAGAGTTAATCGTTCTGGGTACTATAAATGGTTATCAAATAAGAATTCTTTAAACAGGTATGAAAAGCTTAGAATAGACTTGACTAATTTATTACAAAAAGCTCACCAGAAGCATAAATCATATGGATATCATAGGCTAGCTACTATCGTACGCCGTGAAACGGAACTGATTTTTTCAGATAATCTTGCTCATAAGTGTTGTAAGTATGCTGGAATTAAAGCGAAAATACGTCATTATAAATATAAAAGAAACGGAGAGGAACATAACCTATATCCCAATCTTATTAGAGGAAAATGGAATGCATCTAAACCTTTAGAGATAGTTGTTTCTGATATGACATGTATTAAACATAATGGACAAACATATGAGTGGACATATATGCTAGATACCTTTAATAATGAAATTATTGCATATGATATTTCGCAACAAACAGCTGATAGGCGACCTTACTTTAAGTGTTTAGATTTATTAAAGAAGAGAATTAAGAAACAGGAAACTAAGACAATCCTCCACACAGATCAAGGAGCTGTTTATTCCTCAAGGGCATTCTATGAAGCACATAAGGATTATAATATTACTCGCTCAATGTCTCGAGCAGGAACGCCTACCGATAATCCTATTATCGAGGCAATTAATGGATGGATTAAAGCCGAGATGAGAATTGACTTTAAACACTGTAAAGATATGAATGTATATGACTTTATAGATAACTATGTAAGTTACTATAATTATGAAAGACCAGCTTATGCATTAAAATATAAAACCCCTATTCAATTTAAAATTGAACAAGGGTTTAGTTAATTCTGCCTTTTTTGTATGTCTACATATTGTTGACAAGTGCACCTATCAGAGACTGCTTTATTTATGTATTAAATTACAGTTTAGCTACTTTGTTCTTCTGTTTTAGCGTTCTTATATTTCATATGTAATAGTTTGTGAGCAAGTCCTTTTCCAGGTTCACCCATATAAGACTTGTACATATTTAATAAAGCAACATTTTCGTGTGATTTTCTTTTTTTAAGATTTTTATCTTGATTGTATAATACAGAAGCTCTAACAGTTTTTATATCAACAGTATTTCTTAAAGCAGAGCTTACGTGAGGTTGTCCACCACCATTTACACATCCACCTTCACATGCCATAACTTCTATAAAATGATATTGTTTGTTATAAAGCTTGTCTGAATTCATGAATTCGAATAGATTAGCAGAGCCATTGATAACTGCTATGTTATAGTTGTTTCCATCAATTTCAACAGTTGCTTCTTTTATTCCTTTAAGTCCTCTTACTTGTTCATATTCAATATCAGCTAAATCTTTATTTTCAATAAAATCTTTTGCTGTTCTAAGAGCAGCTTCCATAACTCCACCAGTTGCTCCGAATATAACGCCGGCTCCAGTATACTCACCCATTGCTGGATCAACTTCGCTATCTTCAAGCTTAGCAAAATCAATCTTTAGTTCTTTGATCATTTTGCCAAGTTCTCTTGTAGTTAAAACAGCATCAATATCTCTTAAGCCGTTAGTTTCCATTTCAGGTCTGTCAGCTTCATATTTCTTAGCTGTACATGGCATAATTGTTACAGTGAATATATTCTTTGGATCTATATCTACTGTAGTTGGATAGTATGTCTTACTTGCTGTTCCAAATATTTGTTGAGGAGACTTAGCAGATGAAAGATTCTCTAACATGTCTGGGAAATAATTTTCAACTTGTCTAACCCAACCTGGACAACATGAAGTAAACATAGGGAATGGTCCACCTTGTTTAATTCTTTGAGCAAGTTCAGTAGCTTCTTCCATTATAGTCATATCTGCGCCAAAGTTAATATCAAATATTTTATCAAAACCTAGTTGTCTTAATGAAGTGTATAGTTTTCCAGTTACATCCACACCGAATCCCATGTTGAATAATTCACCCATAGCAGTTCTTACAGATGGAGCCATAGCAACTATAACATGTTTATTTGGATCAGCTATTGCTTCTTTAACTCTATCAATGTGGCTTTTTTCAGATAAAGCATCAACTGGGCAAGCTATAACACATTGTCCACATAATAAACAATCTGTATTATCAAAGCATTGATCATTTTCAGTTCCAATTACTTTTTTACCATCTTTTTCAATAAATTTAATAGTACAAGTGCTTGTCTTATTTTCACATGCACCAACACATCTACCGCAAAGTACACATTTTGTTCTATCAATAACAATAGATTTACTTCTATCATCAACATATTCAGACTTATCAGCAACTACGAATGGTTTTGAAGCTCTTGCTTTATGTTTTATTACAAGCTTTAAGAACTCACAATTTTCTCTTCTTTTACAAGGACCACATTTAAATTCATGGCTATCTAACATAGTTGATAGTCTCTCTTTAATATGGTTCTCAATTTTTTCTGAAGAAGTAGATATAACCATACCATCTTCAGCCATAGTATTACATGCTGTTGCAAGGTCATCTCTTCCTTCGATTTCAACTACACAAACACCACAAGTTCCAACGTCGTTACAATCTTTTAAAAAGCATAGTGTAGAGATATCTATTCCATTTTTTTTAGCTAAGTTTAAAATAGTAATGTCTTCATTAGTTTCTATCTTTGTTCCGTTAATAAGTATATTTTTCATATTCGCACCTCAATTGTAAAATCATTTTTTCCATAATCATCTAAAAATCTGCTTAGATGAAGAGTTGTGAATTTTTTAACCAATTCATTCTACCAAATATACTGGGGTACTACAAGTAAGTAATTATTAATATTTCAAAATATTTACTATTATACCGTTTACATTTATTCAAAATTAATTAATATATTCTGGAAATAAAAAAAGACATTACCTACTTATAAAATATACTTAGTAGATAATTGGAGTTTTATCTTCAAAGCTTTAACTTTTATAGTATTGGTAATATATTAACTGAATTATTTATCTTATATTTAACTTCTTTAATTTTAGGAATAGATATAAGCATATCTGTAATAGTGAGAATTATTATTATAATAAATAAATATTATTAAGCTATTTTTAATATAAATAAATGAAGTACTTTTTAGGATGTGTTTTTATGGAATCAGAAGAAAAATTTTATACAGTAAGAGGGTATCAATTATTAAAAGAGAACAAAGAAATAATAACTTCAGGTATGGAGGATTATTTGGAGATGATATATAGACATGGAGCTAAAGAAGGGTACATACGTATTAATATTTTAGCAAAGCTATTAAATGTAAAACCTTCTTCTGTAACAAAGATGGTTCAAAAACTTTCATTGTTAGATATGGTAGATTATAAAAAGTATGGAGTAGTAATATTAACTGAAAAGGGAAAGGAATTAGGAGCATTTTTATTAAATAGACATAATATAATTGAATCTTTTTTAAATAATATGCAGGTAGATTCTTCACTCCAGGACGTGGAATTGATTGAGCATGATATTAATAAGAATATCTTAGAGAGTTTAAATCTATTAAATGAATTTTTTAAGGAATTTCCTAGAATAAAGGATGAGTTTGGTAGATTTAAAGAGAAATATAAAAAAGTTTGACGAGGGTAACATTTTTATACTTCTTGTCATAGTTTATATTAACTGATAAATTAGCCAAGGCTAAAACTTAATTGAGGAAAAACAATATAAACTAAAGGAAGTGCTAAAGATGGAAGTTAATACAGGAACTGCAGAAATAAGTAGAGTAACCTATAAAAAAGAGGGATCATTTCAAAAATTAAAGGGAATTTTAAAATATATTGGGCCTGCTTTTATTGTCAGTGTTGCATATATTGATCCAGGTAATTTTGCGACAAATATAAGTGGGGGATCTAAATTTAAGTATGAATTAATATGGGTAATCTTATGTAGTAATCTTATGGCAATTTTTTTACAGACTCTTTCTGCAAAACTAGGAATAGCTACAGGGTGTAGTTTGCCTGAGATGTGTAGCAGGGTATTCTCTAAAAAAGCTAATTGGGCATTTTGGATCATTGCAGAAATTGGAGCTATGGCTACAGATTTAGCTGAATTTTTAGGGGGAACACTGGGATTATATCTACTTTTTAATATTCCTATGATATATGCAGCTTTAATAACTGGAATATGTACATTTTTAATTGTATATATGGAGAAATATGGTCAAAAGATAGTGGAAGTTATTATTGCTACTTTTGTAGCAATAATTGGTGTTTCATATATATTTGAATTATTTTTAGCTAAACCACAGTGGGGACAAGTAGCAGTACATTCTGTAATTCCACAAATTTCTAGTGTGGATGCACTACTTATCGCTGTTGGAATGCTTGGAGCTACAGTAATGCCACATGTTATATATCTTCATTCACAGCTAGTTCAGCATAGAAGAAAAGATTTTTCAGAACAGGACAAAAAGTTACATCTAAAGATGGAAAAACTAGATATTGCCTTAGCAATGAACATTGCATTTATAGTAAATGCAGCAATGGTAATAGTTTCAGCAGCTGTATTTTTTAATAATGGGATAGTAGTAGATACAATCGAGCAGGCACAATATTCGTTGAAACCACTTTTAGGTGAATTATCTAGTGGAGCATTTGGAATAGCATTAATAGCTGCAGGATTTTCTTCTTCTGCAGTTGGTACAATGGCTGGTCAAACAATTATGAAAGGCTTTGTAAATTTGAGCATACCAGTAAATTTAAGAAGAATAGTGACAATGGCACCAGCAATTATAATTATTGCTCTTGGAGTTAATCCGATGAATGCACTTATTATAAGTCAAGTTGCATTAAGCTTTATATTACCATTCCCAATATTACAATTACTTAAGATTACAAATAGACAAGATTTAATGGGCAGTTTAGTTAATAAGAAATCAGTTAAGACCATTGGTATGATTATTGCAGGGATTATTATAAGTTTAAATATAGTTCTTTTGTATTTAACAATATTTAAGTAAGAAAAATCAGAGGTTATACCTCTGATTTTTATTGCTTAATTGCTTCTTGTAATGTATGCCAAGCTAAAACTGCACATTTAACTCTTGCAGGCATATTTTGAATATTTTGAAATGCCAAGGCATCTTCTAATTCCATTAACTCATCTTCATTATTTATTTCTCGTTTAATCATTCCAATAAATTTTTCAACTAGTGCTAAGGCTTCTTCTTTACGTTTTCCTTTTAGCAAGTCAATCATTATTGAAGCAGAGGCTTGAGATATAGCACAGCCTGTTCCTGTAAATGCAAGATCTTCAATAATATCTCCATTGTATTTTACAGCTAAAGTAATTTCATCACCACAAGAAGGATTATGACCTTTTTCAGTGACATCTGGATTTAATAATTCTCTTTTATTTCTTTTAGAATTATTATGCTCCATAATTAGTTCAGTATAAAGTTTATTCATGTCCATACCCAAATAACCTCCTAGCATATTCTAATGCATCTATCAGTTTATCAATGTCAGCTTTTTCATTATATATTGATAAACTTATTCTAATGGTAGAATTAATGCCTAAAAATCTTAGCAAAGGCTGTGCACAATGATTACCAGCTCTTACAGCTATACCTTTAGAATCTAATATTGTAGCAATATCATGTGGATGTATACCATCAACTAGAAAAGAAATTACAGCTATTTTCTTAGATGCTTCTTTTGGTCCAATTATTTTAATATAAGGTAAGGAATTTAATCTTTCTTGAGCATATTCTGTAAGTTCTTTATCAGTTTCTTCTATATAATCATAGCCTAAATCTTCAACAAATTCTAAAGCTCTTGTTAAACCTAGAACTCCTTCTACATGCTGAGTTCCTGCTTCAAATTTATGAGGAACCTCGTCAAAGGTAGTTTCTTGTTCGTATACATATTCAACCATATCACCACCAAACATGAATGGTGGCATTTCCTCAAGTAATTTTTTATCTGCACATAAAACTCCTATACCCATCGGTGCAAATATTTTATGAGGTGAAAAAGAATAAAAATCAGGAGTTAACTTTGATAAATCAGTTTTCAAATGAGGAAGTCCTTGAGCACCATCTATCATTACTTTAGCATTTAATTCATGTGCTCTTTTAATCACCTTATCAACTGGATTTACTGTACCTAAAACATTTGAAACTTGACCGATTGCTACGATTTTTGTTTTTTCAGTTAATTTATTTTTAATTTCCTCATCTGTAATTTCATAATCTTCATTCAAATAAAGATAATTTAGCTTAGCATTTTTAACTTTTGCGACTTGTTGCCACGGTATTAGATTTGAGTGATGCTCAGTAATTGCAATAAGAACTTCATCACCTTCATTTACAAAGTTTAACCCATATGAGTAAGCAACAAGATTAATAGCTTCTGTATTGTTTTTAGTAAAAATTACTTCATGAGAGGGAGGAAGGTTTAAAAATCTTTTGATTTTTTCTCTTCCTTCTTCATAAATCCTTGTAGATTCAATAGATATAGAGTAGGCTCCTCGATGAGGATTTGCATTTGCATTATTATAATATTCAGTTAGTGCATTAATAACACTATAGGGCTTCTGAGATGTTGCAGCGGAGTCAAGATATACTAAATTTTTATTGTTATTAAGTAGTGGAAATTGAGTTTTAATGTTGTTATGCATTTTTTAACTTCCTTTCAATAGTAGTAATAATATCATCTCTAAAGTCCGCTGGTAACTTATTAATAAGTGGAGTAAAGTGAGCTAAAATAAGTAGTTTTCTACTTTCTTCAATAGATAAACCTCTGCTCATTAAATAGAATAAAGTGCTCTCATCAATTTTTCCTGCTGAAGCAGCATGTTCTCCTTGAATATCATCTTCTCTAGATAGAAGTAGAGGAATTGAACTGTTCTTCACGTTAGGAGAAAGTAGCATTACATACTCTTCTTCCTTTCCAACAGATTTTGATGAGCCTTTTCTAAAATCTAAAGTTCCTCTGAATATTTTTTTGCTTTTACCAAGCAATGCACCTTTTGCATTGATTTCACTTTTAGTTTCCTTTCCCTTATGTACTATTGAGTAGTTGATATCAATAATTTTTTCATCTTCTCCAAGGTAAAGGGAATCTAAATTTGATATGCCTTTATTTTCATTTAAGAAGGAATTATAACTTGAAATTGAGTATTTACTTCCTAAATCTATTGAGCTAAAGTTAACTTCAGCATTTTCTCTAATCAATGAAAGCGCTGAGTTTAAGTTTATGCTGTTATTATTAAGCTTTTGAATAACAAATACATTGATTTTTGAGTTTTTATTTGCAATTATTTTTATAAGTCCATTATGATAACTTGATGATTTATTTAGGGAAGAGTAATTCAAAACTACTGTCGCGTCAGAATTCTCATCAGCAATAATTAAGTTGTTATCTATAATTGATTTATTATTATCATCAAATTCAAAGTTTAATATTATTGGTTCTGTAGTAGATTTTTTAATGTTTAAGAAAAAACCTAAATTATAATTTTCATTTATTTCTTTAATTACTTCATTTGAGATACCAAAAGTTTCATTCTTCAGTTCTAAAAGTTCAGGTGATTTTTTATTAGAGTAGATTAAATCATAGTTATCATTTTTTATATCACTATAGTTTCTACTAAGTTTAAGAACTTCTGGAATTGCAATATCTTTTAGTGACAAGTTATTTATTCCAAGCCAACGAAAAGTCTTTACCGGTATTTCATTTAAATTTTTTAATATTTCTGACATAAATACCCCTCCTAACCTATGGCTCCTTCTAGTTCTAAATTAATTAAGTTATTCATTTCAACTGCGTACTCAAGAGGAAGTTCCTTTGATATAGGTTCTACAAATCCTCTTACAATCATTTTTTTAGCTTCATCCTCACTTAGTCCTCTAGACATTAAATAGAAGATAGCATCATCAGATATTCTTCCGATTTTAGCTTCATGTCCGATATCTACCTCATCATTTTCTATTTGAATAACTGGAATAGTATCAGAGATAGACTCATTATCTAACATCAATGATTCACAGGAAACAGTTGATTTAGAATTTACTGCAGCAGGGGTAATTTTAACTACACCTCTATATGTTGCAATACCACCATTCTTTGAAATTGATTTAGAATTAATAGTAGAAGTAGTATTTGGTGCGGCATGAACAACTTTAGTGCCTGTGTCTAAGTTTTGTCCTGAAGATGCAAAGGTAATTCCGGTAAACTCTGAAGATGCACCTTCGCCTTTTAAAATACTCATAGGATATAGCATTGAAACTTTAGAACCAAATGAACCAGAAACCCATTCAATTTTACCATTTTTCTCTACAGAAGCTCTCTTAGTATTAAGATTCATCATATTTCGTGACCAATTTTCAATAGTGGAATATCTTAAGGTAGCTCCTTCTTTAACAAATAGTTCTACACAACCTGCATGTAAATTTGTAACATTGTATTTTGGAGCAGAGCAGCCTTCAATAAAATGAAGTTTTGCACCTTTTTCTACTATAATTAATGTATGCTCAAATTGACCTGCACCAGGAGAATTTAATCTAAAGTAAGATTGAAGAGGAATTTCAACGTTTATTCCTTCAGGAACATAAACAAAGGAACCACCGGACCATACAGCCCCATGTAATGCTGCAAATTTATGATCTTGGGGAGGAACTAGTTTCATAAAGTATTTCTTAACTATATCTCCATGTTCTTTTAGTGCAGTTTCTATATCAGTATATATAACTCCTTGTTTAACTAGATCTTCTCTTATACTATGGTAAACAACTTCAGAATCATATTGAGCACCAACACCAGCTAAGGAAGTTCTTTCAGCTTCAGGAATTCCAAGTAATTCAAAAGTATTCTTGATTTCGTCTGGAACCTCATCCCAAGTTCCTTTCATAGAAGTATCAGGTTTTACATATGCTACAATATTATTCATATCTAAATCGCTAATATCAGGACCCCAAGTTGGAACTTCAATTGAGTTATAAATGTCTAGAGCTTTTAATCTAAAATCTCTCATCCAATCAGGATCATCTTTTTCTTTAGAAATTGCTAAGATAACCTCTTTTGTTAATCCTTTTTCAGTTTTATAGCTGAATTTATCTTCATTCTTCACATCATAGATGCCTCTATCAACATCTTCTATGAATGTCTTTTTATTTTCCATATTTCTCACCTTACTTTTCTATAAGAGTTTTAAAACTACTGAAGCCATTTTCATTAATTTCATTAATTATTTCTTCTCCACCAGTTTTAACAATATTTCCATCTATTAAAACATGAACAAAATCAGGCTTTAAGTGTTCTAGAATCTTAGTATTATGTGTAATTATTAAAATTGAGTTATTTTCATTCTTAAACATTGAAACGCCTTCAGAAACAATTTTAACTGCATCAACATCTAGACCAGAATCAGTTTCATCAAGTATTGCAAGCTTTGGCTCAAGTAAGAGCATTTGAAGTATTTCGTTTTTCTTCTTCTCTCCACCAGAGAATCCAACGTTTAAATATCTTTCACTATATGATTCAGGAATTTTTAAAGAGTTCATCTTATTTCTTAACTTAAAGTTAAATGAGAAAGGGCTTATATTCTTATCTTCAATTGAACTTTTTGCAGTTCTTATAAAGTTTTCAACAGTTATACCAGGAACCGCCTCTGGACTTTGAAAAGATAAAAATATACCTCTTTTTGCTCTTTCATTAACCTTTAATTCAGTTATATCTTCACCTTCAAAAACTATGGATCCTTCGGATACTTCATATTTGGGATGTCCCATAATGGTATAGGCTAAGGTTGACTTTCCAGCACCATTAGGTCCCATTATTACATGAACTTCTCCTTTATTTATTGAAAGATTGAGAGACTTTAATATATCTCTATCTTGAACTTTTGTACTTAATGAATTTATTGTTATTAAGTTTTCTTTCATAAAAACACCTCTTAATTCCGATTAATTTACTCTGATTTATTTTTATATTATCACCCATAACTTTCTAAGTCAAGATATTAATAGTTGAAGTGGAGCTATAGGGTTTTTTATAGGAAACTTAACTTATACTTGTTTGAAACGAAAATGTCGGTATCTGGACATTTTCAGGCATGAATAAGTTAATAGTTGAACTTAAAACCCTATATCAGTTTCATTGCAAAATCTAAGTTTACATAATTTTAAGAGATTAATACGTAAAAATTTGGTATATTATATATAGACGCAGTATTTAGTAGGAGGAATAGTAATGAAAGATCATGCATTAATTTTAGAAGGCGGAGGAATGAGAGGAGTATATACTGCTGGTGTTCTAGAATATTTTTTAGAAAATGAGGTTAGATTTCCATATGTTATTGGAGTATCTGCTGGTGCCAGTTATGCTTTTTCTTATATTTCTGGACAGAAGGGTAGAAACAAAAGGATTTTTGCAGATTACATCAGGGATAAAAGATATTTAAGTTTAAGAAATTACTTAAAAGAAGGTTCACTTTTTGGAATGAATTTTATATATGATGTACTTCCAAATGAATTAGAAATTTTTGATTATAAAGCTTTTAAAGAAAGCGAATCTACATTTTATATTGGAGTTACTGATGTTGAGACAGGAGAAGCTAGCTATTATGAAAAAAATGAAGCAAGTGACCCTAATATGATTGTAAGAGCTTCTTCATCACTTCCAATAATTTCACCAATTGTTCATTATGAGGATAAACTATATTTAGATGGTGCATTAGCAGACCCACTTCCAATAGAGAAGGCAATTAAAGATGGTTATGATAAATTTGTTGTTGTATTAACAAGAAATGCTGGATATAGAAAGCCAAATTCAAAGGTATCTTTTTTTGTTAAGCAAAAATATAAAAAATACCCTAATCTATTAAAAGCTCTTGAAAGCAGAAGTGAAGTATATAATAGGCAATTAGAGTTAATAGAGAAACTTGAAAAAGAAGGTAAAGCCATAGTTATAAGGCCAAGCGAAAAACTTCAAGTAGAGAGAATGACTAAGAATAGAGAAAAGCTAATTAGTTTATATAAATTAGGTTACGAGGATTGTAAAAAAAATCCTATAATTGTCAAGATGCCTGAATAAGTTAGAAAAATATGGACATAATCGCTAATAGAGGTGAGATTATGTTTAATAAGAAAAAAATGATTCCATTAGTGGTAACAGCAATTATATTTTTAATAGGGGTTTTTGTTATTAGTTATACTATTGCTTCAAAATATATAGAAATTACAAATGCAGCAGAAAAAGAAAAGATTGATAATAAAAAACTTGCAGATGCTAGAAATAATATTTTAGGCGATGATGTTGAAATAATATTAAAGAATAAAGATAAAGTTGAAGAATCACTTACATTAAAAGAATACAAGAGTAAAAATAATATAGAAGGTGACTTGAATAGAGAAGCATTGCTTCAAGATCTTAAGAAAGATAACTATACTCTAGAAACCGAGAAAGATGAACAAATGGTTTTTAATAAGATAAGTGAATCAAAGCTTACGCCTAACAAGTATTATTTAGGAGAAAAGGATGGATATTTTGCAATTTACAAGGCAGATGCAAATGGAAATCCTACCATTGAAGATGAGAAACAAGATGTGTTTAGAGATTACAAAAAAGTCTCACAATTAAATGAACTAGATAGGAATAAGATTACAAGCTTTGTATTTTCTTTTAGTACAAAAGATGAAGCTGAAGAAAAATTAAGCGAATTTATTTCATAATATATAAAAAGGGAAAACCATTAATAAGGTTTTCCTATTTTTATTAATAAAGGAATTTCATAATTGAAAAACCTCATAATAAATGCTAAAGTATAATTTAGGTTTATATTGAGGTGATTATAATGTATGAATACATAAAAGGAATTTATAAAGGTTTTAATAAAGAATACATAATTATTGATAATGGCGGTATAGGATATAAGGTATATACATCAGGAACAACTATTGCAAAGCTTCCTAAAATTGAGGATGAAGTATTAATATATATCCAACAAATTGTAAGGGAAGATTTTATTGGATTATATGGTTTTATAACTAGGGAAGAATTAGAAATGTTTAATATCTTACTAACTATAAATGGAGTAGGAGCTAAGGCTGCATTATCACTACTTTCAATCAGCTCAGTTAATAATTTGAAATATGCTATTATGACAGAGGATGAAAAGCATATTGTTAGAGCGCCTGGAATTGGGAAAAAAACGGCTCAAAGAATTATCTTGGAACTTAAGGATAAGTTGAAACCAGACGAGTTAATTGAAAGAGAGGCTGAAATCTCAATAAATGATGATTATGCTAATAATATTAATGAAGCGCTTACAGCATTAGTTGCTTTAGGGTATAGTGAAAAAGAAGCAAAAGGAGCAATATCTTTAGTAAATAAGGAACAAACAATTGAAAATATTATTAAAGATTGTTTAAGAAATCTAATGAGATAGGGGGATTACTATGGAGGATAGGATTATTACTACATCTAAAATAGAAGAAGATGTTCAATCAGAGTATAGTTTGAGACCCCAAAGGATTAGCGAATATATAGGACAAGAAAAAGTTAAGGAAAAAATGAATATTTTCATAAAGGCTGCTAAGAAAAGAAGGGAGTCTTTAGACCACGTTCTTTTGTATGGCCCCCCAGGGCTAGGTAAAACAACACTTGCTAATATAATTGCTAAGGAAATGGGTGGAGAATTAAAGATAACTTCAGGCCCTGCCATTGAAAGAGCAGGAGATTTAGCTGCAATACTAACATCATTAAATGAATATGATGTTTTATTTATTGATGAAATACATAGATTAAATAGAAGTGTTGAAGAAATACTTTATCCTGCTATGGAAGATTATGCACTGGATATTGTAATAGGTAAAGGAGCAGCAGCTAAATCCATAAGACTTGATTTGCCTAAGTTTACATTATTAGGTGCCACAACAAGGATTGGTATGCTTTCAGCTCCATTAAGAGATAGATTTGGAGTATTAGCAGCAATGGAGTATTATACCAATGAGGAACTAAAGGAGATTGTAATTAGAAGTGCTGATATTCTAGGATGTAATATAGATTATGATGCTGCTTTTGAAATAGCTCGACGTTCAAGAGGAACACCTAGAATTGCAAATAGATTACTGAAAAGAGTAAGAGATTTTTCAGAAGTTAAGGAACATAACATAATTAATCTTCAAGATGCAAAGGAAGCTCTAGAACTTTTAGAAGTTGACGGAGAAGGTTTTGATAGAGTGGATAATAAGATTTTAGAAGCCATAATAGACAACTTTAATGGAGGTCCAGTTGGAATTGAAACCCTATCGTATTTTGTTGGAGAGGAATTAGGTACTATTGAGGATGTTTATGAACCATATTTGTTACAAAGAGGATTTATAATTAGAACCCCAAGAGGTAGAATGGCAACAGATAAAAGTTATAAACATTTAGGAAGAAAAAAGATTAATAATGCAATGGACAATCAAACAAAATTTTTTGACTAGAGAAGGTGTAGTTATAGATGAAAGTAGAAGATTTTAAATTTGATCTACCTGAGGAGTTGATTGCTCAACATCCTCTTGAAGATAGAACAAGTTCAAGACTTATGGTTTTAGGTAAAAATAGTGATGATTTAAAGCATAAACATTTTTATGATGTTATTGAATATTTTGAGCCTGGTGATACATTGGTTTTAAACAATACAAGAGTTATTCCAGCTAGGTTAATAGGTGAAAAAGAAGAAACTGGTGGTAAAATAGAGCTTCTATTACTTAAAAGAGTTGGAGATGATCTATGGGAATGTTTATCAAAGCCAGGTAAAAAAGCAAAACCAAAAGCTAGATTTTCCTTTGGTGAAGGTAAATTAATAGGTGAGATACAAGAGGTTTTAGATAATGGCAATAGAATAGTAAGGTTCTTTTATGAGGGTTTATTCGAAAATGTTTTGGATGAACTAGGTCAGATGCCACTACCACCATATATACATGAAACACTCCAAGATAAAGAAAGATATCAGACTGTTTATTCAAAAGAAAAAGGTTCTGCTGCAGCTCCAACCGCAGGACTACATTTTACACAAGAGCTTTTAGAGCAAATTAAAAGTAAAGGTGTAAATATAGTTTATTTAACTCTTCATGTTGGGCTCGGAACTTTTAGACCGGTAAAGGTTGAAAATATTGAAGAACATGATATGCATTCAGAATTTTATATGATTTCAAAAGAAACTGCAGATATAATAAATGAAACAAAAAAAAGAGGCAAAAAGGTTATTGCAGTTGGAACAACATCTACAAGAACGCTAGAGACTATCGGGGACGAAAATGGTATGGTAAAGGAAGCTTCAGGCTGGACTAATATATTTATATATCCAGGATATAAATATAGAGTTATTGATGCATTAATTACAAATTTCCACTTGCCAGAATCAACGTTAATTATGCTAGTTTCAGCTCTTGCAGGGCAGGAAAAAGTTCTAAATGCATATAAGGAAGCTGTAAAAGAAAAATATAGATTCTTCTCCTTTGGAGACGCAATGCTTATTATATAATTTTGAAGGGAGAAAAGTTTGTGGTTAAAAGATATACTTTATTAAAAAAAGATGGAAAAGCAAGAAGAGGTAGATTTGAAACCCCTCATGGAGTAATTGAAACTCCAGTATTTATGAATGTAGGTACATTAGCTGCAATTAAAGGTGCGGTTTCTTCAATGGACTTAAAGGAAATAGGGTGCCAAGTGGAGTTATCTAATACATACCATTTACATTTAAGACCAGGGGATAAAGTGGTTAAACAATTGGGTGGTTTACATAAGTTCATGAACTGGGATAGACCAATATTAACAGACTCAGGCGGATTTCAAGTTTTTTCACTAGCATCTATGAGAAAAATAAAAGAAGAAGGTGTTTATTTTAACTCTCACTTAGATGGAAGAAAAATATTTATGGGCCCTGAAGAAAGCATGCAAATTCAAAGCAATTTAGCATCTACAATAGCTATGGCTTTTGATGAGTGTGTTGAAAATCCAGCACCTAGAGAATATGTTGAAAAATCAGTTGAGCGTACTACTAGGTGGCTTGAAAGATGTAAAGTTGAAATGGATAGACTTAACTCACTTGATGATACTATAAATAAAGAACAAATGCTTTTCGGTATAAATCAAGGTGGAGTTTATGATGATATCAGAATAGAGCATGCAAAAACTATCAGTAAAATGGATTTAGATGGATATGCAATCGGTGGTCTTGCAGTAGGAGAAACTCATGAAGAAATGTATAGAATCATAGATGCAGTTGTGCCACATCTTCCTGAAGATAAACCAATATATTTAATGGGAGTTGGTCTTCCAAGTAACATCTTAGAAGCTGTTGAAAGAGGTGTAGACTTTTTTGATTGTGTATTACCAGCAAGAAATGGAAGACATGGCCATGTATTTACTGAAAACGGCAAGATTAACTTAATGAATGCTAAATTTGAATTAGATGAAAAACCAATAGATGAAGGTTGTGAGTGCCCAACTTGTAAGAATTATACAAGAGCATATATTAGACATTTATTTAAGGCTAAAGAAATGTTAGCCATGAGATTATGTGTTCTACATAATTTATATTTTTACAATAAATTAATGGAAGATATAAGGGCAGCAATTGATGGAGATTACTTTGCAGAGTTTAAAAAAGAAAAATTAGAAAAATGGGGCGGAAGAGCTTAGGAGAGGAGAGTTAATATGCCAGGTGGTTTAATGCAAATATTGACTTTAGTTATAATTTGCGTTGCATTTTATGGATTCTTACTATTACCAGAAAGAAAAAGAAGAAAAAGTTATAATGAAATGTTAGATTCGCTTAATGTAGGTGATAAAGTTATGACTAGAGGTGGAATAATAGGAAACATAACTCAATTAGATGAAGAAACATTGATTTTGGAGATAGAGCCAGATGGAATTAAGATAACAATTGCAAAACAAGGAATATCAACAAGAATAAATCAGGAAACTGAAATGTAATAACTATGCCCCCTATGTTCATATATTTATAGTGAATAAGGGTTTATATGTGAGACAAAAATAAATTTCTTGAAATCATGAGAAGTTGTTTTTAAGAATTAAAATATTGTTGTTGAACTAAACCCTAAATAGAAGGGGGTGTGGTAATGAATTTAGAGGTTGTAAAAAATTCAGGAAGGGGACTTATTAGGGCATTGTTATTAACCATATTTCTACTTATGGTACTTGCTTTGACTATGAACTTCTTGGATTTATCTCAAAAAAATTTATATGTTACTTACATAATAATTACATGTGTAAGTATAGTCTTTGGCGGAGTATACGGAGCTAGAAAAAATCAGTCGAAAGGATGGCTAGTGGGACTTTTTGTTGCAATACTATATTATGTTTTTATAGGAATAGTATCTGCGATAGCTAAAGGAAAAGTAGAATTTGTATCTTTTGACGTATATAGACTATTTTTTGCCATGGCAATAGGTATATTATCTGGCATGCTTGGAATAAATATATAAAAATTCTTTATAATGCAATTAAAATGTGTTATAATCAACTAGTAATTGTATCGGAATGGAGGCGTACGACGTGAAACATATTAAAACAATTAATAGTTCAAACTTAAAGAATAGCTTATGCAAACCAGGCTGTAAGGAATGTGCAAATTCATGCCAATCAGCATGTAAGACTTCTTGTACAGTTGCTAACTTAGCTTGTGAAAACTAATAAAACAAAGTAGGTGGCAGTAACTTAGTTACTGCCATATTTCAGTAAGGAGGAAAAAAATTGAGTTTGATTCATAAATTTACTCAAGATGGCGAATATTATTTAATAGATGTTAATTCAGGTAGTCTTCATATTATAGACAAGCTGATTTACGATTTATTAATTGATGTAGATAAATTAGCCCCAGTAGATGAGGTTATAGCGAAATTCCAGGGGGTATATTCAGAAGAAGATATAAGAGAGGCATATGAAGACTTGGAAGAATTAGTTAAAGAAGAGCTTCTTTATACTAAGGATTACTATGAAGACATTGCTTTAAAAGATGACCAAGATGACTATATAAAAGCTCTATGTTTAAATGTAGTTCATGATTGTAACTTAAAATGTAAATATTGCTTTGCAGAAGAAGGTGAATATAAAGGACATAGAAAACCTATGAGTCCTGAAATTGGTAAGAAGGCAATTGATTTTGTTATTAAGAAATCTGGACCAAGAAAAAATATAGAAGTAGACTTATTTGGCGGAGAGCCACTTATGGTATTTGATGCAATAAAAGAAATTGTGGATTATGCCAGAGAACAAGAGAAAATATTTAATAAAAATATCAGATTTACTATGACTACAAACGCTACTTTATTAAATGATGAAATTATGGAATATTTGGATAAAAATATGGGGAACATAATATTATCAATTGATGGTAGAGAAGAAGTTAATGATGCAGTAAGAATAAGAAAAGATGGATCAGGAAGTTATTCAAGAATATTGCCAAAGATAAAAGAAATGGTAGATAGAAGAGATAAGTCAAAACAATATTATGTAAGGGGAACTTTTACTAGAAATAATACTGACTTCTTTAATGATGTTATGTCACTTGTAAATGAAGGGTTTAGAGAAATTTCTGTTGAGCCAGTAGTTTTACCTGATGATAATTTACTTTCATTAAGAAGAGAAGACTTACCTAAGATATTTGAGCAATATGATCTTTTATATAAAGAGATGCTTAGAAGACACAATGAAGGAGATTCATTTAAATTCTATCACTTTAATATAGATTTAAATGGAGGACCATGCGTATACAAAAGGATCTCTGGATGTGGTGCAGGATTTGAATATGTAGCCGTTACTCCGGATGGAGAAGTTTATCCATGTCATCAATTTGTAGGAAACAAAGATTTCTTACTTGGAAATATAGATGATGGGGATTTAGATACTAAGCTGGCATCAGAATTTAAAAAAGCAAACATATATAGAAAACCTGTATGTAAAAATTGTTGGGCTAGATTCTATTGCAGCGGAGGTTGTCAAGCGAATAACTTTAATTTCAATGGAGATATACATGTTCCTTATGAAATTGGTTGTGAGATGCAAAAGAAGAGAATTGAATGTGCTATAGCATTAAAAGCAATGACTTCAAAAGTTTAAATGGGATTTATTGACATAGAGCTCTCTATAGAAATATAATTATATTATGTATAATACGACGGTATTATGAAAAAAACTGAGGGGGAGAAAAATGAAAACAAAAGGTAGAAGTACAATATTATTTATATTGCTTGTTGGTTTTATATTTTTATTTACCTATATAGGATTTTTTGGTGCGAAAATTTTTGGTTGGGAATATAAAAGTTATGATAAAGCTATAACTAAAGGCTTGGATTTACAGGGTGGAGTTTCCGTATTAATGGAAATGCAAGAAGATAAGGTTTCTACTGATGATAGAGATAAGACAAAAGAAATGTTATCCTTAAGAGTTAATAAGGTTGGAGTATCTGAAACAGTTGTTACGACTGAAGGGGAAAAGAGAATCAGAATAGATATTCCAGGACAATATGATTCTAAGACAATAGTTGATAGTTTGAATAAGACAGGAGAGTTAAAATTTATAGCTCCAAACCAATCAAAAGACGTAATCCTTACAGGTAAAGACGTAAAAAAAGCTACAGTATATACAGATCAACAAAATGCAAATCAACCTGTAATTGGGCTAGAACTTAATGAAGATGGAAAACAAAAGTTTGCGGAAGCAACACAAAAATACTTAGGTCAACAAATATCTATTTATATGGATGACCAATTATTAACAAGTCCAACAGTTCAAAGTGTTATTTCTAATGGTGAAGCTCAAATTACTGGTAATAAAAGCTTCGAGGAAGCTAAAAAAACAGCAGGTATTATAAATGCTGGAGCACTTCCAGTTCCAGTTAAAGTAGCATCAGTAAAGACTGTTGGGGCACAATTAGGAGCTACAGCACTACCTAACGCAATAAAAGCAGCCTTTATTGGATTTGCATTAGTATTTCTACTAATGGTTTTATATTATAGAGTTCCAGGGTTCTTAGCATGTATAGCATTGATATTATATGCATCATTGGTTTTAACGTGTTTCGCAGGGCTTAATGCGACCTTAACCTTGCCGGGAATAGCAGGTTTCTTGTTAACGGTAGGTATGGCAGTTGATGCTAATGTACTTATATTTGAAAGAATAAGAGAAGAGCTTAAAAAAGGTAAATCTATAAAGAGTTCAATTAATGAAGGTTTTAAACATGCTATGTCATCAATAATTGACTCAAACATAACTACGTCAATAGCAGCACTAGTACTGTACTTCTTAGGATCTGGAGCTGTAAAAGGCTTTGCTACTACACTATTAATCGGTATTATAGTATCTATGTTTACAGCTATATTTGTAACAAGAGCATTAGTTAACCTTGCAGCAAATATGGGTCTTTTAAGTAAACTATGGTGCTTCAGAGTTAAGAGGGGGGAGTAGTAGTATGCTTAAGATAATAGAAAAAACTAAAATTTGGTTTACAATTTCATTAATAATAATGTTAATTGGTGCAGGCTTTATGATATATAGAGGTGGACTTAACCTAGGGTTAGACTTTAAAGGTGGTACACAAGTAGATATTAAAATGCCTAAGGATTTCAATAAAGGTGATGTAGATACAATAGTTAAAAAATATGCCGAGGATGCTGTTACAAATACAGTTTCTGAAACTGTAGATGGTTCAGCTAACGAGGTTCAAATAGAGATAAAATCTAAAAGTTTAGACTCAACTAAGGTTTCTGACATGTTTAAAGAGTTATCAGAAAAGTATTCTTTAAAACAAGATGCTCTTGTTTCACATGATGAAATAGGACCTTCAATTGGAAACGAACTTACAAGTAGTGCTATAAAAGCGTTAGCAGTTGCAGTTGTTGCGATGTTAATTTATATAGCAATTAGATTTGAATTTAAATTTGGAATAGCAGCAATAATAGCTTTGTTCCATGACATTTTAATAACTTTATCAATATATGCAATTTTTAATATTCCTGTTAATTCACCATTTATTGCAGCTATTCTAACAATTATAGGATACTCTATAAATGATACTATAGTAATATTTGATAGAATTAGAGAAAATCAAAAGAGTATGAGAAGAAATACTCCAATTGAAATTGCAGATCATAGTTTAACTCAAACATTTACTAGATCGCTTAATACTACATTAACTACATTATTAACTACTACTGCAGTTAATGTGTTTGTACCATCTGTTAGAGAATTTGCATTTCCTCTAGTAGTAGGTATGGCATGTGGAGCATATTCTTCAATATTTATAGCTAGCCCAGTTTGGGTAATGTTAAAAAACAGAACTTCAAAATAAAATTTTAGAGTGTAAAATTCCATGAGTATTTTATAATTAAAGTTTATTTATAGTTAAATGTAATTATATTATAAGAATTAGAAAGATGGATTACTCTTATAATATTTAGCTAGGGTGGTGAAATGTATTTTGATGCTATCTACTAAAATATGCATTCAAAGTACTTTTTATCCATCCTTATTTATTTTTTGACAAATATTACGAATAATATATATATAGAAGTTACAATTAACACTTTATTTACCCATATTATTTAGGGGTATCTTTAAATTTTATAAAAATATTTGTAAAAACTCGTAATATAATTTATAATATAGTTGTTTTCTATGAATACGGAGGAATTTTAAAATGATCAAGCAGTGGGAGAAGATATACCGCCCAAACTATATATCTGGTTATAATCCTTTTATAATTAAAAATATGAATAGAGCCATTGAAAGAGTGGTTGATGCAATAAATTCACGTAAAAAGATACTTGTATATGGTTTATGCGACGTTGACGGTATATGTGCATTATCTTCACTAATTCTTTTATTGAAATATTTAAATGCAGACGTAGAGTATATCATAGAAGATTATTCACATAAGAATCACTTGATTCAAGAAGCGGATATCAAAAATAGAATTCACTTTTTGGGAGCGGATCTTCTTATTACTGTAGGTTGTAGATTTAAAGGCAATAGGGAAGTTGAACTTAGTAAAGCATTAGGAATTGAAACAATAATAATGGAAAATTCTAAGACTGATGGTATACATAATACAATTTATATAAATCCAAATCAAACAGGATGTTCATACAGATACAAAAATTTATCAAATTCAGCATTAACATTTAAATTGATGCAAGCTATTGGAATATATTATAATATGAATAGTATTAATAGATATTTGGATTTGATTTTTCTAGGTAGTGTATTTAAGAAATGTGAAAAGCAAGGTGAGAATAAAGTATTCTTGAGTGAAGGGTTTAATTATTTAAGAGAAACAAATAATTATGGACTTAGAGCCATATTAGAGTATCTTAAAATTGAGTCCATTAAGGATGAAGATATAGATGGCATAATAAATTTACTTACACCTGTTAATAATTCAGTTAGTGTAATGGATACAGCAAAAATAATTGTTGAATTACTTACAACATCTGATATGGATAGGGCAGAACAAATTGTTAAATACTTAAATTTTGAAAGAAAAAAAACAAATATTTTTATATAAGAATATCTCATAGGGGGAATTTAATAATGGATTTAAAAGAAAAGGTAAGGATAATTGATAATTTTCCTAAGGAAGGAATTAGTTTTAAGGATATAACTACACTAATTGAAGATGGAGAAAGTTTTAAGTATGCTATCAATGAAATTGTAGATTATATAAAAGACAAAAATATAGATTTAATTGTTGGACCAGAGGCAAGAGGTTTTATTTTTGGAGTACCAGTTGCATATGCATTAGGAATTGGATTTATACCTGTTAGAAAGCCTGGAAAGCTTCCATGGGATACAGTAAAGGTAGAATATGATTTAGAGTATGGAAAAGATGCATTAGAGATTCATAAAGACTCAATTAAGCCAGGTCAAAGAGTAGCTATTGTTGATGATTTACTAGCTACTGGCGGTACAATTGCAGCAGTTGCTAAGTTAGTAGAACAAGCAGGTGGAGAAGTCGTTACTTTAAACTTTTTAATAGAATTAGAAGAATTAAGAGGTAGAGATAAACTAAAAGGATATGATATTCAAAGCCTTTTAAAATATGATGTGTAATTTTCTTGAAAAACAAAATTCAATATTATATAATTATAGATAAATATGGCTGGTATATATACCAGCCTTTAAATTTAATTCTATTTTTTAGAGGAGAGTAATCCATATGCTAACGGATTTATTGGAGAAAATAAGTTTAAATTGCAATAATATAGATCTAGAACTAGTTAAAAAAGCGTATAATCTTGCATCAGAAGCCCATTCTAAGCAAAAGAGAGAATCTGGTGAACCATATATTATTCATCCATTAGATGTGGCTTCTATTCTTGCTGAGTTAGGTATGGATACTAATACAATAGTAGCTGGATTACTTCATGATGTCATTGAAGATACTGAATATAATTATTCAGACTTAGAGAGACTGTTTAATAAGGAAGTCGCGGATCTAGTTGAGGGCGTTACTAAGCTCGGTAAAATTAAATATAAGTCGAAAGAAGAACAACAAGCTGACAATGTAAGAAAAATGTTACTAGCGATGGCGAATGATATTAGAGTTATAATAATTAAGCTTGCAGATAGACTTCATAATATGAGAACGCTTAAATTTATGCCAGAGGAGAAACAAAAAGAAAAAGCTAAGGAAACATTAGATATTTATGCACCACTTGCTCATAGATTAGGTATTTCTAAAATAAAATGGGAACTTGAAGATCTTTCTTTTAGATATTTACATCAACAAGAGTACTATGACTTGGTTAATCAAATCGCAGAAAAAAGAAAAGAAAGGGAAGCATATATTTCTCAAATAATGGATGAGATTGAGCAGAAACTTTCTAGTTCAGGAATTGATTCTGATATTGATGGAAGACCTAAACATTTTTATAGCATCTATAGAAAGATGGTTAATAAGAATAAGAATATAGAACAAATATTTGACTTAACGGCTATAAGAATCTTAGTTAATTCAGTTAAAGACTGTTATGCAGCATTAGGAATAGTACATACGATTTATAAACCAATACCAGGCAGATTTAAAGACTACATAGCTATGCCCAAACCTAATATGTATCAATCATTGCATACAACAGTAATAGGGCACTTAGGAAAGACTTTCGAGATACAAATTAGAACATTTGAGATGCATAAAACAGCTGAATATGGTATAGCTGCCCATTGGAAGTATAAAGAAGGAGAAGCATCAAAAGGGGATAGTTTTGAACAAAAATTATCTTGGCTTAGAGATATGCTTGAGTGGGGAAAAGAGACCTCAGATGCTCAAGAATTTATGGAAGGCTTTAAAATTGATTTGTTTTCAGATGAAATCTTTGTTTTTACCCCTAAAGGAGTAGTTATTAATTTACCTGCAAATGCAACTCCAATTGATTTTGCTTATAAAATACATACAGATGTTGGGAACAGATGCATTGGGGCAAAAGTAAATGGGAAAATGGTACCACTTGACTACAATTTGAAAACGGGACAAATAGTTGAAATCATGACCAGTTCTGCTCCAAAAGGACCTAATATAGATTGGCTTGGTATGGTAAAAAGTAATCAAGCTAAGAGCAAAATAAAACAATGGTTTAAAAGAGCACAAAGAGACGATAATGTTCTAAAAGGAAAAGAATTAATTGAAAGAGAAGCAAAAAAGCAATCTTTAGTATTTTCTGAACTTGCAAAAGGTGAGTTATTTGAAAGATTACTTAAGAGATATAATTTGCACTCACAAGAAGATATATATGCAGCAGTTGGTAATGGCATTATGTCAGCTTCTGTTGTATTTGCAAGATTAAAGGAAGAAGAACATGATGAAAAAAATATTTTAGAAAATATAAATAAAAATATTGAGGATAATTCAAATAGAACTGAGAAAGTTCATGCAAATGACAAGGCTTATGGCGTAACTGTTAAGGGACTAAGTAATCTTATGATTAGGTTTGCAAGATGCTGTAATCCTGTTCCTGGTGATGATATCATTGGATATATAACAAAGGGTAGGGGAGTTTCAGTTCATAGAAAAGACTGTTCTAATGTTCTTGAATTAAAGGACAGTGAAGAAACTAGAATAGTGGAAGTGAGTTGGGGAACATCAAAAGGTAAATCATATACTGCTGAAATTCAAGTTGAAGCTGAAGATAGAATGGGAATTTTAGCAGAAGTAATGATAATTCTAAGTGAATCTAAAATAAAAGTAAATGCAGTAAACGCTAAGTCATTAAAAGGAAATCTATCCTTAGTTAATATTAAGGTAAGTATAGACAGTATTGATCAGCTAAAAGATTTAATGAGGAAAATTAGAAAACTAAAAGGTGTTCTAGACGTATATAGAATGAATAATTAAAGGGTGTTAAGTAAATGAGAGCTGTAGTACAAAGAGTTAAAAGAAGTAGTGTTAAGGTTGATGGAAAAATAATTGGAGAAATAGGTGTAGGTCTAAACGTATTAATTGGTATTACAAAAGGTGATACTGACGAAGATATTAAATACATTAGAGATAAGGTTGTCAACTTAAGAATATTTTCAGATAGTGATGATAAAATGAATCTTTCTTTAAAGGATGTTGAAGGAGAAATACTAATAATATCACAATTTACCCTATATGGAGATTGTAGAAAAGGTAGAAGACCAAGCTTTATAAATGCACTTGGAGGAAAAGAAGCTATTGGCATTTATGAAAAAGTTATTGAGGCCTTTAAAGAAGAAGGTATAATAGTTGAAACTGGAGAATTCGGAGCAGATATGGAAGTTGAGATAATTAATGATGGTCCAGTAACTCTTCTATTAGAAAGTAAAAAGGATTTTTAGGAGGAAGTTTATGATAATTAAAACTATCCCGGTAGGAGATATACAAGAAAATTGTTATTTGGTTATGGATGAAGAAACAAAGGAAGCATTTGTTGTGGATCCAGGGGATCAGGGTGATTATTTAGTAAATATAATTAGTAAACTTGGAGCCAAATTAAAGTTTATATTATTAACCCATGGCCACTTTGACCACGTAGGCGCTGTTTCTGAACTGAAAAATACTTTTAAAGTTCCTCATTATATTAATGAAGAAGAGAAGAAGTATATGCAAGGCTCATCCTATGTATTCGGAAAAATTCCAGAAGCGGATAGATACTTAAATGATGGTGAAGAAATAGATTTTTCAGGACATAAAATTAAGTGTTTACATACACCAGGCCATAGTGCAGGAGGAATGTGTTTCCTTTTAGATGGTGAACATCTTTTTGCAGGAGATACTTTATTTTACCTAAGCGTAGGAAGATCAGATTTTGAAGGTGGAGATATGGATACGTTAGTAGACAGCATTAGGACAAAATTGTTTGTACTAAATGATAATACAATAGTTTATCCAGGGCACGGACCTAAGACTTCTATTATGACTGAAAAAAGAGGAAACCCTTTTGCTAGATAAAGGAGAGGAAAATGATACTAAATATAACACTATCAGATGAAAATTTAAGATATGACGTATATCAAATGTTCAATATATTTTTCCCTTTAGAGGATATTAAAATAAATAGAGCAGATGATTTTGATTATAAGATTACAATTAAAGATTCATTACTTATTATAGAGAATAAAGAAGTGCTTAGAGAGGTTTCTTTGGAAGAAGATAGGAAGGAATCTGTTAAAAGAGAGCTATTTAAATTATTAAGTGAATTAACTAAGGATTATTATCCTTGGGGTACTTTAATAGGAATAAGACCAAGTAAAATAGCGCTTTCTTTATTGAATGAAGGAAAATCAAAAGAAGAAATACGTGAATATTTTAAAAATAAATATCTAACATCTAAGGAAAAAAGTGATCTGTGCATTGAAATTGCAGAGAGAGAAAAAGGATTTGTGGATGTTAAAAAAGAAAAAATAAGTATTTATATTGGGATGGCTTTTTGTCCAACTAGGTGTTTATATTGTTCATTTGCGTCTAACCCAATAGCTGGAGCTAAGAAACAAGTTGAACCATATATTTCAGCACTAAAAAAAGAAATGGATGCTATGAGTAAATATATTTCTAGTAAGCAGTTAGAAGTTAATACGGTATATTTTGGTGGTGGAACGCCTACGTCAGTTGACAATGAAGAATTTGAAGGATTAATGGCCGAAATTTATAATAATTTAATTGAGCCTTTTAACCCGATTGAATTTACTGTGGAATGCGGAAGACCTGATTCAATAACAGAAGAAAAGCTAGATACTATGAAAAAATATAGAGTTGATAGAATTAGTATTAATCCGCAATCAATGAATGATGTTACACTTAAGAATATAGGTAGAGGACATACAAAGGAACAGGTTATTAATAAGTTTAACTTGGCGAGAAGTTTGGGCTTTGATAATATTAATATGGATATAATAGTAGGTCTGCCAGGTGAAGGCATTGATGAAATAAATAATACCTTTATAGATATACTTAAGTTGAAACCAGAATCCCTAACTGTTCATGGAATGTCAATTAAAAGAGCTTCTAGGTTACATGAAGAACTTATATTAGGGAAAAAGCTATATAGACCTGCTCAAGATGAGTTAAATAGAATGTATGAAAAAACTAGAGAATTAGCTATGGATTTAAAAATGGAACCTTATTATATGTATAGACAAAAGAATATGGTTGGAAATATGGAGAATGTAGGATATTCTTTGAGTAATAAGGAATGCATATATAATATGCTAATGATTGAAGATACAGAAACCATAATAGCAATTGGTGCAGATGCCGTATCAAAAGTAGTTTTTCATGATGAAAATAGGATTGAAAGATTCGGTAACGTCAAAGATGTTAAAGAATATGTAAATAGAATTGATGAAATGATACAAGGGAAAATAGATTTATTAGATACTTTGTATGAATAAGGGAGGAAGGTTAATGGATAAAATTCAAGCTCCAAAAGGGACAAAAGATATGCTTCCTAAGGATGCATATAAGTGGCAATATGTAGAAAATAAATTTAGAGAGCTTTCAAAAGAATATGGAATAAGAGAAATTAGGACGCCTATATTTGAGCACACTGAACTTTTTAAAAGAGGCGTTGGAGAAACTACAGATGTTGTTCAAAAGGAAATGTATACATTTTTAGATAAAGGTGAAAGAAGTATAACTTTAAAACCAGAGGGTACTGCCCCTTCTGTTAGAGCATTTATTGAAAATTCATTATTTAATGATGCACAACCTACAAAGTTATATTATTTTACTCCTTGTTTTAGATATGAAAAAATGCAAAAGGGAAGACTTAGACAATTTAACCAATTTGGTATTGAAATATTTGGCTCAAAGGAAGCTTCTATTGATGCAGAAGTCATTTCCTTAGCAATGAGAGCATTAGATGAATTTGGAATAGAGGGATTAACTCTAAATATAAATAGTTTAGGTTGCCCAGAATGTAGAGCAAAATATAACAAGGCATTAATGGATTTCTTAAAAGAAAATTATGATAATCTTTGTGATACTTGTAAAAGTAGATTTGAAAAAAATCCAATGAGAATACTGGATTGTAAAGAAAGAAGCTGTAAAGAAATAACTAAAAATGCACCAGTTATTTTAGATTATATTTGTGAAGATTGTAGCAATCACTTTGATGAAGTAAAAAACTATTTAAATGCTATGGATATTAATTTTGAAATAGACCCTAAAATAGTTAGAGGACTAGATTATTACACAAGAACAGTTTTTGAAATTATAAATAAAGATATAACTGTATGTGGTGGTGGAAGATATGATGGTCTTATATCGGAAATAGGTGGTCCAGAGACACCAGCAGTTGGATTTGGATTAGGACTAGAAAGATTATTACTTACTCTTGAGGAAGAAGGAATAGAGATTCCAGAACCAAATACAATTGACCTATTTATTGGTTCAATGGGAGATTTAGCTAGAGTTAAAGCCTTTGCGCTTACTTATAAGTTAAGAAAACTTGGAATTAAGAGTGACTGCGATCACATGAAGAAAAGTGTAAAGGCTCAAATGAAGTATGCAAATAAAATAGGAGCAGCTTTTACATTAATATTAGGTGAAGATGAAATTGCAAATGGTACAGGGAAAATCAAAAGGATGTCTGATGGAGAAACATTTGATATAAAATTAGATTCATTAGAAGATATAGTAAGTTTAGTTAAGTAATTAGGAGGAAGAAAAATGGGTGAAGCCTTAAATTCATGGAAAAGAACCATAATGTGCGGAGAGTTAAGAGAAGAGCACATAGGACAAAAAGTAACTGTAATGGGATGGGTTCAAAGAAATAGAAACTTAGGGGGACTTGAGTTTGTAGATCTTAGAGATAGAACTGGAATTTTACAGGTGGTATTTGGAGAAGTAATAAATAAAGAAGCATTTGAAAAAGCTAATAAAGTTAGACCAGAATATTGCATAGCAATAAAAGGTGAAATTATAAGAAGAGAAGCTCCAAATAATGCAATGGCAACTGGGATGGTTGAATTAAAGGGAGAAGAAATAAAAATTCTTTCAGAATCAGAAACGCCTCCTATATATATTAAAGATAATTTAGATGCAGCTGAAAATATTAGACTTAAGTATAGATATTTGGACTTAAGAAGAAGCGATATGCAAAAAATACTTATGATTAGAAGTAAAACAGCGAAAGCAGTTAGAGATTATCTTGTAAACAGTGAGTTTTTAGAAATAGAAACTCCAATGCTTACAAAAAGCACACCAGAAGGAGCAAGAGACTATTTAGTTCCTTCAAGAAATTATCCAGGAATGTTTTATGCATTACCTCAATCACCACAATTATTTAAGCAACTTTTAATGGTTTCTGGATTTGATAAGTACTTCCAAATAGTTAAGTGTTTTAGAGATGAAGACTTAAGAGCAAACAGACAACCAGAATTTACTCAAATAGACTTAGAAATGAGTTTCGTTGAGCAAGATGATGTTATGGAACTTAATGAAGGTTTAATAAAGCATGTATTTAAAGAAGTTGGAAATGTTGATGTTAAGCTTCCTATAAGAAGAATGCCATATAAAGAAGCTATGGAGAAATATGGTTCAGACAAACCAGACTTAAGATTTGATATGGAAATAAGAGATTTATCTGAAACTGTAAAGAATGCAGAGTTTAAAGTCTTCCAAGATGCTTTAGCAAATGGCGGATCAGTTAGAGCGATATGCCTTAAAGATGGAGCTAACATGGGAAGAAAGGATATAGATAGATTAGGCGAATTTGTTAAGACATTTAAAGCTAAAGGTCTTGCATGGATTCAATTAAAGGAAGAAGAAATAAAATCTCCAATATCTAAATTCTTAAAAGAAGATGAATTGAAAAATATTATAAATGTGATGTCTGCTGAAACTGGTGATATGATACTTATAGTTGCGGATAAAAATTCTGTTGTATTCCAATCATTAGGTCAATTAAGATTAGAGTTAGCTAAAAAATATGATCTAATAAAGGATAAAAATGAATTTAATTTCTGTTGGATTACAGAATTCCCACTTTTAGAATATGATGAGGAAGAAGGAAGATATTTTGCAGCTCATCACCCATTTACATGCCCAATGGATGAAGATTTAGAATACCTAGAGTCTGATCCGGGAAGAGTTAGAGCTAAGGCATATGACTTAGTACTTAACGGTGAGGAGTTAGGTGGAGGTTCTATAAGAATACATGATACTAAGCTTCAAGAAAGAATGTTTGGAGTTTTAGGATTTACTCAAGAAAGTGCATGGGAAAGATTCGGATTCTTATTAGAAGCTTTTAAGTTTGGACCACCTCCACATGGTGGATTGGCATTTGGTTTTGATAGAATGATTATGTTCTTAGCAGGAACAGATAATATAAAAGATGTTATTGCATTCCCTAAGAATCAAAATGCATTCTGCCCAATGACTGAAGCTCCTAATGTAGCAGATGAAAAACAACTTGTGGAATTAGGAATTTCATTAAATAAAGAAGATAAGTAGTTAAGTATAATATGGCCTAATCCATGTTTTAGTATAAATATGGATTGGGTTATTTTACTCTTTAGGAATTTATAATATTTTAAGGTTAAGGATAACATTAGAGGTTTCCTATCGCCTTGAGGATTTTTTGCTTGAATAATAAATTAAGCATAGGTTATAATTATAGAAAATACCCCTTATAGGTATAAGGAGATGGAAGAATGGAAAAAGAAGAAAAGTTAAAAAAAGATATTCTAACAAGGCTCAAACGAATAGAAGGTCAAGTTAAGGGTATACAAGGAATGATAGATAAAAATGTATGTTGTTCAGATGTGTTAGTTCAGATTTCAGCAATTAGAGCAGCAATAAATAAAGTTGGTGGATTAATATTAGAGGATTATGCTAGAAATTGTATAGGAATAGAACCAGGAAGTGAAGGAGAAGAAGGATTAGAAAATCTGATTAAAACACTTAATTCTTTTATGAAATAATAAAAGTGGATGTCTCATAATAAATTTTGAGACACCCACTTTTTTATCTTAATTTATGTTTTTCTCGTTTTTGGAGTTATTATAATCCTAGTTATTGAAGAAACGAAAATAATACCTAAAGCTAAGGCTCCTGCAGAAGCTAATGTATTAAGTCCTAGTTGCAGGGACTTATCAATATTTCCTTGAACTATTTCATACATAGTATAGTACATTCCTCCACCAGGAACTAGAGGAATTAATGCACAAATTATGAAGGTAGTTACTGGACTTTTTAATATTCTTGCTAATATTTCTGAATATGCAGAGAAAATAATAGAAGATATAAATAAAGCTAAGGTAATAGAATTTGAATGATTTAAAGATAATTTATAAACTAACCAACCTAATCCACCGCCTAAAGAAGCGAAAACAAGATTTTTTCCTTTTATATTAAAGATAATTCCAAAGCCTAAAGTTGCAATAATAGATACTACAATTTCTTTAATCATAATTATATACCTCCATAAAACTTAAACCAAAAGCTTAATACAATTCCTGAACCTACAGCAATTGCAATAGCAACAAGAAAGGCTTCAGCAGCTCTTGTTAATCCAGAAACAAAATCTCCAGCTATAGTATCACGAATTGCATTAGTAATAGCAAGACCAGGCACAAGAAGCATAATGGCTCCAATTATGGTCATATCTAAATTAGATGCAATATTTAATTTAATGAAAATTAAAGCCATAATGGCTGTTATAGCGCCAGATATGCTGTTTGTGAAAAAATCATTTATAGAAAGAGAGCTACTAACAATTGAAAAATATTTTATTACAAGACCAATAATAAAAGCAGCTACAAAATCTTTTAAATTCCCTCCAAAAAGCATCGAAAATGCTCCGGCACCTAAAGCAGAAAAGAATATGGTTGTTTTATCACCATATCTTTTAGATTTATCTATTTTTTTTAGTTCGTCTAAAACCTCAAGTACGGTCATGTTTTTTAAAAGTATATTTCTTGATAAGTCGTTTACCTCATGAACTTTTTGAAGATTAACTGTTCTAGATCTAACTCGTCTCACAAGTGAAAATGTACCTCTTTCTGTGTGAAAAGCAGACGCCATTATTCCTGTAGGCGTTACAAAGCTATCAGCATCCTCCATACCAAAAGCATGACATATTCTATTTATGGTTTCTTCGACTCTATAGGTTTCGCCGCCATTTTCTAAAATTATTCTGCCAGCATATGTAGCCACATGTAATATTTTATTGCTATCCATAAATTTATATCTCCGTTAAACATTTCTTTTCATATGAAATTATAGCATATAAGCCTTTAACTTCAACTATTAATTTATTTTTATGTTTTCGTATGATAAAATAAAATATGTAACGTAAATTTTAAGAAATTGGGGTGTTAATATGAACTTTACAAATTTGAAAGAAATGGATAGTGATATCCTAAACCTTATTAATAAGGAGTTAGACAGGCAACAATATGGAATTGAACTTATTGCTTCTGAGAATTTTACTTCTAAAGCTGTAATGGAAGCAATGGGATCATATTTGACAAATAAATATGCAGAAGGATATCCAGCAAAAAGATATTATGGTGGATGTCATGTTGTTGATGAAGTTGAATCTTTAGCAATAGAAAGAGCGAAGGAACTTTTTGGAGCAGAACATGCAAATGTTCAACCTCATTCAGGTTCACAAGCAAACATGGCAGTATATTTTACAATTTTAAATCCAGGTGATACAGTATTAGGAATGAACTTAAGTCATGGAGGACATTTAACTCATGGTTCACCAGTAAACTTTTCAGGAAAGTTATTTAACTTTGTGTCATATGGAGTTGATAAAGAAACTGAAACTATTAATTATGATGAAGTAAGAAGATTGGCGTTAGAGCATAAACCTAAACTTATAGTTGCAGGAGCATCAGCTTATTCAAGAGTAATAGATTTTAAGAAATTTAAGGAGATTGCTGACGAGGTAGGAGCGTTATTTATGGTTGATATGGCTCATATTGCTGGATTAGTTGCAGCTGGAGTTCATCCTAGTCCTGTGCCATATGCAGACTTCGTTACAACTACAACACATAAAACCTTAAGAGGACCTAGAGGAGGACTTATTCTTTGCAAAGAAAAATATGCTAAGGATCTTGATAAAAGTATTTTTCCAGGTATGCAAGGTGGCCCTTTAATGCATATTATTGCAGCAAAGGCAGTATGTTTAAAGGAAGCATTAGATCCATCTTTTAAGGAATATGGAAAAAATGTTGTAGAAAATTGTGCGGTTTTATCTGAAGAACTTGTTAAGAATGGATTTAAGATAGTATCAAATGGAACAGATAATCATTTAATACTACTAGATTTAAATAACAAAGACATTACTGGTAAGGAAGCAGAAAAATTGCTTGATACAGTAGGCATTACAGTTAATAAAAATACCGTACCAAATGAAACAAGAAGTCCTTTCGTAACTTCTGGAATAAGAATTGGTACTGCAGCAGTAACAACAAGAGGTTTTGGTAAGGAAGATATGAAAGAAATAGCTTCTATAATTAGCTATGTTATTGAAAATAAGGATGAGGATTTAAAGGAAGCTAAAGCTAGAGTTAGAGCTTTATGCGAAAAACATCCACTATATAATTAATTATGAATTCAAAATCACCATATAAATATATGGTGATTTTTATTTTACTCAAATTATCATAACTAATGAGAATAATTATCTTCAGTGTGCCTAGATATATGTCTTTTTCATATAGTATAATGATATTAATAATTAAAGAGGAAAATATGTACAATAAAAGATTAGATAATCTATGTTGTAATTCTAAAATAGTGGAGTTAAAACCTAGAGATAAGTTTGTGTTTATAAGTGACTGCCATAGAGGTGATGGAAGCTATAGGGATAGTTTAATACAAAATTATAATATATATAAAGGGGCTTTAAACTACTATTTAAAAAATAAATTTAAGCTAATAGAAATTGGAGATGGAGACGAGCTTTGGGAAAATAAAGATTTTAGGGATATAGGGTTTGTATATAAAGATATTTTTGAAATTCTTCTTAAGTTTAAAAAAAGAAATGATCTTTATTTAATATGGGGAAATCATGATATGATTAAGAAGAATAAGAAAAGACTAACAAAAATAATAAACTTTAGTAAGAATGAAGCTTTTTATAAAGTGCTTATGGATTTATATGGTGAAGGTGATATATGTGAAGGTATTAAGTTAACCAATGGAGAAAATGAATACTTAGTGATACATGGGCATCAAGTGGATTTTTTTAATAGTGATCTATGGTTACTTTCAAGATTTTTATTAAGAAGTGTATGGAGTAAATTGCAAAACTTTGGAATTAAGACGCCTATATCTCCAGCAAGAAATATTTCTAAAAGAAATAAAATAGATAGTAGGATTATAGAATGGTGTACAAAAAATAATAAGAGGATTATAGCAGGTCATACACATAGCAGCAGAATAAGTGATTTAAAGACAGGAGAGTATTATAATGACGGGTGTTGTGTGTTTCCAAACCATATTACTACCTTAGAGTATGAAAATCAAAGATTTAAATTAATTAAGTGGACTTTAGATATAGAATTAGATAATAGAATAGTTTTAAGCAGAAAAGAATTATAAATATTATTGGAGGAAGAAATGAAATTTATAGATATGCATTGTGATACACCATCATTTTTATATAAAAATAGGGGTGAGAATCTTAAAAAGAGTAGTGGATCTGTAGACATAGATAAATTAATTAAAGGGGAAGCGTTTTGTCAGTTTTTTGCTTTCTTCATAAATTTAGAAAAGGTAGAAGATCCTTTTGAAGAGTTTAAAAGTATGTTTAGCAACTTCCAAAAAGAATTAAATAATAATAAAGATGTAATTAATGGAGTAACTAGTTACAAGCATTTAAATAGTGATAAAATTGGAGCACTTTTTACTATTGAAGAAGGAGAAGTAATAAAAGGAGCTATAGATAATTTAATAGAAGTATATAATTTAGGTATTAGAGGAATTACATTAACCTGGAATTATGAAAACTCAATAGG
This sequence comes from Clostridium sp. YIM B02551, assembly GCF_022324735.1. Classification (NCBI taxonomy): domain Bacteria; kingdom Bacillati; phylum Bacillota; class Clostridia; order Eubacteriales; family Clostridiaceae; genus Clostridium; species Clostridium sp. YIM B02551. The sequence continues at coordinate 86,163 of NZ_JAKGTF010000014.1, read as the reverse complement.
ATATCCAAATTATAAAAAGGAATTTATGAATAAAGGTCTTAAGGAATTTGGTATTGAAGTAGTAAGTAAAATGAATGAATTAGGAATGCTCATTGATACATCCCATCTTTCTGACGGGGGTTTTTACGATGTTTATAAATATTCAAAAAAACCATTTATTGCTACCCATTCTAACGCCCGAGAAATATGTAATCATCCTAGAAATTTAACCGATGACATGATAAAGATACTTGGGAATACTGGTGGGGTAATGGGTATTAATTTCTGCTCTTGGTTTTTAGGAAAAAGCGAAGTATCTAGAATAGACGATATTATTGCTCACATTAAACATATCAGAAATGTAGGGGGAATTGAAGTTATAGCCCTAGGTAGTGATTTTGATGGAATTGAGAATAAGGTGGAGATAGAAGATGTTTCAAAAATGCCTTTGCTTAAGGAAGCACTTATTAAGAATGGATTTAAAGAAAATGAGATAGAAAAAATATTTTATAAAAATGCTGAAAGGGTTATAAAAGAAATTTTATAATTATACAACTAGGAGGAAAAATGAGTAATTTAAAAGGAAAAGTAGCAATTGTAACTGGATCATCAAAAGGAATAGGAAAATCTATTGCAATTAGTTTGGCTGAAAAAGGTGCAAATATAATAATAAATTATAACAGTGATGAAAAAGGTGCAATTGATACACAAGAGAAAATTAAGGCTCTTGGAGGGAATAGCCATATAGTAAAAGGGAGTGTTGCAAATTATGATGATTGCAAATATATTGCTCAAGAGACTCTTAAAGTGTTTAAAAGAATAGATATATTAGTAAATAATGCAGGCATTTCAAAGATAGGACTATTTATGGATATCAAAGTAGAAGAAATGGACTCATTGATAGATGTAAACATTAAGGGAGTGCTTAATATGTCGCATGTTGTTATTCCACATATGTTATCTCAAAGAGCAGGAAGTATTATAAATATTTCTTCAATGTGGGGAATAGCAGGAGCTTCTTGTGAGGTAATTTACTCTTCAACCAAAGGGGCAGTAAATTTATTTACAAAATCTTTAGCAAAAGAAATGGGTTCTGCTAATATAAGAGTAAATGCAGTTGCGCCAGGAGTTATAGAAACAGAAATGAATAAATGGATGGATGAAGAAGAAAGAAAAGAATTAGAAGAAGAAATCCCATTAGGTAGATTTGGCGAAGGAAAGGAAGTTGGTGACTTAGTTAGTTACTTATCCAGTGATGAAAGCAAATATATAACTGGACAAATAATCTCAATAGATGGGGGATTTTTATAGATTAAATAAAAGCTAAAAAAGGTTACTTATGGAATGATAATAGAAAGAAGAAGCTGAGGCTTCTTCTTTCTATTATTCATATTCAGTTTCTTTTGAAGCTTCTAATGTGAAAAAAGCTAAAACACCTTTTTCAGTATTTTTAATTCCGTAAGAACTCTTATGTAGGTCTAATATTCCTCTTGTAATAGATAGCCCTAATCCAGAGGAATTACCATCACGCTTACCTGACTTATCCACCTTATAGAACTTATTCCATATATTATCAAGCTCTTCTGGGGCTATAGATGCACCTAGGTTTTCTATGGATACAAGGACTAATTCATTTAACTTTTCTAAAGAGATAATTATCTCCTCATTGTTAGGAGTGTACTTTATTGCATTAGTTATAAAGTTACTTAATACTTGCTCAATCTGAAAAGTATCACCAGTTACATAAAGATATTCAAAGGAAGGGTTAAAGTTTATAGATATATTTTTTTCATTTATCAAGCCTTCATATTTCCTAAGAGATAAATTTATCATTCTTATTAAGTTGAAACTTTCAAACTTTGGTTTTAGCACTCCAGATTGAAGTTTAGATAACTCTAACATATCCATAACGAGTTTATTCATCTTATGAGCTTCATCAATTATGATATTGAAGTAATTTCCGTCAGGATCCTTTAATACACCATCCCTCAACCCCTCAGCATATCCCTCTATTATTCCAATAGGAGTTTTTAATTCATGGGAAACATTTGCGATAAAGTTTTTTCTCATTTCCTCAATCTCTCGTTCCCTTTCAACTTCATTTTGGAGTGACAAATTCTTGCTTTTAAGCTCTTCTAGTGCGTTGCTTAAGTTAGAAGATAAGAAGTTTAAAGTTTCTCCGAGATTGTTTATTTCGTCATTGTCTTTAGGTGTATATCTTTCTGAAAAATCCATGTTACTCATTTTAGTTGCAATTTTATTAAGCTTTATAAGTGGATTAGCGATATATCTAGATAAAATAACTGAATATAATACGGCTACTAATAAAGAAACAGCTATAAAGTATGGTATAAATGAGGATAATACACTTGAAGCTTCTCTAATTGGATGAACAGTAGAAACAGCAATAAGAATAGAATCATATTTATAATTTAGTGACATTGGGCAGGCTGATACTATTATATTTGTATCTAATTCTTCACTATAGTATGTTTCTGTTTTTACTTTGCCTGATGATATCAATGAATTAACTGTAGTTTTATCAGAGGCTAACCCATTAAATATTGATCTAAATAGATTTTTAAACTCACTCCTTGTATTAGGAGGGAAAAATACTTTAGATGTATCTAGATATAATATTCCTAGTTGGCCATTGTTATCTTCTTGAAATTTATACATTGATTCTAGTAAAGTAGTACTATCATCGCCCTTAAAAGAATTATTTTTACTAAATGTATCTAGGTTATTACTAAGGTTTTTAGTCTTTTCTTGTACATAGAATTTTTCAAAGAAACTTTTTTGAAAAATTAGAATAAGTGAAACTAGAATTGTTAGTGTTAATAGGGTGATAATAAATATTCTTTTACCTATTTTACTATTCATTCTTTCACCTCAAATTTATATCCACTTCCTCTAACTGTTACAATGTAATCAGATGCATCAGCTAGCTTTTCTCTCAAACGTTTCACAGTAGTATCTACAACTCTGTTATCTCCAAAATAATCATATCCCCAAACTCCGTCCAAGATTGTGTCTCTAGAAAGAACAATTTTTTCATTTTCAATGAGATATAACAATAAATCATATTCTTTTGGTGTAAGTGTAATTGAAGTTCCATTAACCAATACTTCCATGGATTGTTTATTTACACTTAGCTTAGAAAAGCTTATAATAGTACCCTTAGTACTAGAACTAGTTCTTTTTAATAATGCTTTAATTTTGGCCACAAGAACTTTGGGTGAAAAAGGTTTAGTAATATAGTCATCTGCACCTAGCTCATAGCCTAATAGTTTATCTTCTTCCTGGCTCTTAGCAGTTAGTAAAATTATAGGAACTGAAGAAGTTTTTCTTATTTCCTCCATTACAGCTAAACCATTGAGACCAGGCATCATTATATCTAATATAACTAACTTTATGTCATGTTGCTTAAAAAGGTGTAATCCTTCATTACCATTGGAGGCTTCAATTATGTTAAATTGCTCAATAACAAGATAATCTTTTAATAGCGCTCTTATTCTATGTTCATCTTCAACAATTAATATATTTTCCATAATACTCTTACTCCTTTCATTAATATATTATATAATAATTTACAGGTATAATTAAAGTAATTAATAATAAAAGGAGCAAATGAATGGTGAAACTTAATTTTGATGCAAAGTCCCATGTTTTAAAAAATGGGTTTAAGGTTATAACAATAAATAAAGATACACAATTAGCATCTATAAATTTAGGGATAAAGGTAGGTGCTTTATATGAAAATGATAATGAGAAGGGAATATCTCATTTTATTGAACATATGGTGTTTAAGGGAACACAAAAAAGAAATAACGAAGAATTAAATGATGAATTAGAAAATTTAGGTGGGGAATATAATGCATATACTGATTATACTTCAACAGTCTATTCAGTTACCTGTCTTCAAGAGGAGATTGAAAATGCTATAGAGTTAGTAAGTGATATGATTATAAACCCAGTTTTTGATGAGGAAGAATTGAAAAAGGAAAGAGGAGTAATTCTATCTGAAATCAGAACAAGTAAGGATGATATTGAGGATTTGAGTTTTAGAAGAACTAGTGATTTTGCTTTCCAAAAAAGCGGGCTTAAGTATGATATAATGGGAACAGAAGAAAGTGTTGCTGCATTTAAAAGAAAAGACTTAGCAGAGTTCTATAAAAGATACTATAATTCAACCAATGCGATTCTTACATTTGTATCAAATTATTCTCATGATGAAGCAATAGATTTAGTTCAAAAACATTTTAGTTCTTGGGAAAAATCAATTCCTGTCAAACCTGAGTTTATATTTGAAAAAAATAAACCTGGAATATTTGAAACTTATAAGAATGATATTGAACAAACCACAATTACTTATTTATTTGCTTTCAAGGAATTACCTAAGAGCATGGAACTTCCTTTGAAAATACTAAATCATAAGTTAGGGGAAAGTTCAAATTCATTACTTTTTAGAGAATTAAGAGAAAATAGGGGCTTAGCATATGATGTATATACTCATTTGGATATAAGCAAAGATGTTAAAACCCTTCATATATTTACATCAGTAGATGAAGAGAGTGCATCTGAGACTATGAAGGTAATTAATAACTGTATAGAAGATATAAAGAATAGAAAAATAATTTTTGATGATTCAACATTTTCTTTAATGAAAAAAGTTCACAAAACTGCGGTAATATCCACTTTGGAAGATCCAACAGATTTAGGAAACTATTGTTTGCATCAGTTATTAGAAGATGAAGATATATATGAATTTATTGAAGATATGGATGAGCTAAACAAATTAAAGCCAGAAGATATTTATGAAGTTTCAGAACTTCTACTTAAGGCTCCAACAATTCATATTTTAAAACCCAATGAAAGAGATGAATAAGATTGAGTAAGATAACAAAAATAGAAGTAGCTAAAAGAAATAAAGAAAGAGTAAATGTATATATAGATGAATCATATGCATTCTCTTGTTTTGGAGAGTTAATATATAAATTTAATTTATCTAAAGATATGGTGATAGATTTAGATAAACTAAGTGAGTTAGTTGCTCAAGAAGAATTTTTAAAATGCAAAAATTCAGCATTAAGAATACTTGAAAAAAATCATAAAACCAGAAAAGAAATTGAAGATAAGCTAATAGAAAAAGAATATTCAGAGAAGACAATTGAAAGAACTTTCAAATTTTTAGAGGAATATAATTTTATAAATGATGATAAATATAGCGAACTGTATATAAAAGATAAGATTAAAAATCAAGGAAGAAATAAGATTAAGTATACATTGATGAGAAAAGGTATTGATAAAGAAACAATTAATGAGAAGTTAATGAACATAGATGAAAATATTGAAAAAGATACCTGCATTAAACTAGCAGAAAAAAAGCTACAGAGTTTAGCAAGAAAAGAAGATAACAAATATGTTATATCAACTAAGCTTATTAAATTTTTAATATCTAAAGGATATGACTATGAAATGGCATCTGGTGTAGCAAAAGAAACATTGAATATTAGTATTTACGATTAGGATTTTAAAGATATAATATGATTACCAATCCATTAAGGAGGTGTTCTTTTGAAAAGTTATTATATAGATATACTATTTCTTTCTTGTTTACTGATTCCTATAGTAATAGGAATATTTAATGGATTTAAAGCAAATAATTTTATGAATGAGATAAAAAGCATTGAGGAAAGTATATGTCTTATTATTTCATTTTTCTTTACAATTAACTTTTTAAATAAAAGCTCATTGTTTAACAAGAATTTTTTTGATACAATATCACCTTCATTTAGCGAGTTTGTGCAGAATAATCCTAAACTATCGTATTATATAATTCTTATAATATGTACTTCAATCGCATATGGAATAAGTTTAATACCTTTTGCTATAATTAATAGTGTGATTATTAAGCCAGTAGTTAAAAGAGTTGAGAGTTATTCAGATGGTGGAGGTAGCATTAGAAGAGCAATAATTTCAGGATTTTTTAAGATACCTTATGGAATAATTTTAGCTTGTCTATTTGGTATGATATTGCAAGGGGTAATATTCTTAAAGCCTTCAGATAAAATTATTAAAGTTGCAAGTGAATCAAAATCCTATCAATATTTTTATAAAAATATATTTAATCCTATTTCAACGTCTAATTTTGCGAAGACTTTACCAGATTTAATCGGTGACTCATTAAAAATAGATGTAGTTAATAGCGAAACAAATGTAGGAAATAGTACAAACATCCCTAAAGGTGGAATTGTACTTTATAATGGAATAACCTTGGATGAAGGTGTTAAATCCAATAACGAAATTGACTCTTTGGCAAGAAGTATAACCAAAAATAAGACATCTACCAAGGAAAAAGCAAAGGTAATCTATTCTTGGGTAGGAAGCAATATAAAATATGATTATTCAAAAGCTGAAGCTATTATGAGTGATAATTATAGGAATAAGTCTGGTGCAATAGAAGCATATAACACAAGAAAAGGCATATGTTTTGACTATGCATGTTTATATGTAGCCATGGCTAGAGCCAATAATTTAAAGGTTAGGATAGTAGTTGGACAAGGATTTGATGGAACAAAGTGGGTAAGTCATGCATGGAATGAAGTATATTTAACAGAAGAAAAAAGATGGATAAATGTTGATCCGACATTCTATGTTGGAGGAAATTATTTTGATAATAAAAATTTTGATAGCGATCATAAGAAAGATAAAGTAATTGGGGAGTGGTAATGTTTTCTATATATGAATTTGAAACATTAACTTGTTCATAATTTGTTTAAATACTATTGATTAATTTAAAAACTCATTTATAATAATAGGGATACCAAATGTATGGAATCCCTATTAAAGTTTTTTTAAAAGTAAATCAATTGCTTTTTCACAATCAGTATCATTATTATCTAAAGCCCATGCTCTATTAAAATATAAAAGTGCTTTTTTAGAATTAGAAATCATTGCATATGAATAAGCAAGATTAAAAAAATACTTACTTTCAGCTGAATAGCTTAAAGCCTTTTCTATGTATTTGATTGCTATATTATAATTTTTCATTTTTATAGCACATACTCCTGCATTATAATATGAGCAAGATAAATTTTCGTTGATTTTTATAGCTTTTTCATAATAATCCAATGCCTTAAGGTAGTTTTTACTATTGTAAAGATTGTTTGCTTCTTGAAAATAACTCATAGTACCTCCATAATTATTTTGGTTTATTATAGTTTAATTTTTGACATAAAAAAATTTAATATTCAACAAACATAAAAATAGTTAATATTCTTATGAAATCTATATTCTAGGGTTTTTATAGGAAACTTAACTTATTCTTTTTTGAAAGTTTTAAGTTCAGGATATTTTCAAGAATGAATAAGTTAATAGTTGAACTTAAAGCCCAATTAGCTATTAAACTATATTTTAAGTAAATATATTTTTAACTTTTAAAACCGCATTTTTAATAATATAATTAAGTGGGGTCTTTCTAGTTTTTTTACTCTTCTAGGAATTTCTAATATTTTAAGATTGTTGATAACAATATAATTCAACTATAATCTAAGGATTTACTAGAATCCCAAAGAGTAAAAAGTAGAATTAGTCGCCTGCCAAATTTTCCACACATGCATTTGGAAAGGCAGATGCGAGAAAAAAATCGACGGCTCATAATCGCCTTGACGATTTTTTATGAAGAAAGGAAGGGGTTTAATGTATAATTTAGGGTTAGACGTTGGGTCTACCACCGTTAAATTAGTAGTATTAAATGCGTCTAATAAAATAGTATTTAGTAGATATAAAAGACATTTTTCAGATATTAAAAGCACTATTATAGGATTGATTAGGGAATCTTATAAGCAATTAGGTAATACTGAAATATCAATAAGTATTACAGGTTCGGGCGGACTTTCAGTTGCAAAGTGGCTTGGAGTTAATTTTATACAAGAAGTTGTGGCTTGTACTAAAACGGTAGAAGAGATTATTCCAGAAACAGATGTTGCAATCGAATTAGGCGGAGAAGATGCTAAAATCACATACTTCAAAGGTGGAATAGAGCAAAGAATGAATGGTAGCTGTGCTGGGGGGACAGGTGCATTCATTGATCAAATGGCATCCTTATTAAAAACTGATGCTTCTGGTCTTAATGATCTTGCTAAGAATTATGAAGTTATATACCCAATTGCTGCAAGATGTGGAGTTTTTGCTAAAACAGATGTACAACCTTTAATAAATGAAGGTGCAAAGAAGGAAGATATAGCAGCTTCTGTTTTACAAGCAGTAGTTAATCAAACAATAAGTGGACTTGCATGTGGAAAGCCTATAAGAGGAAAAGTAGCCTTTTTAGGAGGTCCATTATTCTTCCAATCAGAGTTAAGAAAAAGATTTATTGAAACATTAAATTTAAAAGATGATGATGTGATTTTCCCAGAGAATTCGCAACTTTTTGTTGCTTTAGGTGCAGCAATATCATCAAAAGAACATGAAACTGTTATATTTAAAGATATTGTAGACAAGCTAAAAGATTTATCTAATATTGAAGAACATGAAATAGATAGTTTGAGAGCCTTATTTAAAGATGAACAAGAACTTCAAGAATTTAAAGATAGACATGATAAAAATAAAGCAAAAAGAGATGAGATTGAAAATTATTCTGGAAATTGCTATTTGGGTATAGATGCTGGATCAACAACTACTAAAGTTGCTTTGATTGGCGAAGAAGGAGAAATATTATACTCATACTATGGATCAAATGAAGGAAGTCCATTAGTAAGAGTTGTGGGTATATTAAAGGATATCTATGGAAAATTACCTAAAACAGCTAAGATTGTAAATTCAACTGTAACTGGGTATGGAGAAGGTTTAATAAAATCAGCACTACATATTGATATTGGAGAAATAGAAACCATAGCTCACTACAAGGCTGCAGAGCATTTCCTTCCAGGTGTGGATTTTATTTTAGACATTGGTGGACAAGATATGAAGTGTCTTAGAATAAAAAATGGTGTAATTGACAGTATATTACTAAATGAAGCTTGTTCGTCAGGATGCGGTTCATTTATTGAAACCTTTGCTAAGTCTCTTAATATGGAAGTTAAAGATTTTGCTAAAGAGGCATTATATGCTTCTAATCCAGTAGACTTAGGGTCAAGATGTACTGTATTTATGAACTCAAGAGTAAAGCAAGCTCAAAAGGAAGGAGCAACAGTAGGAGATATTTCTGCTGGACTTTCTTACTCAGTTATAAAAAATGCTTTATTTAAAGTAATTAAAATTAGAAGAAAAGAAGAAATGGGTAAGAAGATCATCGTTCAAGGGGGTACCTTCTATAATGATGCTGTTCTTAGAAGTTTTGAGTTAGTTTCAGAAAGAGAAGTTATAAGACCAGATATTGCAGGACTAATGGGTGCCTTTGGTGCAGCATTAATATCTAGGGAAAGATATGTTCAAGATTCTGAGAGCAATATTCTTAAGGTTAATGAATTAGAAAACTTTAGTTTTGATACAACCTTAGAGAGATGTGGTTTATGTGGTAACAATTGTTTGTTAACAAAAAATAAATTCTCTAATGGAGAAACATTTATATCAGGAAATAGATGCGAAAGACCAATAATAGGTAAAGTATCAAATGATGATGTACCAAATCTTTATGATTATAAATATAAAAGAACATTTAATTATATTCCTTTAAAGAAAGAAGAAGCCAAAAGAGGAACCATAGGAATTCCTAGAGTTTTAAATATATATGAAAATTATCCATTCTGGTTCACCTTTTTAAATGACTTAGGTTTTAGAGTGGAATTATCACCAAGAAGTACTAAACAGATTTATGAAATGGGAATAGAAACTATACCTTCAGAATCTGCATGTTATCCAGCTAAAATTGTTCATGGACATATAATGGCATTAGTTAATAGAGGTATTGAAAATATATTCTATCCTTCTATTGCATATGAGAAAAAAGAAGATGAAAGAGCAAATAATCATTACAATTGTCCAATAGTTACTTCCTATCCAGAAGTAATAAAAAACAATATGGATGTAATACAAGAAAAAAATATTAACTACTTGAATCCATTTTTCTCATTAAATGATAAGGAAAGACTACTTCCAAGACTAGTTGAAGAATTTAAGGGCTTTAATGTAACAGTTGAAGAGTGTAAGAGAGCTTTAGATTTAGCTTGGAATGAAAGAGAAAATTATAAGCAGGATATAAGAGATAAGGGTGAAGAGGTAATTGCATATCTAAAAGAAACTGGAAAGAAGGGTATTGTTTTAGGAGGAAGACCATATCATGTGGATCCTGAAATAAACCATGGTATACCTAATATAATTACTTCTTATGGAATGGCGGTCTTAACAGAAGATTCCGTTGCTCACTTAGGAAACTTAGAAAGACCACTTAGAGTTGTTGACCAATGGACATATCATTCAAGATTATATAGTGCAGCTGCACACGTATGTGAAAATGATAATTTAGAATTAGTTCAATTAAATTCCTTTGGTTGTGGACTTGATGCAGTTACTACAGATCAAGTACAAGAAATTTTAAATGCTAGTGGAAAGATATACACAGTATTAAAAATAGATGAAGGAAATAACCTAGGTGCTGTTAGAATAAGAATTAGAAGCTTAAAAGCAGCTATAGAAGAAAGAATTAGAAATCATTATGTTCCAGTAAAGGAAGAGTTTAAATATAAATCTCCTACTTTCACAAAGGAAATGAGAAAAACTCACACGATATTAGCTCCTCAAATGTCACCTATTCATTTTGATTTAGTGGAGGCTGCATTTAACTCTTCTGGATATAAAGTTGTAGTACCAGAAGAAGATAAGATGGCTATAGAAGAGGGCTTAAAATATGTAAATAATGATGCTTGTTATCCTTCTATAATTACAATTGGACAAATAATTCATGCATTAAAATCAGGAAAATATGATTTAAATAATACATCTGTAATCATCTCACAAACTGGTGGTGGTTGTAGAGCAACTAACTATATAGCATTCCTTAAAAAAGCATTAGTAGAAGCAGGTTTTGAAAATATTCCAGTTTTATCACTTAATGCAGTTGGTATGGAAAAACATCCTGGCTTTAAGCTTACACTTAAGTTACTAAATAAAGCTTTAATGTCACTTGTATATGGAGATTTATTCATGAGAGTTTTATATAGAGTAAGACCTTATGAAAAAGTTAAAGGTAGTGCAAATGCGCTATATGAAAAGTGGAGAGCAATAGCTATTGAGAGTGTTAAAAGAGGTTCATTGTCGACCTTTAAGAAAACTGTTAGAGGGATAATTAAAGAATTTGATGAATTAGAACTTTTAGATATTAAGAAGCCAAGGATTGGTGTAGTAGGTGAAATCCTAGTTAAATTCCATCCATTAGCTAATAATGATGTAGTTAGTATAATAGAAAATGAAGGTGGAGAAGCAGTAGTTCCAGATCTTTTAGATTTCTTCTTCTATTCAGCTTACGATTCAGACTTTAAATATAGATATCTTTCATTTAGTAAGAAGAGTAAGAACAATGGACACCTAGCTATTTGGGCTATGGAGTTATATAGAAAAGAAATGAAAAAAGCATTAGAGGAAAGTGAAAGATTCCATCCACCAGTAAGTATTCAAGAATTAGGAAATATGGCATCGCAAATATTATCTTTAGGACACCAAACTGGTGAAGGTTGGTTCTTAACAGCTGAGATGATGGAGCTTATAGAAAGTGGTGTTAATAATATTATTTGTATGCAGCCATTTGCATGTCTTCCTAACCATGTTACTGGAAAGGGAATGATTAAAGCACTTAAGCATAGATATCCATTATCTAATGTAGTAGCTATTGACTACGACCCAGGTGCTTCTGAAGTAAACCAATTAAATAGAATTAAGCTTATGTTTGCAACAGCATTTAAGAATTTAGATGCAAATCAAAAACCTAAGAAAGTTTTATGGCTTAATGAAGAAGTTAGAAATGTTTAAATAATAAAAAACCAGAAGTCTTAGGGCTTCTGGTTTTTGTTTTTAGAAATATTAGTGGTTTATTATATAATGAAATTATTACTATTTATCCTTGACAGATTAAGATTCAATAATATAATATAATTAATATACAAATTTATATCTATGCTATGATAAAGAGGAGTAGAGATATTAATGATATTAAGAGAGGAAAACTCAAGGCTGTAAGGTTTTCTATATCTGTTATCTTGAAGGTAGCTTTTGAGCATCTTTGCTGAAAGTAAGTATACGTATTGTTTATTTATATTAAGTAAAGACGGTAGTTCTATACCGATAAAGTATTAAGAGTCTATAACAATTGTTGTAGAAAAAAAGGTGGTACCGCGAGTCTTCGTCCTTTTATAGGATTAAGGCTTTTTTTTATTTCACGTAGTATTTTAAGGAGGATAACATGAGCGAAAATAATATTTCAACAACCTATGATCCAAAAGAATTTGAGGAAAGAATTTATAAAATATGGGAGGAAAAAAAGTATTTTACTCCTGAAGTAGATAGATCAAAAAAACCATATACAATAGTTATGCCACCTCCAAATATAACTGGAAAGTTACATTTAGGGCATGCACTTGATAATACACTTCAAGATATACTAATAAGATTTAAGAGAATGCAAGGATACTGTACTCTTTGGCTTCCAGGAGAAGACCACGCTAGTATAGCAACAGAAGTTAAAGTAGAAAATGAATTGTTAAAACAAGGACTTGTAAAAAAAGAATTAGGAAGAGACGCATTCTTAGAAAAAGTATGGGAATGGTCAGATGAATATAGAGAAAGAATAAGAACTCAGCTTAAAAAAATGGGAGTTTCTGCTGATTTTACAAGAGAAGCTTTTACTATGGATGAGAATTTAAACAAAGCTGTTAGACATGTTTTTGTTAAATTATATAATGAAGGTCTTATATATCAAGGAAACAGAATTACAAATTGGTGTCCAAAATGTGAAACTGCTTTATCTGATGCGGAGATAGAATATAAAGAGCAAGAAGGAAACTTCTGGCACATAAAGTATCCAGTAAAAGATTCTGATGAGTTTATAGAAATTGCAACAACAAGACCTGAAACTCTACTAGGGGATACGGCTGTTGCTGTTAATCCTAATGATGAAAGATTTTCACATTTAGTAGGAAAAACTCTTATATTACCTTTAGTAGGAAGAGAGATTCCTATAATTGCAGATGAATATGTTGATATTGAATTTGGAACTGGTGCTGTTAAAATTACACCAGCTCATGATCCTAATGATTATGAAGTAGGAAAGAGACATGGACTTAATGAAATTAGAATAATGGATGATAAGGGAGTAATTAATTCTTTAGGTGGAAAATACGCAGGCTTAGATAGATATGAAGCTAGAAAAGCTATGGTTTCTGATCTTGAAAAAGAAGGATTACTTGTAAAAATAAAACCTCATACTCATAATGTAGGAACACACGATAGATGTAGTACAGTAATAGAACCAATCATATCAAAACAATGGTATGTAAAAATGGAATCTCTTGCTACACCTGCATTAGAAGTAGTTAGAGAAAAGAAAACAAAGTTCATACCTGAGAGATTTGAAAAAGTATATTATAACTGGATGGAAAACATTCAAGACTGGTGTATTTCTAGACAACTATGGTGGGGACATAGAATTCCTGTATTCTACTGTGATGAATGTGGAGAACTAATGGTAAGCGAAGAAAAACCAGGTTCATGCACAAAATGTGGATCTAATAAGATAACTCAAGATAGTGATGTTTTAGATACATGGTTTTCATCAGCCTTATGGCCATTTTCAACATTAGGTTGGCCAGATAAAACAGAAGATTTAGATTTCTTCTATCCTAATTCAGTACTTGTTACAGGCTATGATATCATATTCTTCTGGGTTGCTAGAATGATATTCTCTGGAATTCACAATATGGGAGAAACACCATTTGAAAATGTTCTTATTCATGGTATCATAAGAGACTCTGAAGGAAGAAAAATGAGTAAATCTCTTGGTAATGGAGTAGATCCATTAGAGGTAATAGACACTTATGGTGCTGATGCACTTAGATTTATGCTTGTTACAGGAAATGCTCCAGGAAACGATATAAGATATTATCCAGAAAGAGTAGAGTCTGCAAGAAACTTTGCTAATAAGATATGGAATGCGTCAAGATTCTTAATGATGAATTTAGATAAAGATTTAATGAATAAGTATAAAGACGAAAAAGATTATTCATTAGCTGATAGATGGATTTTATCTAGATGTAATACATTAATTAAGGAAGTTACAGATAACTTAGAGAAGTTTGAATTAGGAATTGCATTGCAAAAAGTTTATGATTTTATGTGGAATGAGTTATGTGACTGGTATATTGAATTAGTTAAACCTGTATTCTATGGAGAAGATGAAAAAGCTAAAGGAATAGCATACAATGTAATATATGATGTACTTCAAACAGGATTAAAACTTCTTCACCCAGTTATGCCTTTTATAACAGAAGAAATATATACTCATTTATGTGATGAAAGCGAGTCAATTACTATTTCAAGTTGGCCAGAATACAACGAAGGCTTAGTTGATGCAAAAGCAGAAAAAGAAATGGGATATATAATTGATGCTATTAAATCATTAAGAAATGTAAGAGTTGAAATGAATGTACCACCATCAAGAAAAGCAAAGGTTGTTGCATATATAAATAAAGAAGCAGAAGAAGCATTTAAAAATGGAATAAGCTACTTTGAAAAATTGGCTTCAGCTTCTGAGATGGAATTTATAGAAAATAAAAATAGTGCTCCAGAAAATTCTGTTTCAGTTGTAGTTGAAGTTGGTGAATTATTTATGCCACTATTAGATTTAGTTGATAGAGAAAAGGAATTAGATAGATTAAACAAAGAAAAGACTAAACTTGAAGGGGAAATTAAAAGAGTAGAAGGAAAACTTTCAAATGAGAGATTTACTGCAAAAGCTCCTCAAGATGTAGTTGAAGCTGAAAAAGCTAAAGGTGAAAAATATAAAGAAATGCTTGAAGCTGTACTTCTAAGAATTAAAGCGTTAGGTTAATATTAAATAAACAAATATAGTAAAAGTTACCCTAAGACAATTTCAAAGTCTTAGGGTTTTCTTTTTGAATGAAAACCTTTAATGGGATTTACTAGCTTAGTTAATAATAATTATCATTTGTAATATTAAGATTATATGTGTTAAAATCAAATTGTAACAGTGACGTAATACTAAAATTAATATATATAAAGAAACATTAGGAGGAAAAGATATGATTAAGCTAATTGCAAGTGATATGGATGGAACATTATTAAATTCAAAAGGGCAATTGCCTAAGGATTTCTTTAAGATAGCTAAAAAAGTTTTAAATAAAGGTGTAGTTTTTGTTGCTGCAAGCGGAAGACCATATCATACTTTGAAAAATAATTTTCATGAAATAAAGGATGATATTCTTTTCTTAGCTGAAAATGGTGCATATGTAATGTATAAGGGTAAGGAACTATACTCCTCAACTATGTCAAAAGAAAAGGTTGATAAAATTATTGAAGAGGCCAGAAAAGTTCCAGAAACCAATATAGTTTTATGTGGTAAAAAAAGAGCTTATATTGAAAATAGTGATGATGAAGTATTTATGGAAGAGTTTAATAAATATTATCATGAATATGAAAAAGTTGATGATTTACTTTTAGTTGAGGATGATATTATTAAAATATCAATTCATGATAAATTAGGTTCTGCAGAAAATTCTAATAATATAATAACTCCTGTTTGGGGAGAGGAATTTCAAATCACAGTTTCAGGACAAGTTTGGTTAGATATAGGAAAGAAAGGTATAAATAAAGGGAAATCACTAAGAACTATTCAAAGATTGCTAGGAGTTCAAAAAGAAGAAACAATGGTTTTTGGAGATTATTATAATGATGTTGAAATGTTAGGGGAAGCCTATTATAGTTATGCGATGAAAAATGCTCCAGAGGATGTAAAATCATATAGTAGATTTATAGCAAAAACTAATGATGAAGAAGGAGTAATTCAAGTAATAAAGGAAAAGGTGTTAAAAGAAGCATAAAAGTTGGAGGAAGTATGGAATATAAAAATTGTATTGAATATATTCATAGTTTAAATAAGTTCGGTATGAATTTTGGATTAAGTAGAACGGAACGGTTACTTGAGCTATTAGGTAATCCACATAAAAAAATAAAATTTATTCACTTAGCAGGTACTAATGGCAAGGGCTCAACCACAGCTATGATAAGTAATATATTAAAAGAAGCAGGATATAAGGTTGGTATGTTTACTTCTCCATATTTAGAAGAATTTGAGGAACGCATACAAATAGATGGAGTTAATATTCCAAAAGAACATTTGACTAAGTGTGTCAATGAAATTAGGGAAATTGTTGATGTAGTTGCTGATGAAGGCTTAGGTCAACCTACAGAATTTGAAGTAATTACATGTATAATGTTTAAATATTTTTATGATATGAAAATAGACTTTGGAGTAATAGAGGTTGGACTTGGTGGTAAGCTAGATTCAACTAACGTATTAACACCTATTTTAACTGTTATAACTTCAATTAGTTTCGATCATATGAATATTTTAGGTAATACCTTAAAGGAAATAGCTAGTGAGAAAGCTGGTATTATTAAAGAGAATGTTCCAGTTATATTATATCCACAAGAGCGAGAAGCATTAGAAGTCATTAAAGCTAAAGCAAAGGAATTAGGATCAAAAATATATAATGTTAATCCTATTTCTTCAGAATTCTTAGGAGTGCTACAAAAGGATTCTAAAGTATTTCAAAGAATCAAATACAATATAGAAAATAAAAGTTTAGAAATAAACTTACCTTTACTTGGTAAACATCAAGTTGTGAATTGCTTAACTGCAATAACAGCAATAAAGGTTTTATCAGAACTTGGTGAGATATCTATAAGCGATAACGATATTTATAAAGGTTTAGAAGAAGTAGAGTGGAAGGGTAGAATGGAACTACTAAGTGGTAAACCTTATATACTAATTGACGGGGCTCATAATATAGATGGAATAAGAAAACTTAAAGAAAACCTAAAAACTTACTTTAATTATAAGAATTTAGTATTGATTTTGGGAATATTAGCTGATAAGCAAGTAGATGAAATGATTAGGGAAATATGCCCTTTAGCTAAAGAAGTTGTTGCAGTTACTCCACATTCAGACAGAGCAGAACTTTCTGAGGTTTTAAGGGATAAAATCCTAGAACAAGAAATAAAAGCTATTTCCATGGATAATTATGAAGAGGCATATAGATATGCTGTAAGTAAAATAGCTGAAGATGATATGCTTTTAATTTGTGGCTCACTTTATATGATTGGAGATATGAGAAAGATAATTAGAAAAAATATTTGATTAAGTTATATATGTAAATAAAGCTCGGAAAATACCGAGCTTTATAAATTTAAGAAAATATTTAAAATTTAAAAAAGAAATTGATGATATAATTAATATACTTATTAATAACTGGAGGTAATTATGCTAGCATATAATACTAACAAGGAAAAAAGATTCTTGGGAACATTTAGAGATACAATAAAAGATATAGTTCATAATAAGTATTTTATAATTACATTTATACTTATTTTCTTTAAATCTATTTTATTTATGGCGTTAATTTCAGATGATAAAGCAAATGGAATTAACCCTATGAGGGTGTTTTATTCATATCCACCTTTTTTAGTTTATTTTAGTTTTATATTAATATTTTTATCCTTTGGATTTTTATTTTCCAAAAAAGGACAAGCAGTTAGTTTTTTAATACTTAATGTGATATTTACAATATTTGTGATAGGTGATTTGTGGTACTTTAGAAGTAATTCTTCATTTATATCATTATATATGCTAAAAATGACAAGCAATCTAGATAATTTAGGTTCATCAATTATTTCTATGGTCAGGTTAATAGACTTAGCTTTTATTATTGATATTGTTATCTTATTAATTATGATAATAAGAGATAAGCAAATTAAAGTAAAAAGAAATTTGGTAGCATTTCTAATAGCCTTTATATTACCTATCCTTTATCTAACATATGCTCATATTAAAATAGATACATATAATAAAGGGTTTGAAAATCAGATGATATTTAGAAAGAGTTGGAGTCCGAATCAGACTATATCAAATTTAACTCCAATTGGATATCATATTTTCGATTCATATAATTATTATAAGGAATCTAAGCCATATGAACTTTCAAGTGAAGAAAAGAAACAGACTGAAGATTGGTTCTCAAAAAAGAAAGAAAATCTTCCTGATAATAAGTATTTTAATAGTATGCAAGGGAAAAATGTTCTTATAATTCAATGGGAATCATTAGAGAATTTTGTAATTGGCCAAAAAGTTAATGGACAAGAAATTACTCCAAATCTTAACAGGATTCTAAAGAATTCTTATTATTTTGATAATTTTCATGAACAAACATGGAATGGTACAAGTTCTGATGGGGAGATAGTTACGAATACATCAACACTACCAGTTAGAGAAGGCGCCACTGCATTTAGATATCCAGGAAATCAGTATCAATATTCTTTCCCAAATATTTTTAAGAATATGGGATATTCAACTTTTGCTTCTCACCCTGATAAAGGGTCATATTGGAACTGGATGCCAGTACTTAAATCAGTAGGATATCAAAAAACAGCAGATTCAACAAATTATAATATTGATGAAGTAATTAACTTAGGAATTAGTGATAGAAGTTATTTAAGTCAATATGCCGATAAGCTAAAAGAATTAAAAGCCCCGTTCTTATCTTATACGGTAACATTAACTAGTCACTCGCCATTTGAATTACCAGAAGCTGATAAAACATTAAAGCTACCAAGCAATTTGGAGAACACAAAACTTGGAGGATATTTTCAGTGTATTAATTACACGGATAAATATATAGGTGACTTCTTTGATAAATTAGATAAAGAAGGAATTCTAAAAAATACTGTTGTAGTAATTTACGGAGATCATGAAGGTGTTCATAAGTTTTATGGAGATGAAGTTCAAAAAACAAGTGGACTTGAGCCATGGATGAAAGAAAATAATAGAGAAGTTCCACTAATTATATATAATGACAGTATATCTGGAGAAGTTAAACATGTTCAAGGTGGGCAAGTTGATACTTTACCAACTGTTGCATATCTATTTGGGGTGAACTTAGATAAAGAAAGCAATAAAACAGTAGGACGAAACTTACTAAATACAAAGAAAGATTTCACGGTGCTTGAAACAAGAGAATTTATAGGAACAGAATCCTATAAAGGGGAAAAAGAAGATATGCTTAAGGCTATCGATTTAAGTGATAAGCTTATTAGGGCTAATTACTATAAGTAGTAGGAGGAATAACGTGAAGAAAATATATTATTTTGCAGCATTGATACCATTAATATTTCCTATAATATCAAAGGAAGATTTAATTCCATGGGTTATTGCAATATATTTTATATATAGAAGCTTTAAGAACATTGAAAGTTTAGAGAATACTATTAAACGTAAGATATTTACTAATGTAATGTTATCGGGAGCTTTCATTCTAGTATTTAATGTAGTTTCCAGACTGATAGAAAGCTATTTAGCAAAAATGCTACTTTAAAAATAGTTATGAATTTATAAAAGGCTAATAACAAAATTACTTTTGTTATTAGCCTTTCTGTTTTTATAATACTGGAGCATAGGTGTTTAATGGTATTTTATTAAAATAATATTAGAAAAAATTAATATCATTTATATAATAAGACACATATATTGTAATACAAAAGATAAGGAGGGTGAAGTTAGGTGGAAGGACTTTGCATTTGTAATACTGCTTCTAATTCGTTAAGTTTTATAGATCTAAATAATTATAAGCACATAGTATGTCCTATAGTCTTAGGAGAATGTCCCTCAGGCCCACATGGATTATGTTTATGGGGAGAAAATATTATTACAGCAAATAGTTATGGTGATTCCTTATCAGTAGTTTCCATAAGATTAAAAAAAGAAATGGAAAACTTATATATTGGATCACATCCAAATGATATCAAGGTTTATAGGAATAAGGGTTATGTTTTATGTGGTGAGAGTAATAGTTTAATCATAATTGACTTAATTAGCAAAAAAATTATGAAGGAAATATCCTTAGGGGTATATCCTCACTTTATGTATATAAATAAATCAGGTAAGGCAGCAATAGTAAATATGGACTCGAATGAAATAACAATTTTTGATTGTAATCAAGATGAGAAGATAATAAATATACAAGTTGAAGAAACACCTACAAAATGTTATATATCTAAAAACGATGAAGAAATATATGTATGTGAAAGTAATTTGGGATTAAATAGAAGAGGTAGTATATCTATATATGATTTCAGAAGTGGTAAAAAAGTTAATGAATATAAAGTTGGGTTTGGGCCTGTAGATTTTTATTATAGTGAAAATTATATATATGTTTCAAATTTTGAAGAAGGAACTGTTGGATTTATAGACGTAGATAATGAGGGATATACAGATATTAAAATCGGTGGTATGCCAAGAGGGATTATTGAAGTTAAAGATAGAGTATATGTTGCAGATAATTTTAAGAATAAACTATATATAATTAATAAAGCTAGAGAAATAGAAAAAACCATAACTTTAGGAAAAGAACCTAATGATATGGTTTATTATAACTTACTGGATTAAGGCATTTATAATTTTAGTGTAAATTTCAGAAGAGTCTTCCTTCCACTTATGACAAAGATCAACTGCTTGCTTTTTTGAAGCAACACTTAATTTAATATCAATTAACAAGGAGTCATTTTCTAATGCTTTTAGATTAACTAAAAAGGAGTTATTATTATCTAGAGTGTAGTCACTATGAATAGTAAGCTCCTTTTTAATTTTTTCACTTTTTTCTTTAATATAATCATCCAAAATTGATAATTTTGATGAAGATATTCTATCTCCGAAGAAATCTAATACGCTATTTCCTTTAGAGGTTAAATGTATAAAACTTTTTTCATTAACCTCTTCATATTTAATGAAATCAGTTGTAACTAAATCATTTATATATTGCTGGAGAGTGAAGTAGTTTATAAAACTAGTTTCTAAAACCAAATCAGTTAATTGAGTTTTGGTTAATGGATATTTTATATTTTTAACTATATATAAAAGTATTAACTTATTTTCAGCTAATTCTAGAGTGTTTTCCTTCATATTGCCCTCCATTGAATTTGTATAATAAATTGAAATCAGAAAAGTCTATAATGTGTATTTTGATTTTACTTTCTTAATTATAGCACAAAATATTGGGTTTGTAAGTAATGAATATTAAATAAACATAATATATATAGATTAAAGGGCTAATATTTTATCATTAATTATAATAATAATAAGTAAGAGTCAAAATTCACAAGTAAGGTAAAAAATAATTAGGATATTACGATAATATACTTAAAAGCTGGAAATATACTGTATAAATTGAATTTATTATATAATATTAATTGTGCTAAGTATTATATAAACAACTTTTTTTAGAAAAATTAATTGTGAATTTTAATCAATTTTATTGAAAAAATAAAAAGAATTGTATTATAATTGATGTATATCTAAAAATTTCCTATAATTGGCTTTTGATAAAGTTTTTATAAAAACTAATGGAGAGAGGGGTAAAGATGGACAATTTAATGTTAAACAATAAGATTTATTTAGAGGGGAAAGTATTATCAAAGTTAGAATTTTCACATGAGATGTATGGTGAGGGATTTTACAGCTTTAATATGGAGGTTCAAAGACTATCGGATTCTGTTGACGTTTTAAGTATAACAGTTTCTGAAAGACTTTTAACTGAAATAGAATTAGAGATAGGTATGGATATAATAGTTGAGGGACAGTTAAGAAGCTATAATAAATTTGTTGATGGTTCAAACAGATTAATATTAACTGTATTTGCAAGAAATATTATACCTTGTCTAGAAAGAAGTAAAAATCCTAATGAGATTTTCCTAGATGGATACGTTTGTAAAGAGCCAGTTTACAGAACAACTCCTTTTGGAAGAGAAATAGCAGATTTGTTACTAGCAGTTAATAGAGCTTATAATAAATCAGATTACATTCCTACAATTGCTTGGGGAAGAAATTCAAGATTTTGTCAAACACTAGAAGTAGGAGACAATATTAGAATTTGGGGAAGACTTCAAAGTAGAGAATATCAAAAGAAGATTGGGGAAAATCAAGTCATAAAAAAAGTTGCTTACGAAGTTTCTATTTCTAAAATGGAAAAAGTTCAAAAGGAAGACGAAAGCTGTCTTGAAAATGAAGAAAGTCAAAGTTTGCAAGAAAATACTTCATTTGGAGCGTAGCAAATAGTTTTTATATAAAGAAATAGGGATTATAGGTATAAAAAAACCTGGATATGAGAATATCCAGGTTTAATTTTTTACTCTTTACGAGGAATTTATAATATTTTAGGCTCAAGATAACATCATAAGTTTGAATTATTATCTAAGAATTTGCTAGACGCCCCTAAAGAGTAAAAAAAGAATTAGTCGCCTGCCAATTTTTCCTCACATGCGTTTGGAAAGGCAGATCCGAGGAAAGGCAGATGCGAGAAAAAAATCGACAGCTCACAATCGCCTTGACGATTTTTTTATTTTCTTAAATCATCTAATATCTTTGTTTTATCCTTTGTCTTATCATCAACTTCTTTAATGATCTTTGCAGGTGTTCCAGCCACCACTACACCTTCTGGAACATCTTCTACAACAACAGAACCAGCTGCAACAACAGAACCGTTACCTATTTTAACTCCTTCAAGGATAACTGCATTTGCTCCTATAAGAACGTCATCACCTATAATGCATGGCTCTTTTGAAGGTGGTTCTAAAACTCCGGCAACAACAGCTCCAGCCCCTAGATGAACTCTTTTGCCAAGTTTTCCTCTAGCTCCTACAACGGCGTTCATATCAACCATTGTACCTTCACCAATTTCTGCACCTATATTTATTACTGCCCCCATCATTATTACTGCATTTTTTTCAATTTTTACTTTGTCTCTTATTATAGCACCTGGTTCAATTCTTGCATCGACCTCTAGTAAGTTCAACATAGGTACTGCAGAATTTCTTCTATCTATTTCATCCCTGAAATGTCTGATTTTTTCTTTGTTATCAAGAATTAATTTTGTGATTTCATCGCTTTCTCCATATAGAACATAAAAATTTGCTGATCCATACCACTCAATATTTCCAAAATCACAACCACTTAAATCACCATTTATGTACACTTTAACAGGTGTTGACTTTTTAGCTTCTTTTATGAATCTTGCAATTTCATATGGATCTGTAAAATTATAACTCATGTGATCACCCCTTCAATGAATTTTGTATGTAAATTATGCTATAATAAGTATAATTATAAACAATTATCAGTACTCTTAAAAGGGGGAAAATGCAAATTATTCATTTTTACATAAAATATTACTAAGGAGTGAATCAAATGAAACTAGAAAAAGGAATGATTCAAATATATACGGGAAATGGAAAAGGTAAGTCAACTTCAGCAATTGGTCAAGGGATTAGGGCAGCTGGAAATGGACTTAATGTTATAATGATTCAATTTTTAAAAAGCAATGAAACAGGTGAATTAAAAATATTAGGAAATCTTGTAGAAAACTTTAAGGTTATAAGAATGGAGAGTAAAAAAGATTTCGTATGGAATTTAAACAAAGAACAAATTGAAGAACTTAAAATTGAAATAAAAAATGAGTACAATTATGCGTTAGAGCTGTTGAAGAATGAAGAATGCGATGTGTTAATACTAGATGAAGCATTTGGAGTGCTTAATAATGGTTTTCTGAATGAAAATGATATAATTAATTTGTTTGAGAATAAAAGAAATGAAACAGAAATTATATTAACAGGAAGAAATGCGCCTCAATCAATTATTGAAAGAGCAGACTTGGTAACAGAAATGGTTGAAGTAAAACATTATTTCTCAAAGGGAGTAAGAGCTAGAAGGGGGATTGAATTTTAATGAATAAAAATGTCGAAAAAGTTGAAATATCAGGAATTCGAAAATTTTTTAATTTAGTTAATGAAGTAGATGGGGCTATATCTTTGACGCTTGGACAGCCGGATTTCAATGTGCCTGAGAGCATTAAGGCTGGAATAGTAAAAGCGTTAGAAGAAAACAAGACAGAATATACATCAAATGCTGGAATACTGCCCTTAAGAGAACGAATATCTTCATATCTAGAAAGCTTAGGAATTTCATTTTTGGCTGATGAAATATGTATAACAATTGGAGGGAGTGAAGGATTATATTCAGTATTATCTGCGCTTATTGAACCAGGTGAGAAAGTACTAATACCTGCTATAGGATATCCTGCATATGAGAATATATTAAAAATAATAGATAGTGAGCCAGTAACATATAGTTTGAATGAGGATTTCACACTAAATATAGAAGATATAGAAGATAAGATTAAGAAATATGGCATTAGGAAAATTATATTATCCTACCCATCAAATCCTACTGGAGCGATTTTATCTTTAGAAGATAGAAAAAAAATTGCTGAATTAATTAAAAAATATGATATAATTGCTTTGACAGATGAAATTTACAGTTCTTTATGCTATGATGAGTATTATTCAATAGCTCAAGTTAAAGAATTAAAAGATAATATTATATACATAGGTGGATTCTCCAAGATGTTTTCTATGACTGGACTTAGAATTGGTTTTATTGGAGCTTCATCTAAATATATGAAGGAAATTATGAAGGTACATCAGTATAATGTCTCATGTGCTCCATCAATTATTCAATGGGGAATTTATTATGGATTTGATTTGGCATTAGAAGATTTAGATAGAATGAAAAAATCCTTTGTAGAAAGAAGAGATTTGGTTTATAATAGATTAAAAAGTATGGGAATAGAAGTAGTAAAACCTAAAGGGGCATTTTATATATTTCCATCAATTAAGAAATATAATATTTCATCTAAGGATTTTTGTGAAAAACTTCTATTTGAAAAGAAACTTGCCTGTGTTCCAGGGGATGCTTTCGGGGTAGCAGGTGATGGATTTTTTAGAATAAGCTATTGTTATTCTAAAGAGAGTTTGATTGAAGCTTTGTATATAATTGAACAATTTATTTCTGAAATATAATGTTATAAAGAAAGATGCCAATGAAGGTGTTTCATAAGTAGTATTAATTACTCGATTTTGAAACATCTTCTTTTTATATAAAAGCATTTATTAATTAAGATAAATATATTCTAAATAGACAAATTATAGTAGTATAATGTTAATAGAAATATATTTTTATTGAAATTATTTCAAGGAATGGTTAAAATTATTATTAGGTTTATATATGATAAAACACAATTTTAATATTTTTATAAAAATATTAAAATGATATCTATAAGTATATATTTTTATTAATTTTAATGTTTACAACCATACTAAATTAAGGAGATGATTTGGACTGATAAAGGACCTAAAAACTTGAAATGGCTGATATAAAAGGATACAAACGTTTTCTATTTTTGTACTGTATATGAGAATTAGTTAAAAAAATAATTAGTAAATTAACAAAGTACTAATGAAAGTTAATAAATATTACTATATTATATTGACTTTTAACGATAATATAATATAATTGTAATTGAATTATTTGTATGTATTTGGCGAAAGGTAAAGAGGAGGAATAACATGTTAAAGTATGTGCTTAAGAGATTGGTTGCAAGCATAATAACCATTTGGGTTGTTGTTTCAGCTACATTCTTCTTGATGAGATTCATGCCTGGTGGTCCATTTGATGGTGAAAAGATGACCGCTCAGACAAAAAAGAATTTGGAAGTTAAATATGGTTTGGACAAGCCACTTGGAGAACAATATATTAATTATTTAGGGAATTTAGTTAAATGGGATTTAGGTGACTCAATTGTTACTTATCCGGGTAGAACAGTAAATTGGATAGTAAATTATTCATTCCCAGCTTCTGCAAAAGTTGGTGCATTATCAATAGTAGCATCTTTAATTATAGGTATTTTACTTGGAATAGTATCTGCCTTAAAACAAGGAAAGTGGCAGGATCAATTTTGTATGTTCTTAGCTACCCTAGGAGTTACCATACCGAGTTTCGTTATTTCGGCGGTATTAATTTATTACTTTGCAGTTCAATGGAAACTGCTTCCGGCAACAGGCTTTTCAGGTCCTAAAAATTATATAATGCCTGTGATAGCGCTTGCAGGTTCATCAACAGCATTTATTACAAGATTAACAAGAAATAGACTTATAGATGTATTAAAAGCAGATTATATAAGAACTGCTAAGGCAAAAGGGTTAAGTGAAACTACTGTCATATTTAAGCATGCGCTTAAAAATTCAATGATTCCTGTAGTAACATATATGGGACCGCTTATAGCTGCAGTACTTACTGGATCATTTGTTGTAGAAAAAATATTTTCTATTCCTGGTCTTGGAAGAGAATTTGTTCAATCTGTTACAAATAGAGACTATACAACTTTACTGGGAGTAACAGTATTCTTTTGTATATTCCTAATAGTTGCAAATTTTGTTGTAGATATTTTATACGTCCTTATAGATCCAAGGATAAAACTAGAAAACTCAGAATCATAGAATTGGAGGGAATAAAGTGGAATTTTCAAAAGAATTATTTGAGCCATTAAGTAGTGAAGAAAAGAAAATTGAACAAATCGCTAGACCTTCAGTAACTTATTGGCAAGATGCATGGAGAAGATTAAAAGGAAATAAGGTAGCACTTATATCTTTAGTTGTAATAGTAATAATTACATTGCTAGCAATTTTTGTACCTAGTTTTTCTAAGTTTGATTATGCTAACAATGATTTAAATTCAGCAAATTTAAAACCATCTGGAACA
The DNA here is from genome assembly GCF_022324735.1 of Clostridium sp. YIM B02551. Classification (NCBI taxonomy): domain Bacteria; kingdom Bacillati; phylum Bacillota; class Clostridia; order Eubacteriales; family Clostridiaceae; genus Clostridium; species Clostridium sp. YIM B02551. The sequence goes on along the minus strand of NZ_JAKGTF010000014.1, from coordinate 59,315 downwards.
CATTGGTTTGGAACAGACCAATTAGGTAGAGATGTATTCGTTAGATGTATGTATGGTGCAAGATATTCAATGATAATAGCTTTCGTATCAGTTGTTATAAACATAGTTATAGGAATTATATACGGAGGAATATCTGGATATTTTGGTGGTAGAATTGATAATATAATGATGAGAATAGTAGATATATTATACGCTATACCTACTACAATTATAGTTGTATTATTAATGACTGTATTAAGTAAACCTGGTGAGGCTGGTGGTAGCGATTTAACAAGTATAATAATTGCACTTGCGGTTACATACTGGTTAAACATGGCTAGAATTGTAAGAGGAGAAATTCTTCAACTTAAAAATCAAGAATTCGTACTTGCTGCTAAAACTTTAGGAGCATCTGGAAGTAGAATAATATTTAGACATTTAATACCTAATGCTATGGGTTCAATTATAGTTACAATGACATTATTAATACCTTCTGCTATATTTACTGAAGCATTTTTAAGCTTTATCGGACTTGGTATCTCTGCGCCAAAAGCTTCATTAGGAACGTTAGCTAGTGATGCTATGGGAGCTATTTACCTTTTCCCATATCAATTATTCTTCCCATCTTTAATGATTTGTTTAATCATTTTAGCCTTTAATTTATTTGGAGATGGATTGAGTGATGCTTTAGACCCTAAAATGAGAAAGTAGGAGGAACGATTATGAGTAAATTACTAGAAGTTAAAGATTTGAAAACCTCCTTTTTCACTCATGTTGGAGAAGTTAAGTCTGTAAGAGGAATTTCTTTTTCACTTGAAAAAGGGGAAGCTTTAGGAATAGTTGGAGAATCAGGTTGTGGTAAAAGTGTTACCATGATGAGTATTATGAAACTATTGCAAGAGAACGGGAAAATAACCGATGGAGAAGTAGACTTCAACGGAAAAGATATAACTAAGTTTAGTGAGAAGGAAATGGAAAAAATCAGAGGAAATGAAATGGGAATGATTTTCCAAGATCCTATGACAAGCTTAAACCCAGTTTTCACAGTTGGACAACAACTTACAGAACATTATATTAAACATAAAAAAGTGTCTAAGGCTGAAGCTGATAAGAAAGCAATAGAAATGTTGAACTTAGTAGGTATACCTTCACCAGAGAAAAGAATGAAACAATATCCGCATGAATTTTCTGGTGGTATGAGACAAAGAGTTATGATTGCAATGGCACTAATTTGTGAGCCAAAGCTACTTATTGCAGATGAACCTACAACTGCATTAGATGTAACTATACAGGCTCAAATACTTGAACTTATGAAAAAGCTTAAGGATGAATTAGGAACTTCAATAATTCTAATTACTCACGATTTAGGAGTAGTTGCGGATGTATGTTCAAAAATAAATGTAATGTATGGTGGACTAATAGTTGAAACAGGGGATGTTAGAGAAATATTCTACAATCCAAGACACCCATATACATGGGGGCTTTTAGGTAGTGTGCCTAATCCTAAAAAACTATTAAAAGAAAAATTAACACCTATTGAGGGTCAACCACCAGATTTATTAAACCCACCTGCAGGATGTCCATTTGCGGCTAGATGTAAATATGCTATGAAGGTATGTTTAGAAAATCAACCACCATTAATGGAAATTGGTGAAAATCATAGAGCTGCTTGTTGGTTAAATCATCCAAATGCGCCTAAGGTAGAGTCACCTATTAAGAAGGGAGAATAACCAATGAAAGAAAATAAAGTGATTTTAGAAGTAAAAGAGTTAAGTAAATTCTTTCCTGCTAACAAAGGAATATTTTCTAAAAAAAGCTATGTTAAAGCAGTTGATAGAGTTAGTTTCTCCATAAATAGGGGTGAAACTTTAGGTTTAGTAGGTGAATCAGGATGTGGTAAAACTACAACTGGTAGAACTGTACTTAAGTTATATAATCCTACTTCAGGTAGCATAATTTATGATGGTAAAGATATTACTAATTTATCAACTAAAGAAATGATACCATATAGAAAAAAAATGCAAATGATATTCCAAGATCCATATGCATCATTAAATCCAAGAATGACTGTTGGAGATATTGTTGCAGAAGCTTTGGATATTCATAATATATTGCAAGGTAATGAAAAATTAGATAGAGTAAGAGATCTGTTGAATAAAGTTGGATTAAATGGAGACCATATTAACAGATATCCACATGAATTCTCAGGTGGACAAAGACAAAGGATAGGAATAGCTAGAGCATTAGCTGTTGAACCAGATTTTATTGTCTGTGATGAGCCGATTTCAGCTTTAGATGTATCTATTCAAGCGCAAGTTGTTAATATGCTTGAAACATTACAAGAAGAATTAGGACTGACTTATTTATTCATTGCGCATGATTTATCAATGGTAAAACATATTTCTACACACATTGGGGTAATGTATTTAGGTAGAATGGTAGAAAAAGCAGAAAGCAATAAACTTTATGCAAAGCCACTTCATCCTTATACTCAAGCTTTATTATCAGCGATTCCAATCCCTGATCCAGATGAAGCTAAGGAGAAAAAGAGAATAGTTTTAGAAGGAGATATTCCTTCACCTATCGATCCTCCACCAGGATGTAGATTTAGAGGAAGATGTAAATATGCTAAGCCTATTTGCGCTGAGGTAGATCCAGAAATGAAGGATGTTGGAGACGGCCACTTTGTTGCCTGTCACTTATATTAAGCTTATAATTGCAAAGCAATTATTATAAATAATTTATTAAGGGGGAAAATTTATGAAAAAGACTCAGTTAAAAAGAGTTTTTGCTACTTCTTTAGCAGTAGCATTAAGCTTATCTGTATTAGCTGGATGTGGAAAGAAAGAAGATGCATCAGCTAACGTTCCTCAAGTTATAAAATATAACTTAGGTGCGGATCCTAAAACTTTAGATCCAGCTCTAAATTCTGCAGTTGATGGAGCTATAGTTTTAGTTAATACTTTTGAAGGATTAATGAAACTAGATGAAAAGGATAAACCAATACCAGGTGTTGCAGAAAAATATGATGTAAGTGCTGATGGTTTAACTTATACTTTCCACTTAAGAGATTCTAAGTGGTCAGATGGTTCAGCTGTAACAGCTAAGGATTTTGAATATGCTTGGTTAAGAGCATTAGATCCAGCTACAGCTGCTGAATATGCTTACCAAATGTATTACATTAAAAATGGTGAAGCTTTCAACACTGGAAAAGCTAAGAAAGAAGATGTAGGAGTTAAAGCTATAGATGATAAAACTCTTGAAGTTAAGTTAGAAAAACCAACTTCATACTTCTTATCATTAATGGCATTCCCAACATACTTCCCAGTAAAACAAGATGTTGTTTCTAAGGATAAGGATTGGGCTACAAAACCTGAAACTTATATCACTAATGGTGCATTTAAGATGAAAGAATGGAAGCCAAAGGATTCTATCACTTTTGTTAAGAATGATAACTATTATGATACAAAAGATGTTAGCTTATCAGAAATTGATTATAAATTAATTTCTGATGAAACATCAGCATGGGCTTCATACAAAGCAGGAGATCTTGATATGACAGATACAGTTCCTTCTGTTGAAGTACAAAATGCTTTAGCTGATAAAACAGCTACAAACTTCCCTAACTTAGGATCATATTACTATCACTTTAATGTGTCTGATAATGCTAAAAATGTAAACGCAGATGCTGCAAAAGTATTAGCAAATGTTAAGGTTAGAGAAGCATTAAACCTTGCAGTAAACAGAAAAGATATAACAGAAAAAGTAACTAAGGGTGGTCAAATTCCTGCATTCTCATTCGTACCTCAAGGTATTACAGATGCTAATGGAAAAGACTTTTCTAGTAAGCAATACTTTAATCCAGAGGGTGATGTTGCTAAAGCTAAACAATTATTAGCTGAAGCTGGTTACGCAGATGGTAAGGGATTCCCAACTTTAGAATTATTATATAACTCTGAAGGTGGTCATAAAGATATAGCTCAAGCTATTCAAGATATGTGGAAGAAGAACTTAGGTATTAACGTTGAACTTAAGAACCAAGAATGGAAAGTATTCCAAGTTACAAGAAAGCAAAAGAACTATGAACTTGCTAGAGGTGGTTGGTTAGGTGACTACGTTGATCCAATGACATTCTTAGATATGTGGACTTCTGATTCAGGTCAAAACGACTCTGGATACAAGAACGCAGATTACGATGCTTTAATAGAAAAAGCTAAATCAGAAACTGATGCAGCAAAGAGATCAGATTATATGCATCAAGCTGAAGATCTATTAATGAAAGATCTTCCAATACTACCAATCTACTACTATACAGCAGTTAAAGGTGTTAAAGACTATGTTAAAGGTGTAAGAGTTTCTCCATTAGGATTCATATACTTTGACAAAGTAACTATAGCTAAACACTAAAAAATAAAAAAAGAGGCGTAACGCCTCTTTTTTATTTTTCAAACTATAGAATAGAAAAAGTACTGCAAATGCAGTACTTTTAAAACTTTAGATTTAAAACGTCATCCATATTATAAAGCGAAGGTGAAGTAATACCAGCCATATATTCACACGCTTTTAAAGCACCTACAGCAAATACTTCTCTTGATATTGCTTTATGAGTAAGTTCTATAACTTCTCCAGTTCCTGCAAAAATAACTTCATGATCGCCAACAATACCTCCGCCTCTTACAGCGTGAATTCCAATTTCAGAATGTTGTCTTTTTGCAAGACCATCTCTACCATTTACAAAGTGAGTTTCCTCTTTAATTGAATCCTTTATAGTATCAGCTAATAGAACAGCCGTACCGGAGGGAGAGTCTAATTTTTGATTATGATGTTTTTCCACGATTTCAATATCATAATTATCATATAAAAATGGAGTTACTTTTCTTAATATATTATTAATTAGATTAATTCCTATACTCATATTAGCAGAACGGAATATTGGAATTGTTTTTGAAGTAGTACTTATTAATTTTAAAGCTTCCTCATCAAAGCCTGTAGAGCATATAACAATTGGCTTATTGTTTTTAATTGAAAAATTAAGCAAGTTATTAAGTGCTGCAGCAGATGAAAAATCTAGTAGAACATCATATTCTATATTACATTCATCTAAAGATGAGAAAATAGGGTATTTAAGCTCTGGTGCAGTATATTTATCAATGCCACCTACAATTTCTAAGTTAGGAAAGTTGGCGCACGTTGCAGTAATTACTTTCCCCATTCTTCCTGAACAACCATGTAGTAATATTCTTATCATAACAGTCCTCCTATTTTACAAGACCATGCTTTTTTAAAGATTCTAATAACTTAAGTTTATTTTCTTCTTCCATATTATAAAGTGGTAGTCTAAGATCTCCAACCTCATAACCCATTAAATTTAATGCTGTTTTAACAGGAATAGGGTTTGTTTCAATAAACAAATTATTTGTAAGGGTCAGATAATCTAATTGTAATTCTAAGGCACCTTGTAAATCTCCATCAAAATAACGACTACACATTGTGTGAACAACAGAAGGTACAATATTTGATAAAACAGATATTACGCCTTTACCACCTAAAGATAATATTGGGAGTATTTGATCATCATTTCCTGAATATATATCTATTTTTCCTCTTAATTTAGATGCAATTTCTACAATCTGGCTTATATTACCAGAGGCTTCTTTAACTGCTACAATATTTTTAAGTTTAGAAAGTTCCTCTAAAGATTTAGGCGTAATATTCATACCAGTTCTTGATGGAACATTATAAACTATAATTGGTATATTTATTGAATCATTTATTGCCTTAAAATGTTCAAACAAACCTCTTTTTGAAGTTTTATTATAGTAAGGGTTTATAACTAAAACACCATCAACACCTATGCTTTCAGCCCAAACACTCATTTCTATTGAAGCCTTTGTATTGTTTGTTCCTGTACCAGCAATTACGGGAATGCGTTTATTAACTTTTTCTACAGTAAATGATATGGTAGCTTTGCGTTCTGCTTCTGTCATGGTAGAAGCTTCGCCAGTTGTACCACAAACAATAATAGCATCTGTTCCTTCTTGTATTTGCCATTCAATTAATTCTTCAAGTTTATTAAAATTAACGCCTTCATTATCAAAGGGAGTTATTATAGCAACACCTGCACCAGTAAAAATAGACATGGGGTTTACCTCCAAATTTATATTCATAGGAAAGAATAAGTTTTTTTATCCTATGTATAGTATTATAAATGTATTTCAATAAAGAAGGGTAAAAATATTCAATACCTTTACCCTTTATTGATTCTTATTTTTTTGAAATAATAAGTTCAGCTATTTGTATAGCATTAAGAGCAGCGCCTTTTCTGATGTTATCAGCAACAACCCAAAGATTTAAACCATTATCTATGGAAAAATCTCTTCTAATTCTACCAACAAAAACATCATCTTTTCCACTAAATAAAAGTGGGGTAGGGTATTTATCTTCTTTGATATTATCATATACAACCACACCAGTAGAGTTGCTTAGAAGAGAAAAAATATCTTCTATTTTATAATCATTTATAAGTTCTAAGTTTATACTCTCGGAATGAGAATTTAATACTGGAACCCTTACAGTAGTAGCTGTAATCTTTAAATCTTGATTATGAAGTATTTTCTTTGTTTCTTCAATCATTTTAATTTCTTCTTTAGTATAGCCATTCTCTAAAAATACGTCGATTTGAGGAATAACATTTCCTGCAATTGGATAAGGAAACTTTTTAGGTGCATTACCTTTTATTCCATCCTCTAAATCTTTAATGCCTTGAACGCCAGCCCCAGAAACTGCTTGATAAGTAGAATAAACAATTCTTTTAATACCGTACTTATCTTGAATTGGCTTTAAAGCAACCATAGCTTGAATTGTTGAACAGTTTGGATTTGCTATTATTCCTTTGTGCCAACTAATATCTTCAGGATTTACTTCTGGTACCACTAATGGTACTTCAGGATCCATTCTCCAAGCACTTGAGTTATCAATTACTGTAGCCCCATATTTAGAAAAGATAGGAGCAAATGTTTTTGAAGTATCTCCCCCTGCTGAAAATAGAGCAAAGTCAATTTTCTTATCTTTTATGTTTTTTTCTACAGTAGCTTCTACAAGGATATCTTGTCCTTTGAACTTTAAAGTTTTTCCTTCACTTCTCTCAGAAGCAAAAAGATAAAGTTCTTTTACTGGAAAATTTCTTTCCTCAAGAATTTCAATGAATTTTCTACCTACGTTTCCAGTAGCCCCAACTATTGCCACGTTATACAAAATAATCCCCTCCTAAATATTATATAGGGTTTTTATAGAAAACTTAATTTATTCTTGTTTGAAAATGTCAGCTTGTGGACATTTTCAGGCATGAATAAATTATTAGTTGAACTTAAAACCCTAAAAATGATTTTAAAATCATCATAATTTTACTATAGTGAAATGTCACATAAATATCAAGTTTTTTAGAAAATTTATATCATATGTAGGTATATTTTTTAAATTTTAATAGCAGAATAGAAGATGAAATAACTTTATGGGGGTAAATTATGACAAAAACACCACTTAAAAAGATTATTAAGTCTAAAATTAAAGCTAATAAACAATTAACTGAAGCAGAATTATTAAGAGAAAAAATTAAATATGAAATTGCTGATGAGTTAGGACTTAAAGAGAAAGTGGATGAATTTGGCTGGTCAGGACTTACAGCAGAAGAAACAGGAAGAATTGGGGGTATAATGACAAAAAGAAAAAGAATGCTTAAAATTCCTAGCAATGATGAAATTTTAGGTAGAAAATAAGTTGACTTATGATATTATAATTTATAATATAATTTAGTAAGATTTTCTTTGGGGGACATATTATGAGTCAATATAAAAATTTATCCAATATATATGATAATTTAATATATGAGGATATAGATTATGAAAAAATATCAGATTTTATTATGAATGTTGCTAAGTTACATAATATTAATAATGATAAATACTTAGATCTAGCAACAGGAACAGGAAATGTAGCAAAATATATATGCAAAAATTTTAGAGAAAACTTTCTTGTAGATTTATCGGAAGAAATGTTAATGGAAGCTGGCGAAAAAGTAAGGAAAAATAAAAGTAATGCTAAAGTAGTATTGCAAGACATGAGGTATCTTGAATTAAATAGAAAATTTAATTTAATAACTTGTGTTTTAGATTCTACTAATTATATTTTATCTACTGAAGATTTAAGACTATATTTTAATGGGGTATATAATCATCTTGAGGATAATGGGATTTTTATATTCGATATAAATTCTAGTTATAAGATTAAAGAGGTATTAGGAAATAATATTTTTAATTATAATACAGATGAAATATTTTATTCTTGGGAAAACTATATAGAGGATAATGTAGTTGAAATGGAGCTTACTTTTTTTGTTAAAGAGGGTACTAATTATAGAAGATTTGAGGAGTATCATAGAGAAAGGGCTTATGAAGAAAAAGAGATTGAGGATATTATATCATCTATTGGATTTGAAATTTTAGGTAAGCATGATGACTACACTGAGACTTCAGTAATGCCTGAATCAGAAAGAATTGTATATATATTAAAAAAATAGGAGGAATTATAAATGGAAGATAGAATTATTAAAGCCACTGCAAAAGGTGGTTATATTAGAATAATTGCAGGTCAAACAACAAATTTAGTTCAAGAAGGTGCCAGAATCCATGATTGCACACCCACTGCTGCATCTGCGCTAGGTAGAATGTTAACTGGGGCTGCGCTTATGAGTACAATGTTAAAATCTGATAAAGAGGTAATTACATTGCAAATTAAGGGGGGAGGAGAAGCTAAGGGAGTTACTGTTACAGCATATAGTGATGCTACAGTTAAAGGATTTATAGGAAATCCTTATGTTAACCCACCTTTAAATTCAGTAGGTAAGCTAGATGTTGGAGGAGCTATAGGGAAAAATGGTAGTTTAACAGTTATTAAAGATCTTGGCTTAAAAGATCCATATGTTGGACAAGTTCCGATTCATTCTGGAGAAATTGCAGAAGACCTTTCTTATTATTTTACAGTTTCGGAGCAAACACCTTCAGCAGTAGCGTTAGGTGTGTTAGTTGATAGAGATTATTCAATTAAGGCGTCAGGTGGATTTATTATTCAAATGATGCCCGGTGCAGATGAGTTTATTGCAGATATAATAACCTATAGACTTGAAGAAATACCTCAACTAACATCTATGCTTTCACAAGGAAAGAGTATCGAGGATATAATTAAATATATATTCGAGGATATGGACTTAAAAATAAACGAGACAATTTATCCAGAGTATAAATGTAACTGCTCAAGAGAAAGAATGGAAAGAGCATTTTTAAGTATTGGAGAAAAAGATTTAACTGAAATTTATGAAGAAGGTAAAGAAGAAGAGTTAATATGTCATTTCTGTAATACAGCTTATAAGTTTACCAATGAAGAGGTAGGAGAGCTGTTAAAGCAAGTTAAGAAAGATAAATAAAGAGTTGTTTAAACATAAAAAAGCAGAGTGGAAACTCTGCTTTTTTGTTTGGAGGCGCCACCCGGATTTGAACCGGGGGTAAAGGTTTTGCAGACCTCTGCCTTACCACTTGGCTATAGCGCCATGATTTATAAATCTATTTTAGATATTTCAAATATAAAAGTCAATAAAGGAATATATATTTTTTTTGCAACTTAAAATTATATTCAACATGTATTAGTTTTATACATAAAATAATATAGCTTAAGATAAAGTGAATAGAGACCCACGATCGACTAAGGGCCCTTTTCTAAGACATATAGGTTCGATATCATATTTTTTTAAGAATTTTATAACTTCATTCCCTTGATTGTAATAAGATAAATCGCCGAAAATGCCAAGTTCGTTAGAAGATAATAACCCAGTTGAACCCCCAATGAATCCATAGTTTAAACCTGGAAGAAGAATATCTCCTGGATTTAATAGAAGTATATCAAAACCATATTCTATTAATGTTTTATAAATTCCTTTATCTGAGGTAATTAAAGCTTTCTCTCTTAAGATTACTGTGGAGCACTTAGCATATCCTTGTTTTATATTTATTTTTACTTTATCTTTTGAAAAATCTAATAAGGAAGAATCTGTATACTTTAGATTATGAATTAAATAACTTTTTAGAACTATAGCATTTAAAGAAATATTTTCAGGGTATGTGGAACCTATAAATCCATTAGAAAGTTTGAATTTAATATTTAGGTTATTTAATTGTTCTAAAAATGTTGAATCTATATCTTTATTAATAATTAATGAAAAATCTTCTGAATTAATTAATGAAAGTTGAATATCTGGGTGTCCATCAATAGCATTGTATAGTTTAGAGAATTTTGGAACCTTTATTATACTATCTACATATTTTGATAAGTTAGTCATTTCTTCATCAGAAGTTCTATAGTCGACAAAAGCTATATTCATTATCTCACATCCTAATAAATCTCTTAATTTAAGGATAATGTCATATGAGGATTTAATCAATAGAATTGTCGATAATTGATAATTTATTTCTGTATATGCTATGAAAATTAATACATACTATAGGTAAGAAGGGAGTGAATATAATGCTTGTTCTTTCTTTAGCATATGATGGTGAAGTGAATTTCATAGAAGATATACAAGAAATAAGAGCCCTTTTTAAAGAGAAAAATATCCATTTAGGTGTTTCAGAGAGTCTTGAAGGAGAGACTCATTTTATAAAGATTTTTTGTGATGAAGAAGAAGATAAGAAGATATTAAATCTAATTCAATTATATATAAGTAATATACTTTATAAGTTGGTAATAAATACGTATAAAAATAAAGCTTTATTTGAATATTTAAATGATACTTTTTTCTTTTTAAAGCATGATGAGATATTAGAAGTTGAAGATAGAATAATGAAAATTCTTAATGGAGACGAAATAATTAAAGACGAAAATTCTGTATACTGTTATAATAGAATAAATAATATAATTGAAAAGATTAAAATATGCATGGAAGAAAATCATAATATAAATATAAATGGATTTATAACCTTCAGAATGAAGGAATTGGCGTTAGATATAGAAGATATTATTGATAAAGTAGTTGAGAAATACTTAGTTGAAAAAGAATACAAAGAATTTATTAAGCTTCTTAAGTATTTTGTTGATATTCAAGAGAGTAAAATTAAAGAGGTCAATTTAATAGTTCAAGATGAAGGCATTTATAGAATAATCGATGAAAGTGGAAAAGATTTATATGAAGATTTTTTAAAGGAAATTGGTGAGTGTAAGTTAGGAAGTAATACAAATATGGAGGATGTTATCATAAGTGGTCTTATTACTAATGCTCCACAAAATATCATTATCCATAGAAGAGAATTTTGCCAGAATCCTGAGTTCCTAGAAACAATCGAGCAAGTATTTGAGAGTAGGGTTATATATTGTGAAGGTTGCAAATCATGTGTTTCTAGTAGAGTAAAAATTAAAAAGTAAAAAAATCTCAAGGCGATTATGAACCGTCGATTTTTTTCTCGCATCTGCCTTTACAAACGCATGTGAGGAAAACTTGGCAGGCGACTAATTCTATTTTTATTCTTTAATGTAGTCTAGTAAATATTTAGATTATAATTCAAACTTATAATGTTATCCAAAATCTTAAAATATTATAAATTGCTAAAAAATAAAAAAAGTGTTGACAATATTGGGATATCAGAATATAATAATTTAAGTAAAGAAGAAACAGCCGTTTCTCACCTTACAGCATTGCTAGTAGGGTTATGTTATCCCATATAATTTTTGAATTGGATAATTAAGGACGGCGTATGCCGTCCTTTTATTGTTTTTATGGGTATATTTATCGGAGGTGAACAATATTAATAAGAATTTTGCTGTTAATGAAGAAATTAGAGAAAAAGAAATTAGAGTTATTGCTGATGACGGTGAACAGTTAGGAGTAATATCTACTAAGGAAGCTTTAAGGATTGCTGAGGAAAAGGACTTAGACTTAGTTATGATTTCACCAACTGCGAATCCACCAGTATGTAAAATCATGGACTTAGGTAAGTACATCTACGAACAATCTAAAAAAGAAAAAGAAGCTAAGAAAAAGCAAAACGTTATTAATTTGAAAGAAGTAAGAATGAGTCCAACAATTGAGGAACACGACATTAATATAAAAGCAAATAATGCTCGTAAGTTCTTAGATGATGGAGATAAAGTAAAGATTACCGTAAGATTTAGAGGAAGAGAAGCTGATTATTCACACGTAGGTAGAAAAATACTAGATAACTTCTTCTCAAAATTAGAAGAGGTTTGTGTGATAGAAAAGGCAGCTAAGTTAGAGGGCCGTAATATGACAATGATTTTGGCTCCAAAGAAAGTGTAACTGAGAGGAGGATTTTATCATGCCAAAAATGAAAACTCATAGAGGTGCAGCAAAGAGATTTAAGAAGACAGGTACAGGAAAATTAAAGAGAGCTAAAGCTTTCAAGAGCCATATCTTAACAAAGAAAAGCTCAAAGAGAAAGAGAAATCTTAGAACTACAGCATATGTATCACCAGCACAAGAAAAAGTAATGAAGAAATTATTACCATATCTATAATAGAGTAGATCGTAGGAGGTTTAAAATATGGCAAGAGTTAAGAGAGCTGTGAACGCTCGTAAGAATCATAAAAAAGTTTTAAAACTTGCAAAAGGATATTACGGTGGAAAAAGCAGATTATTTAGAACAGCTAATGAATCAGTAATTAGAGCATTAAGAAATGCTTATGTAGGAAGAAAGTTAAAGAAAAGAGACTATAGAAGTCTTTGGATAGCAAGAATAAATGCAGCTACAAGAATAAATGGACTTTCATACTCAAAGTTCATGAATGGAATTAAGTTAGCTGGACTTGATATAAATAGAAAAATGTTATCTGAAATTGCTATTAATGATCCAAAAGCATTTGCAGATTTAGTTGAAATAGCAAAAAAACAAATTAACGGATAATATATAAAATGCGGCTTAGGTCGCATTTTTGTTTTATATAATGATAAAAACTTTATTGGACAATTAATATAACCATTACCATTACCATTTATTTGGGTTATAATAGAAGTATTATTATATTTTGTTGTTTTTGGAGTGATAGTTATGCAGTATAAATTAACAAAAAATATTGGATTTAACGCAGTTCAGGTACTGTCATTAGGTTTCTTTACAGTAATACTAATAGGCGGAATTATACTTTCTCTTCCAATTGCTTCGGCAAATGGAGAATATACAAATTTTATAGATGCGCTATTTACTTCTACAACTTCTGTGTGTGTAACTGGTCTCGTAACAGTCGATACTGGAACACATTGGAATTACTTTGGTAAGACAGTTATAATGTTATTAATTGAGATTGGTGGACTTGGATTTATGTCCTTTGCCACTTTAATAGCAATTATTATAGGTAAAAAAATAACATTAAAAGAAAGGCTTCTTATGCAAGAAGCAATGAATACTTTTAGCTTTCAAGGTATGGTTAAAATGGTGAAATATGTACTAGTATTTACATTTTCAGTGCAGCTTCTTGGAGCATTACTTTTAGCTACTCAGTTTATTCCAGAACTTGGAGTAGGGAAAGGGATTTATTATAGTATATTTCACTCAGTTTCGGCATTTTGCAATGCGGGAATAGATATAATTGGAAATTTCAATTCAGTCACAGCATATCATAACAATCCAGTAATATTGCTTACAATAAGTTTTCTTATAATAATTGGTGGGCTCGGATTTACTGTATGGACAGAGATATATAATTTAAAATCCTTTAGGAAAATTACAACTCATTCAAAGGTCGTAATACTAGTAACAGCAATATTATTAATTGGTGGAACTGTTTTAATGCTGGCATTTGAATGGAATAATCCTAATACTATGAAGGGCTTTTCCATGCCAGAAAAGTTATTAAACTCATGGTTTGCATCTGTATCACCAAGAACAGCAGGATTTAATTCCATATCAACAGATGGAATGTCAGGTGCTGGGAAGTTTTTGACAATTGTACTTATGTTTATAGGTGGATCTCCAGGGTCAACAGCTGGCGGAATTAAAACAACAACTCTAGGGATTCTAGTCTTAACATTAATAGGAGTAGTAAAAGGTAGAGAAGATACCGAGGTCTTTGGCAAAAGATTCTCAAAAGATTTAGTATATAAGGCATTTACAGTATTCTTTGTTGGACTTACTATAGTAATTATTATGACAATGTTATTATCTATTACTGAAGTAGGTGCATCTTTTGAATATATATTATATGAGGTGACGTCTGCATTTGGAACTGTAGGATTAACTCTTGGATTAACACCAAATCTTACATGGATAGGGAAGCTACTAATAATCTTTACTATGTATTTAGGAAGAGTTGGGCCTCTTACAGTTGCATTAGCATTAACTAAAATCAAAACTAGTAAAGGTATAAGATATCCAGAGGATAAGGTTTTAATAGGATAGGAGAGAAATTATGAGTAATAAACAATTTGTAGTTATAGGTTTAGGTAGATTTGGAACTTCAGTAGCCAAAACATTATATAGCTTGGGTCATGATGTGTTAGTAATAGATAAAGATGAAGAGTTAATACAAGAAATATCGGATTCAGTAACTCATGCAGTACAAATGGACTCTACAGATGAAAATGCATTGAGAACTTTAGGAATAAGAAATTTTGATGTGGCTGTTATAACTATAGGGTCTAACATTCAGGCAAGTGTTATGACAACATTATTAGTTAAGGAATTAGGGGTAAAATATATTATATGTAAAGGTGCGAGCGACTTGCATGCTAAGGTTCTATATAAAATAGGAGCAGATAGAGTAATACAACCTGAAAAAGATATGGGCGTGAGAGTGGCACATAATCTTGTATCATCTAATATTCTTGATTATATAGAATTATCATCAGATTATAGTATAATTGAAATTGAAGCTCCAAAAGAGTGGCATAATATGAGTTTAAGAGAATTAAACTTAAGAAGTAGATATGGAATTAATGTTATGGCTATAAAAAAGGATGAGGATGTTAATATATCACCATCTCCAGATGAAACAATAGATGGAAATGACATTCTTGTTGCAATAGGGTCTGCTGAGGATTTAACTAAGTTAGAAGACTTTGTAATAAAAAAGAGTTAGTGAGGTACTTATATTTTGATTAAAATAGAAAGCAAAGAAAATTCTATTTTTAAAGAAGCTAAAAATTTAAAAAATAGGAAAGAAAGAAAGAAAACAGGTAAGTTTTTAGTTGAAGGTTTTAGATTTTTATCAGAAGCTTTTAAAAGTACTTGTTCTGTAGATATTATATTTCTTGCTGAAAATGAAATAGAAAAGTTTAATATTTATTTTAATAAAGAAGAACTAAAAAACACAAAGGTTTTTTTATTAGATTCCAAGTTACTACAGATGTTATGTAATACCGAAGCTCCTCAAGGAGTAGTGGGGGTCGTAAATGTAAAAAATTCAGAAATAAAGAAAGATGGATTTTATGTATTATGCGATCAGGTTCAGGATCCAGGTAACTTAGGTACTATAATTAGAACCTCTCATGCAGCTGGGGCATCAGGAGTTATAATCACAAAAGGGACAGTTGATCCATATAATGATAAAACATTAAGATCAACAATGGGTTCGATATTTCATATACCAATTATAGAGGATATGAACTTTGAAGTAATTAATGGGTTGAAAAATCAAGGTTATGATATTTTGGCTTCAAGTTTAGATACAGATAAAAATTTCTTTCAAGAGGATATAACTAATAATTTAGTAATATGTGTTGGGAATGAAGGAAATGGAATAAGCGATTATATTTATAGTTTATCAAGTAAATTAGTTAAAATTCCAATGCCTGGTGGAGCAGAGTCATTAAATGTTTCAACTGCTGCGGCGATAATGATTTATGAAAGAATAAGACAAAATATGCTAAAAGGTATTGAATTCTAGTAAAATTATGAGTATAATCTTTATTATGAAATTTATATTGAAAGACTGTGAATGAGAAAGTAGATATAAGTAAACTTCTTAAGGGAGAGAAGGTCATAGACTGAGAGCCTTCTTAGTAGTTTTTATATTGAAGTTCCCTCAGGAGTCCTAATGGTGAAGTTTTTAGTTTCTTTGATGAAAACTAATTTTTAGTTAGAGGTTTGGAAACACAAAATAGTAGTCATTAGCGGGAAACCGTTATTTAATGAGTGAGCATATGCTAATTAGGGTGGTACCACGGATACCCCGTCCCTTTGTTTGGGACGGGGATTTTATTTTGTATTATAAGGTTTTAATCTTAAAATTAAAGCCTAATATAGGGTTTTTTGTAGGAAACTTAATTTATTTTTGTTTGATTTCAGGCATGGATAAGTTATTAGTTGAACATAAAAACCTAATATATAACTTTTAAGAAAGAAAGGAGAATTTTTAATGAAAGAAAAGTTAGTTGAAATAAAAGAGGCTGCTTTAGCTGAATTAAAAAATGCAAAGATTTCATCAGAAGTTGAAAATCTAAGAGTAAAGTTTCTTGGGAAAAAAGGAGAATTAACTTCAATTTTAAGAGGAATGGGAGGGCTTTCAGCAGATGAAAGACCACTCATTGGTAAGTTAGCAAATGAAGTAAGAGCTGAGATTGAAGCAAAATTAGAAGAAGTAACAAAAGTAATTAAAGATAAAGAAAAAAATGAGAAAATTGCTAATGAAGTTATTGATATAACAATGCCTGGTAAGAAAAATACTATTGGTAAAAGACATCCTTTAGATTTAACACTAGAATCAATGAAGGAAATCTTTATATCTATGGGATTTACCATAGAAGATGGTCCGGAAGTAGAATTAGATCATTATAACTTTGAGGCTTTAAATATTCCAAAGAATCACCCTGCAAGAAGTGAACAAGATACTTTTTATGTGAATGATTCTTTAGTTTTAAGAACTCAAACATCTCCAGTTCAAATAAGAGTTATGGAGAAACAAACTCCACCTATTAAGATGATCTCACCAGGAAAGGTATATAGAAGTGATGCAGTAGATGCTACACATTCACCTATATTCTACCAAATGGAAGGATTGGTTATAGATAAGGGAATTACATTTGCAGATTTAAAAGGAACTTTAGAATTATTTGCAAAGAAGATGTTTGGAGATAAGGTGCAAACTAAATTTAGACCTCACCACTTCCCATTTACAGAACCATCAGCCGAAATGGATGCTACATGCTTTGTATGTCAAGGAGAAGGATGCAGAGTTTGTAAAGGTTCAGGCTGGATAGAGCTACTTGGATGTGGAATGGTTCATCCTCAAGTTTTAAGAAATTGTGGAATTGATCCAGAGGTTTATAGCGGATTTGCTTTTGGATTTGGAGTAGATAGAATGGTTATGCTTAAATATGGCATAGATGATATTAGACTTCTATATGAAAGTGATATGAGATTTTTAAATCAGTTCTAGAATAGAAAGGAGTAATTATATGAAAGTACCAGTTTATTGGCTAAAGGATTATATAAATATAGATATTAACGGAAAAGAGCTAGGGGATAGATTAACACTATCTGGTTCAAAGGTTGAAGAAGTAATAATTTCAGGAGATGAAATTAAAAATGTGGTTACTGGAAAAATAGTTAAGATAGAGGCGCATCCAGATGCAGAGAAATTAGTAATATGTCAACTAGATGTAGCAGCAGAAGAATTAGTTCAAATTGTAACAGGGGCTAATAATATGAAAGAGGGAGATATCGTTCCTGTAGCATTACATGGTGCAATACTACCTAATGATTTGAAGATCAAAAAAGGTAAACTTAGAGGTGTTGTTTCAAATGGAATGATGTGTTCTGAGGAGGAATTAGGTATTGCAGGAGATGAACCAGTACATGGGCTAATGATTTTAGATCCTAAAACTCAACTTGGAAGAGATATTAAGGATGTATTAGGCCTTAATAAGGAAGTTATTGATTTTGAGATAACATCTAATAGACCAGATTGTTTAAGCGTGATCGGAATAGCAAGAGAAACTGCTGCGACTTTAGGTACATCATTTAATATGCCAAACTTAAAATATTCAGTAGTAAAAGATAAAAATATTAATGATGAGCTTAAGGTTACTATAAATGATTCACTTTGCAGACGATATTTAGCAAGAGGTGTAAGAAATGTAAAAGTAGCTCCATCACCAGCTTGGATGCAAGAAAGACTACTAGATGCAGGAGTAAGACCTATTAATAATATAGTTGATATAACTAATTTTGTAATGTTAGAACTAGGTCAACCAATGCACGCTTTTGATAAGAGGGAAATTAGTTCAAATCATATCGTTATTGAAAGAGCTAAAGCTGGAGAAAAATTCACAACCCTAGATGAACTTGAAAGAAACTTAGATGATACTATGCTTTGTATTAAAAATGGAGAAACAACAATAGCATTAGCAGGTATTATGGGTGGTTTAGATTCTGAAATAAAAGAAGATACTACAGAAGTAATATTTGAATTTGCAAACTTTGATGGAACCAACATCAGAGTAAATTCTAAAAAGCTAAATTTAAGAACAGAAGCATCTTCAAGATTTGAAAAAGATATAGATCCTAATTTAGCACTTTTAGCAGCGGATAGAGCATGTTCATTAATTGAAGAACTTGGCTGTGGAGAGATTATTGATGGAACTATAGATGTATATCCGGAAATTAAAGAAGAAAAGGAACTTAAGGTTTCTTCAAGTTGGGTAAATAAGTTCTTAGGAACACAAATATCTAGCGAAGATATGAAGAATTTCTTAGATAGATTAGAGTTAATAACAAGTATAAATGGAGATGAACTTATTATTAAAGTCCCTACATTTAGAATAGACATAGATATTAAAGAAGATATAGCAGAAGAAATAGCAAGAATATATGGTTACAACAATATTCCAATGACTATAAGCACTAGTACAACTGAAAGAGAACCAAAGTACAAAAAAGAAAGACTTGATGATTTGGTTATTGAAACATTACTTTCATCAGGAATTAATCAATCAATAAGCTATTCATTTGTATCACCAAAGGTATTTGATGAAATAAATTTACCTAAGGATAGTGAGTTAAGAAATACTGTTAAAATAAAGAATCCATTAGGCGAAGATTATAGTATTATGAGAACTACAACAATTCCTTCAATGATGGAGTCCTTAAAAAGGAATTATTCAAGAAACAATAGCTATGTAAGACTATTCGAAATTGGAAGAACTTATATACCAAATGAAAATGAAAATGCATTACCAAAGGAAAATAATATTTTAACAATAGGAATGTATGGAGAGTGTGATTACCTTGACCTTAAGGGTGTAGTAGAAAACATACTTGATGCATTAGGTGTTATAAGAACTTCATTAGTAAGAGAAATTGACAATGTTTGCTATCACCCAGGTAAAACTGCAGCACTTTTAGTTGGAAAACAAAAGGCAGGAGTTTTTGGAGAGATACATCCAGACTTATTAGATAACTATGGCATAGACACTTTAGGATATATGGCAGAATTAAATTTAGATGTATTGTATGAGGTATCAAATACAATAAAAGCATATAAACCACTTCCAAAATTCCCAGCAGTTACTAGAGATATTGCATTATTAGTTGATGATGCTGTTTTAGTTGGAGAAATTGAAGATACTATCGTAAAAGCTGGAGGAAGCTTAGTTGAAAGAGTAACACTATTCGATATCTATAAAGGAAAACAAATACCAGAAGGTAAGAAAAGTATAGCTTACGCTATAGCCTATAGAGATGAAAATAAAACCTTAACTGATAAAGAAGTAAATAAGGTACATGATAAGATATTAAGAAGCTTAGAATATAAATTAGGAGCACAGTTAAGAGATAATTAAAAAATGTAAACAAGTAACCCTGGAATGTAGTAATAATTCCAGGGTTACTTATTGTAATAAATATAAAATATGAGGGAATCCTCAGTTATATAGAAAGTAAAAAAATATTAATTTATTCATAAAGTAAATGCTTGATTCATTGATAAATGCATGGTTATATGCTAAAATTAGTTTGTATTATGTAAAGAAGTTAAAACCTTAAAAAGAGGTGGAATATGAGTTCTGTAATAGTTAAAATAAATGGAATTGAATACAATTTAAAGGGTCAAGAAGATGAAAAATATATGAAGAGTGTTGCAGAATATGTTAATACTAAAATCATGGAATTATTAGATAAGAACCCTAAATTAAATCAACCTTCAGCTACTGTGCTTGCTGCAATTAACATATCAGATGAACTATATAAAAGTGATATGGAATACGAAGTCTTAGCTGAAAAATATAAAAGAATAAAAAAAGAAAACGAACAATTAAAGAATGAGATTCTCGAATTAAATCAATCTAAAGACATTTTAGAAGAACTAAAAAAGGAAGCTGAAAGACAAAAGCTAGAAGGACAAGAGATAGAAAAGGAATATAAAGAGCTAAGAGATAAGAATAAGGTATTATTCAATAGGAATAAGGAAATTAGTCAACAGCTTCATAACTATAAGTATAAAGTTTTGGATTTAGAAAAGAAGTACATGGATATACAATTTAAACTAGCAAGTGAAAAAGGAAAAGATAATTTACTTTTAAAGAATAAAAATAAATTGAAATAAAAGGAGTAAATAATGCTCCTTTTTTTCATAAAATAAATTTGCTTAGATAAGTTAAGGAATTTTAACAGGAGAGATGAAAAGATGAAAAAGGTAGAATTACTTGCACCAGCGGGAAGTTTTGAAAGTTTATATGCAGCTATAAATAATGGTGCGGATGCTGTGTATTTAGGAGGAGATAAGTTTTCAGCAAGAGCTTATGCCTCTAATTTTAATGAAGAAAACATGATAAAGGCTGTAGACTATGTTCATATGTATGGGCTAAAAATATATATTACTATTAACACTCTTATAAAAGAAAATGAAATAAAAGAAGCAATCAAATATATTAAATTTTTATATGAAATCGGGGTTGATGGATTAATAATACAAGATCTTGGACTATTTAATTTAGTTAGAAATATATTACCTGATTTTGAACTACATGCGTCTACACAAATGACTATACACAATGGTGATGGAGCATTATTTTTAAAAGAAAAGGGATTTAAGAGAATAGTTTTATCAAGAGAACTTTCCCTTAAAGAAATTGAATATATATCTAAGGATTTGGATATTGAAACAGAAATATTTGTGCACGGAGCGCTATGTGTATGTTACTCCGGAATGTGTTTAATGAGTTCAATGATTGGAGGAAGAAGTGGTAATAGAGGGAGATGTGCTCAAAGCTGTAGATTACCTTATACTCTAAAATCCTTAAATGGAAACAAGGAATTTAAAGGATATCTGTTAAGCCCAAAGGATATTTGTACAATAGAAGATATTAAAGAAATTATTTCTACAGGAACGAGTTCTTTAAAAATAGAGGGTAGGATGAAAAGACCTGAATATGTTGCAGGTGTGGTTAAGGAATATAGAAAAGCCGTTGATGAAGGAGAAAATAAAAAAGGTAAAGATGTTTTATTAAAACTATTTAATAGAGAAGGTTTTTCTAAGGCATATCTATATAAAAATGAGGGAAAAGATATGATGGCATATAAGTTCCCTAAGAACACAGGGGTATTACTTGGAAAAGTAGATGAGAAGAATCAAGTGGTACTTCATGAAGATTTATCACTTAAAGATGGTGTGCGTGTTGGTGAGGGTGGCTTTGTAGTTTCAAAAATTCAAGTTAATGGAGAAATAAGAGAAATTGCCTACAAAGGTGAAAAAGCCATTATTTATCCTAAGCAGTATCATAGAGGGGATGAATTGTTTAAGACCTCAGATACTCTACTGTTAAAGAACTTAAGTGAATCATATAATAATATTTTTGGTAAAAAATTAAATTTAGATTGCACAGTTATTTTTGAAGTCGGAAAGCCTATTGAAATTACAGTGCAATATGCAGATAAAACATTTTCTGAAAAAGGAGAAATAATTCAAAAGGCTGAAAAAAGACCTTTATCCCAAGAAAGAATTATTGACTCTATAACTAAATCTGGTGATAATCCTTATAAAATAGTTAATGTTAAATTTGAAAAATATGACGAAGGCTTTTTACCTATTTCTGCACTAAATGAAATAAGAAGAAAAGTAATTGAAAAAATTCAAGCTCACGAAATATC
Source organism: Clostridium sp. YIM B02551 (assembly GCF_022324735.1). Taxonomy (NCBI): domain Bacteria; kingdom Bacillati; phylum Bacillota; class Clostridia; order Eubacteriales; family Clostridiaceae; genus Clostridium; species Clostridium sp. YIM B02551. The sequence continues at coordinate 37,197 of NZ_JAKGTF010000014.1, read as the reverse complement.
AAAGTATAAAAGAACCTTGAAGTCCTCTAGAGAAATTAATAGTTCTTTTGGTTCTGAAGCTAAAGTAACGGCTCCAGAAAAGCTATTCATTGTTAATACTAAAGAGCAACTAGAAGCGCTTCTCGATTCTGGAGAGCAAAATATAGGTGTTAATATATACAATAAAAGCAATAAAGGTATTACAATTGAAGATGTAAAAAAGGTTAAAAATAAAAATATTTACTTAAAGCTTCCTCATATAATAAAAAATGAATATAATCAAATCGTTAAGGATATAGAAGAGAATATCTTACTATTTAGTGGAATTATAACTACTAATTTAGGAATAGTTAAAAGATTCAATGGGAAAATCAATATAATAAGTGATTATAAGAGCAATATGTTTAATTCAAATACTATTAAATTCTTCAAGGAAAACAATGTGTATCCGTATATTAGTCAAGAACTAAATAGGAAAGAAATCTTAGATGTATTGGGAAAAGAAAAAAACTTTGGAATGAGTGTATACGGCAAAACAGAAGTAATGATATCAGAATATTGCCCAATAGGATCAACTGTTGGTGGGAAAAGCTCCTGTAATAACTGTTCTGCACCGTGCATTAATGAGGACTTTATATTAAGAGACAGAATGAATAAAGATTTTAGGATGCTTACAGATAAATTCTGCAGAGCATATATATATAATCCAGATACATTAAACTTAATAAATGAAATAGATGAATTAAAAGAGAAAGGAGTTACTAGCTTTAGGTTTGATTTTATAGATGAATCTAAAGAAGAGGTAACTAACATACTTAAATCCATTAAAAATAACTCAATTTCTCTAAGTGGTGAATATACAAAGGGACATTATAGAAGAGGAGTTGAATAAAGGAGTATAAAATGAAAGAGAGATCTTTAAGAGTACTAGAGTTTAATAAAATAAAAGATAGAATAAAAGAATATGCGATAACAGAAGCATCAAGAGAAATAATTGATGAACTTAAACCATATGAAAATATATATGAAGTACGTGAACACATACAAGAAACAAAGGAAGCTATCCATTTACTTATAACAAAAGGGAATCCTCCTTTTGAAGGATTTTATGATGTTAGAGATGGGGTATCTAGAGCAGCTAAAGGGGCTACATTAAATCCATCTCAATTACTAAGAATAGGAAATGTACTTAAGTCTTCAAGAAACTTCTTAGAGTATATAAAGAGAAAAGAGGGGGAAGAGCAGCACAGAATACTTGAAGAAATATGTGAAAATATAAGACCTTTAAAAAACATTGAAGATCAAATATTTAATGCAATTGTTTCTGAAGAGGAAGTTTCGGATAGAGCTAGTGCTTCATTATATAATATTAGAAGAACGCTTAAGGAGAAGAATTCATCCATTAGAGAAAAAGTAAATTCTTTAATAAGAGAAAATTCCAAGTATCTTCAAGATAATTTATATAGTATGAGAGGCGATAGATATGTAATTCCAGTAAAGGCTGAATATAAAGGGCAGGTTAATGGGTTAGTACATGATCAAAGTTCTTCGGGAGCTACATTGTTTATTGAACCTATGAATCTAGTGCATTTAAATAATGAAATTAAAGAACTAATGTTAAAAGAAAAAGCTGAAATTGAAAGAATATTATCAGCACTTTCAAGCATGATATATAACAATAAGGTAGAAGTAAAAAGAAATTTAGACATTTTAATAGAATTGGATTTTATATTTGCAAAAGCTAAATATGGAAGTTCAATTAGAGCTATTGCTCCTGAGGTTAGTGCAAATGGAGCATTTCATATAATACAAGGAAGACATCCACTTATAGATGAGAGAAAAGTTGTTCCATCTACATCCTATTTAGGAGGAGACTTTACATCGCTTATAATAACAGGACCTAATACTGGTGGTAAGACAGTTACACTAAAGACTATTGGATTAATTCATATTATGGGTATGAGTGGGTTATTAATTCCTGCAGAAGAAAGTTCAGTTATAAGTTTCTATAAAAATATATATGCTGATATAGGAGATGAGCAAAGTATAGAACAAAGCTTATCAACCTTTTCATCTCATATGAAAAACATAGTAGAAATAATTAATGAAGCTTCAAGTGATGCATTAGTATTATTTGATGAACTTGGAGCAGGAACTGACCCTACTGAAGGAGCAGCACTTGCTATATCGATACTTGAATGTTTAAGAGAAAGAAATTGTAAAATAGTTGCTACAACTCATTATAGTGAACTTAAGGCATATGCACTTAAAACTGTTGGTGTAGAAAATGCCTCAGTAGAATTTGATGTAGATACATTAAAGCCAACTTATAAATTGCTAATTGGTATACCAGGAAAATCAAATGCATTTGAAATCTCTAGAAAACTTGGTTTAGATGAAAATATAATTCATAGTGCTAAAGAATTAATATCATCAGAATCGTTGGAATTTGAAGATTTAATCCAAAACCTACAAGAAAAGAGTATAAAGGCTGAGTCAGAGGCAATAAAGGCAAATGCATTAAGGGTAGAAGCAGAAAAATTAAGAGATAAGTATAACAGTAAATTAGAATCATTAGATAAAATGAGGGAGAATGCTTTTGTAGAAGCTAGAAGAGAAGCTAAACAGCTTTTAAGAGATGCAAAAGACCAGGCTGATGAAATCCTAAAAAATATGAGAGAATTAGAAAGATTAGGAGGATCATCTGAAGCAAGGAGAAAGCTTGAAGAAGAAAGAGGAAAATTAAGGGATAAACTTGATAGTACTGAGGAAAAAGTAACTCCATCAGCTAAAAGTAATGGCAAAGAAATTAAAGAAGTAAAGCTTGGAATGGAAGCATTTTTACCATCTTTAAATCAAAAAGTAGTAATTATATCAAAGCCTGATAGTAAAGGAGAAGTAAAAGTTGAAGCAGGCATAATGAAGATAAGTGTAAAACTTAAGGATTTAGTTGCCTCTGGGGATGTAAAAGAGGAGAAGAAAAAAACTAAGAGAGAAGTAAGTTTAAATTTAAAATCAGTAAGCTCTTCAGTAGATTTGAGAGGAATGGATTCAGAAGAAGCCTGCTATACAGCTGATAAATATTTAGATGAGGCATACTTAGCTGGCCTTGGAGAAGTTTCATTAATTCATGGTAAAGGTACAGGAGTATTAAGAAAATCAATAAATGATATGCTAAAACACCATCCTCATGTAAAGGAATATAGATTAGGAGAATATGGTGAAGGTGGAAGTGGAGTAACAGTAGTTAAGCTTAGTTAAAAAAGCTTTGCCCAGAGTGGGAGGTGGAGAAATGATAATAGTTAGCGCATGCTTACTAGGAGTGAATTGTAAATATAACGGACAAAATAATGAAGTAAATGATATTTTAAAATTTATCGACAAAGATGAAATTGTTCTGGTTTGTCCAGAACAATTAGGGGGTCTCACAACTCCTAGACCTCCTGCGGAGATTGATGAATTAGGTAATGTAATTACTAAAAACGGTAATGATGTTACTAAAGAGTTTACTAAAGGAGCAGAAGAGACATTAAAGATTGCTAAACTCTATAATGTTAATGCAGCTATTTTAAAGAAGAATTCTCCATCTTGTGGATTTGGAGAAATATATAATGGGACATTTCAAGGGGTAAAAAAAAGTGGGAATGGAATAACTGCAGAATTATTAAATAAAAATAATATCAAAGTATATAATGAAGAAAACTTTAAGGAATTATTATCTGAATCTACAAAATAAAGAAAAACTCTTGCCATTTGGCAAGAGTTTTTTATTTCATAGCTTAAATTAGTCAATTAAAACATTTATATATTCTACATTAGGATCCTCTGTTCCTTGAACATAAAGACCAGCTCTTTTAAGATCTTTAACATAGTTAACTATATCCGGTGTAATTATTTCTCCTGGACATAAAATAGGTATACCAGGAGGATATGCCATAAGAAATTCTCCGCTTATTTCACCTATAGAATTCTCTATAAGCAAGCTCTTTTTATTTGCATTAAAAGCAACTCTAGGATTAACTTTCATCTCAGGTATTTCAGGAATATCAAGAAAATCAGGTTTAATATTATTTTTTACAATATGCTCATGAGAAATTTCCCTTAAAGCGGAAATTAAAGCATCTAAATTTTCTTTGGTATCTCCAAAAGAACCAACAGCTAATACATTATAAAGATCGGAAAGTTCAACTTGTATATGATATTTTGTTGCAAGAATTCTATCTAGCTCATAGCCAGTTATTCCAAGTTCTCTACAGTTTATAGTTAATTTTGTTGGATCTAAAGCAAAAATACCAGGGTTTCCAAGTATCTCTGATCCAAAACAGTATAATCCTTGGATTTTATTTACTTCATTTCTTGTATAGTTTGAAAGTTCAATAGTTTTATCAAGTAGTTCTTTTCCTTCAAGAGCTATTTGTTTTCTTGAACAATCTAAACTTGCCATCAAAATATATGATGGGGAAGTAGTATGAAGTAAATTTAGTACTTGTTGTACTCTTTTAGGACTTACAAATTTACTGTTAACATGCAGTAATGAACCCTGAGTAAGTGCACCGATTATTTTGTGTGTACTTTGAGCACAAATATCTGCGCCAGCTTCTAGAGCAGACATTGGTAGTTTTTCATTAAATTTTAAGTGTGGGCCATGTGCTTCATCAACTATTAGTGGTATTCCATGATTATGTACTATATCACATATTTTCTTTATATCAGTAGATACACCATAGTATGTTGGATTAATTACAAGAACTGCTTTAGCATCAGGATGTTCTTTTAATGAAGCTTCAACAGTTTCTGGGGTAACGCCGTGAGCAACACCTAGTTTTCTATCAAGTTCAGGAGTCATAAAAATTGGCGTTGCACCGCTTAAAATTATTCCTGAAGTTACTGATTTATGAACATTTCTAGGTATAAGTATCTTATCCCCATCTCCAACTACCGATAAAATCATTGCTTGAATAGCACCAGAAGTTCCATGAATAGAGAAGAATGTAGCTTCTGAACCATAAGCATCAGCTGCTAATTCTTGAGCTTTTTTTATGGCACCAGTTGGATGATGTAAGGAATCTACTTGCTTAAATACCGTAACATCTATCTTAAAGGCATTTTCTCCTATAAATTCTTTAAAACTATCTTCAATACCAACACCTTTTTTATGGCCTGGTACATGAAATGGAATAGTATCATTATTTACATATTCCATTAAGGCATTAAATAGTGGGGTTTCATCTTGATTAAATCTGTACATATCAAACTCCTTCGTAACATAAATAAATTAGAAACAATATTATTATATTTGACTATTATGTCCATTTCAATAAAAAGCTTGTAAAGAAAGTATAAAAATTTTATCAATGGTAATAATACACAATAGGAGGGATTGAAATGGAACTTAAAAATAGAGAAAAACTTCACAATAGTGCGAATAAAATAAGAAGGATGGGAAATGTACCTGGAATTGTTTATGGAAGATCAATTCAAAACTTTATGTTTGAAGTATCAGAATTAGAGTTAAATGAAGAGATATTTAAACATGGAGAACATGGTTTTCTAGAAACTAATTTTAATGGGCAAACACATAAGACAATTATAAAGGAAGTCCAAAGAGATCCAGTTACAAGAAAAATAATTCATATTGATTTAGAAGAATTAAAAGGAAACAACGAAATTTCTTCATATGTTCCTATACAGTTTACTGGAGAAGACTTGGTAACTAAGTCTGGAGCAGTAGTACAAAAAGAGAAAAAATCTATTAAAGTTAAATGTGCACCTGAAAATTTACCTAAGGCTATTTATTTTGATATTTCAAATGGGGGAATAGGCTCTGTATATAAATTAAGTGATGTAGAAGTAGGAGAAGAAATATCAATACTTGAGGATCTTAATACAGTTATTGCAGCAATAAGCTATGAACGTAAAACTGTATCTTTAGACATGGAGTTAAAGGAAGAAGAGATTAAAGAAAAGAGAGAATAATATATAATGCATTAAAGAATTTACGTGTCTCCTCAACTCTTAGAAGATTCGACTAAGAGTTTTAAAATGAAATGTAATATGATTTTTGCATTATATATAAATAAAACTTTATAAACTTAGAATAAATTAAAATTATTATAATATAAATGCTGATGAAGGTAGATTTCATTGGCATTTATATTTTGCATAGGTGGTAAAATACTTGAACATATGAAAAAAATGTATATAATTATAATAGATGATTGGAGGTATATTTATGGATTATAAAGTAAGGTATAGGGAATGGTTAGATTCCAGTATAATTGGGGAAGAAATTAAAAAAGAGTTAAATGAGTTGAGCGATGATAAAGAGATTGAAGATCGCTTCTATAAGGAATTAGAATTCGGAACTGGTGGTCTAAGAGGTATAATAGGATTCGGAAGTAATAGAATGAATATATATACTATTGGTAAGGCTACACAAGGTTTTGCAGAATATATAAATAATGAATATAAAGATAGAGATGCATCAGTAGCAATAGCCTATGATTCAAGAAATATGTCCAAGGAATTTGCAAAGGCTACAGCATTAACTTTATGTGGAAATGGGATAAAAGTATTTTTATTTGAATCTTTAGAGCCAACTCCAGTATTATCTTTTGCAGTTAGACACTTAGAATGTATAGGCGGAATTGTTATTACTGCATCTCACAATCCAAAGCAATATAATGGGTATAAGGTATATGGACCTGATGGAGGACAAGTTACTGATAATGACGCCGCAAATATATTAAAGTTTGTTAATGAGATAGAGTCATTCGATAGAATAAAGACTATGGATGAGAAGGAAGCATTAGAAAAAGGGTATCTTAATTATATCGGTGAAGATGTTGTTAAGGCATATATTGATGCAGTAAAAGAATCTACAATAAGAAAAGAATTAGTGAAAGAAAAAGCTAAAGATTTAAAAATAATCTATACACCAATTCATGGTTCAGGAAATATTCCTGTAAGAAGAGTGTTAAGAGAATTAGGGTATGAAAATGTTAGTGTTGTTAAAGAACAAGAATTGCCAGATGGAAACTTCCCAACTGCACCATACCCAAATCCAGAAGATCCGAAAGTATTTAAGATGGCATTAGAAATGGCAAAAACATCAGAGCCAGATATAATATTCGGAACTGATCCAGATTGCGATAGAATAGGTGTAGTTGTTAAAAATAGCTTAGGAGAATACAAAGTTTTAACAGGAAATCAAACTGGAATGCTATTAACACAGTATATACTAAGTTCATTAAAGGAAAGAAATGAACTTCCTGATAATGGAGTAATAGTAAAAACAATTGTAACAACTGAATCAGCTAAAAACATAACCAAAAGTTTTGATATAGAATTAATTAATGTACTAACTGGATTCAAATACATCGGGGAAAAGATGACTGAATTTGAAAAGGATAATAGTAAAAAATATTTATTTGGGTTTGAAGAAAGTTATGGATATTTAGCTGGAAATCATGCAAGAGATAAGGATGCAGTTGTAGCAGCAATGCTTATAGCTGAAATGACATTATATTATAAGGAAAAAGGAATGAGTTTATATGATGCGTTAATAGCATTATATGAGGAGTATGGATATTTCTTAGAAACTCTAGTTTCATTTGAACTTACAGGAAAAGAAGGGCAAGAAAAGATAGCTAAATGTATTGAAAGATTAAGGGAAACAGATTTTGAAGAGCTTAATGGAGTTAAATTAAGCTTGAAAGAAGATTATAAATTAAGTATTCAAAAAGATTTAGTTAATAAAATTCAGAATACTATTGATTTACCTAAATCAAATGTATTAAAATTTATATTCGAGGATGAATCATGGTTTGTTGTAAGACCTTCAGGAACAGAACCTAAAATGAAATTATATGTTGCAGTAAAAGGTAGTTCTATAAAGGATTCAGAGAATAAGATTAATGAATTTAAAGCTTCTCTAACAAAGCTTATTGAAGATAATTTAAACTAATCTGTATTTAAAGCTATCATCCTAAGATGATAGCTTTAATTTTATATGAAAAGGAGAATTGAATTTGAATTATAATATTTATTTTAAGGAAAAACTATCAAAATTACTTTTTTTAGAGATTAATAAAAATGGATTTTTAAATGCCTTAAAAATACCTAATGTGAAATTAAAAAGTGAGGAATTATATTTACCTATAAGTCCAGATTATTTGGCGCAAAATATAGAACGTGAGAATAAAATAAAAAATTTACCTATATATGAATTTGTCGAAGGAATGAGTTTGGCATTAGGTTCCGACAAAAATCTGAAATATAATGATGACTATAAAGTTCTACTATTAAATATTAAAGATTCAGTTAAATTCATTAAAAGTAGAGTTGCAGAAAAAGTTAAAGAAAATAAATTAGATGATGCATACATAATGTTAAGAGGGTTATCTCAAGTTGATAATTCAGATGAGGTATTCACAAAACTATTATCACTTGGAGAATCAATTAGGGAAACTGATAAAGAATTTGTAACAGTGTTTAAGGAAGATATAGATAGATATAGAGAGATAAATAACACTAATCCAATGCCATATTTATATGATGCCTTAATATTTAGAGACGACTCAAAATATAATGAAGCTTATAAAGCCTTTAAGGAGTATTTTAAGTTAGGCGGAGAAAAAAATGATGTAATTATTGAAATATATCAAAACATCGAAGATATTATTAATTTTGAAGAAGGAAAAGGGTTAATAGAAAATAAGCCAGAAGAAGCAGTTAAAAAACTTATACCTCTAATTGATAGGTTTGGCGATGATGCAACTTTATTTTATTATATTGCCTTATGTTATAGAAAAGTTAATAATTTTGAAAAAGCAATATATTATCTAAATGAAAGTTTAGCCTTAGATAGTGCCATTGTTGAAACTGTAAATGAAATGGGTATTAACTTAGCTTCAATTGGAGACTATGATAATGCAATTAAATATTTCAGGAAAGCCTTTGAAGCAACAAGAGATGTTGAGATTTGTACGAATTTAATAATGTCGTATATTAATTCAGGTGATTTAAAACAAGCAAAGCTGCATTTGGAAATAGCAGAAAAGATAAATAAAGATGATGAGATAGTTAAGCAACTAAGAGATTATATTAATAGCTTATAGGGTTTTTTATAGGAAACTTAATTTATACTTGTTTGAAAATGTTGGCATCTGGACATTTTCAGGCATGAATAAATTATTAGTTGAACTTAAACCCTTGCCTAATTAAATTATTACTAAGAGTTTACAAATTTATATCAATTGTAAGTAATAGGATAAATAGAATTTCACAGATAAAATCCTTTATGGTATTATGTAAAGAGAATGAAAATTAGGAGAAATAATATGTTTGTAGAAATATTAGGATTTAAAATATATAAGAAAAAGAAGAGTCAGATTTTAGAGCATATTGATAGTTATCCAAAGGTTAACATAATTTCAGGTAATCCAGAAATTCTATTTAACGGACTAAAAAATGAGTTTCTTTATAAAAATTTTCATGAAGAGACAACCTTGATAATTCCGGATGGAGTTGGAACAGTAATTGCATCTAAATTGGTTAAGGATCCTGTAGAAGAAAAAATAGCAGGCATAGAAGTAATGCATGAAATAATTGGCAGATGTAATGAAGAGGGAAAAGGAATTTATTTACTAGGTGCTAAAGAAGAAGTATTGAGTGAGTGTTGTAATAAACTACAGTTAAACTATCCAGGTATAAAAATAACAGGTAGACATAATGGATATTTTGATATATATAATTGCGAAAATATAATTTCAGATATTAAAAAGGGTAACCCTTATGCTATTTTTGTTGCAATGGGGTGTCCAAGACAAGAAGAGTTTATAGCTAGATATATGAATGAGCTACCTTGTAAGGTTTATATGGGAGTAGGCGGTAGTTTTGATGTTATAGCTGGAAATGTAAAAAGAGCACCAAGATGGATGATTAATCTTGGATTAGAATGGCTGTATAGAGTATCTAAAGAGCCTTGGAGAATAAAAAGACTTGGATCAATACCTAAATTCCTTTGGATGGTTCTAATGAGCAAAGGTAGGGTGAACTAATGAATAGCAGAAAAATACTGAAGTCTACCTTTATCATTATGGCAGTTTCTATACTAAGTAGGGGAATAGGCTTTATAAGGGATATGTTAATAGCTAGTAGCTTCGGCACAGGTTTATATGCTGATGCATATTCAGTTGCAGTAACTATTCCAGAAAGCTTATTTATGATAATAGGACTTGCTATTTCTACATCTTTTTTACCTGTTCTAAGTGAACAATTAATTAAAAATGGCAAGAATAAAATGCATGAGTTTGCTAATAAGGTGATAACTTTACTAGTAGTTATTTCAATTGGAGTATTTCTTATATCCTTTATTTTTGCAAGGCAAATTGTTCCTTTTTTTGCATCAGGATATAGTGGGGAAAAATTAGAATTAACTATTTTTCTTACAAGAATTACAATGCTAAATCTACTATTTTTAGCTGTAAATGCTTGTTTTAGTTCTATACTTCAAGTAAATGAAGATTTCATAGTTCCATCGATTCTAGGGTTGTTTTTCAATGCTCCTATGATTATATATTTGGTGTTTTTTAATGGATACAGCATTGTTGGGTTAACTATAGCAAATGTTATAGGAAATATAGCAAGAGTACTAGTACAAATTCCATCTCTAATAAAACATGGATATATTTATAAACCAGATTTTAAATTTAAAGATGAAAGAATCAGGAAGGTTCTATTACTTATAGCGCCAGTTATAATAGGTGCAGGTGCAAATTCAATAAATATGATGGTTGATATTAAAATTGCAGGATATTTAGAAGAAGGAAGTGTAGCAGCACTTAACTATTCACAGAAATTAATAGTTTTCCTTAATACAATAATTACATCCTCTATTCTTACAGTAACATTTCCGCTAATGGCAAATAGTAAAAATTCTGAAGATAAAGAGGGATTCATACAATATGTTAAAAAAACCATTATATATACAATGCTATTATTGATTCCAATTGCTACGGCAGCAATTATCTATAATCAAGATATTATAAAGATGATATATATGAGAAATGAATTTACGTTACATTCTGTAAGTTTAACAAGATTAGCTTTTTTAGGATATTTAATAGGACTTGCATTTTATGGAATTAGAGACATTTTAAATTCCACATTGTTTTCAATGGGAAGAACTAAAGATACCACTATTAATGGAGTAATAGGTGTAATAGCTAATATTTTATTTAATATTATACTTTCTAAGATGTTTGGAATTATAGGAATTTCAATTGCAACGTCTAGTGCACTTATAATTACTTCAGTATTATTGCTATCAAATATAAATAGAGTAGTAAGTAATTTTAATATGTTAGAACTTATAATAAAATTATTTAAGATTCTTTTTGCATCTATTATAATGGGAGTTATTTTAGTGTTTATCAATAACACATTTAATATTGTTTTAAATATTAAGACCATAATTCCTATAACATTAATTGGAATGTTAATATATTATATATTCTGCATGATATTAAGAATAAATGAAATTAATGAAATTAGTTTATTGTTTTTGAAGAAGATTAGGAGGAAATAATGAAGATATTATTTATTGCATGCTATTCTCCACTTATTAATAATTCGGCATCTATAGAGACACTACAATATTTAAATAAGTTAAATAAGATTGAAGGCAATGAAATTCACTTATTAACCGTGAATTTTCCTAAAAATTCAATATATTATGATGAATATCTTCTTTCAATGATGGATAGTAGGATTAGTATTCATGCAATAGATGGAGGAAAAATTTTTGACAAAATAATGCCTAAGAAATCTAGTAGCACAGCATCAAATACTAATAGTAAAACTAGCAGAAGATTATTTTTAAGAAAAATTAAAAACTTAGTGGCAGTGCCTGATATGTATGGTATTTGGGCCTTGAAAGCGTCAAGGTATGGAAAGAAACTTCTTAAAGAAAATAGTTTTGATGTAATTTTTTCTATGCATGAGCCACCTTCATCCCATTTATGTGCTTATTTAATTAAAAAAGAATTTTCAAACATTCCATGGATTACATATTGGAGTGATCCTTGGGTAAAAGATTCTACTAGGGAGAAAGCAAATTTTATTAGAAAGTATTTTGAAAAATATTTAGAGAAAAAAGTGGTTAATAATACAGATAGGCTTATTTTTGTAACTAAGGAAAATATGCAAGATTATATTAATACTTATAATTTAAATCCTGATAAGTGTCATGTACTTAACAGAGGATATGATAAAGAAATCTACGATAAACTTAGAAATCAGGAAATACCAAGATTAATTAATAAAAATAAAATAAATATAGTATATGCAGGTGAAATTTTTACTAAGTTAAGAGATGTTAATCCATTTATTAAGGCAATAAAAGAACTTAAAAATGAAAATAGTAATGTATATAATAGGCTAAATATTTTATTTTTTGGTAATATCGATGACGATAAGGTGAAAGATGAATTGACTTCAGAAAAGATCGTAAAAATATCTGGGAGAATACCTTATAATGAAGCTCTTAAATATATGCTCAACAGTGATGTTCTGTTGTTATTTGGGAACAAGAATTCTAAGCAAATTCCAGGCAAGATATACGATTATTTCGGTACAGATGCATGGGTTCTAAATATATACGGAGACGATAAAGACCCTATAATTCCATTGGTAGAAAACCATTATAAGTGTTTAGGCGTTAAAAATGAGAAGGAAATGATAAAAGAAGCAATTGTGAAGTTATCTAGAAAAATTGATGAAGGAGAATATCCTCTAGAAGATATGAACTATGAATGGGAGACAGTTGCAAAAAGATTAAATAAAATTCTAGGAGAAGATTAATATATGCATGTTTTAGTAATACCATCATGGTACTCATCAGAGAGAAAGAAAGTTCATGGAACTTTTTTTATTGAACAATTCAAAGCACTAAAAGAGTCGGGTGTCAAAGTAACAGTTGCATACAATGAAATTTGGCCTATTACTATGATAGGTAAAATTAATGAAGAAAGAGGAATAACGTTAAAAGAAGAATTTGGACTAACAACTTATAGATATAAAGATTATAACTATTTCCCCAAGAATCCAATTATGTTTAAATCATTTAATAAAAGAATGGATAAGCTTTTTAATAGAATACTAAAGGAGCAGGGGAAAGTAGATATAATTCATGCTCACTCATGTTTTTGGGGAGGGATAGCAGCAAATTATATTTCTAAAAAATATAATATCCCCTTAGTAATTACTGAGCACACATCATTAGAGCATAGTAAATATGTAAAAGACAGTTATAAAAAGCATATTTTTAAGGCCTATAATGAGTGTGATAAATTGATTGCAGTTGGAAATGGCTTAAAAAATGAATTATCAAAGTATACCCAAAATCCAGTTAGTGTAATTCATAATCTAGTAAATTTAGATTTGTTTAAAATTGAAAATATTGAGCATTCAGATGAATTTAGATTTTTTTCCTTAGCTTACTTAGAAGAGGGAAAAGGAATGGAGCTATTAATAAAAGCTTTTTCTAATGCCTTCACAGATAATAAATGCAAACTAGTTATAGGTGGGGACGGATCAATAAGAAAAAGTTTAGAAGAACTTGTTTTGAGCTTAGGTTCAGAAGATAAAATTTCTTTTTTAGGAACACTAGATAGAAATGAAGTTGCAAATGAGATGGCTAAATGTGATGCCTTTGTTTTAGCATCAGAATATGAAACTTTCGGAGTAGTATATATTGAAGCAACTGCTAATGGAAAGCCAATTATAGCTACAAAAAATGGAGGTTCAGAAGATATAGTTACTAGTACAAACGGACTTCTGATAGAGAATGAAGAGAAATATTTAATTGAGGCATTACAAAAAATGAGAAATAACATTCATGAGTATGATGCAATGAAAATACGGAATGAGTGCATCGAAAGATATTCAAAATATGTTATAATAGACCAAATCATAAGAGTTTATAAGGAGTTAATATAATGGATACATTAATTAAAGGAATTAATTTTATAAACAACAAATTTTATTTCAAAATCCTTTATCTACTAATGAGTATATCTTTTGTTTCTATAGTTTCAGAAGTACCTGGGCTAAGTTTATTGAATAAAGCACTCATTGTATGGGGAATAATCTTAGTTGTATTAAGTGCAATCACATTAATAAATGAAGGTGTTGAATATTATAAGATACCTCTATATATTTTTATATTGTGTTCTTTTTTATTAGTTGTGTTTAAATATAGAACAGGTGAAAATATTAAAATATTTGCTGTAAATTTAATAATATTCTTTGCAATGTTATCAGTTGATAAGAAAAAAACTGATAAAGAGTTATTAAAAGAAATCAATGTAATTTCAACAATCTATTATGTTGTTGCTTCCATTTTATGTATAGGTTCTGCAATTTTATTTCTAGCAAAACTTAACTTCACAATAAAAGGGCATAATTATGGCATTAACCCTATTGGTGGTGGAGAAGGTAATGTTGGATTATTCTTTAATGAAAATGCTCTAGGTATAGCTGCAGCATTAGCTATAGTAATTGGAGTATATTTGATAATTGACTATAAAAAATTCATATCAAAAACAGTAGTACTATTGACAATAATCCCTAATGGAATTGCATTATATCTTTCTAGTGGACGAAGCGGCTTTTTAATGATAATGATGCTTGTATTTATACTCATATTTATTTATGCTAAAAATATCTTTTTAAGAATAGGAATGATATTATTAGCAGTTTTAGCTGTTATTGGGGCTACTATAAAAGTTGATAATTTCTTGGATCAAGTATTGAGTGGTAGAGATCAATTATGGATTACTGCGTGGGAGTCAATTAAATTGCATCCATTAACAGGAGTTGGTAATACAGCAATGATTCCTACGTTAACAGATTTAATTCCTAAATTAACTTCTCGTGGAATTTATCATTTGCCAGGAATTGAGGCAGGTGGCCTTCACAATATCTACATACAGATTGCGACTGTATATGGAGTACCAATGCTTATAATATTTATGTGTTTTATCTTTATGACATTTATTCATGTTATATTAAAAATAGATAAGCTACGCGGTTCAAAGAAGTTAAAATCAACGATACTTTTTTCAATATGTGTAGGCGTTATATGTGTTAATTTTTTTGAAAGTGACTTAATATATATAATTAGCTTTATCTCAATATTATTCTGGGTTTACTTAGGATACCTGATAAAGTTAGTGGAAAAGAATAAATAATACAATAATCAGATTTGGGGTGTAAATAATGTTTGAAAACTATAGTTTAAGAGAATTTACGGATGAATTAGCATCTAGTAATCCTACACCTGGTGGTGGAAGCGTTGCAGCATTAGTAGGAGTATTATCAGCAGGGTTAAACTGCATGGTTTATAGCTTAACAACTGGCAAGAAAAAGTTTGATGAGCTTGAAGAAGATTGCAAAAATGAGGTATATAATTCTGTAGATAGAACTAAAGGATATCTAAGTAAGTTTTATGATTTTATGGAAGAAGATAAAAGAGCTTTTGAGCTTTTAATGAGCGCATATAAATTGCCTAAAGGAAATGAAGAAGAAATAACCAATAGAGAAGAGAAAATATTAGAGAATACAAAAGGAGCACTTGAATCTCCATTAAATTTTGCAAGAACAGCAATTAACTTATTTAACGAGATTGAAATTGCTACAAAGTATGGAAATAAAGGGGCTATATCCGATGCAGGAGTAGCAGCTATACTAATAAACGCAGCGATTGAAAGTGCTAGTTTAAATGTTAAAATTAACTTAGCTAATATTCCAGAAGGTGAGTATAAGAATTCTATTTCTAGAGAAATTAATTACATTCAGGTTGAATCGGCTTATAAAAAAGATAAACTAATAAGAACTATTAATAATATTATTGATGGAAAATAAAAAAAGGCTTTAAGCCTTTTTTTTATTGAATTTCATTTAATGATTTGAAGGTATAGCCTTTAGCTTTCGCATCTTGTATAACAGATTTTAATATTTTAGCATTTGTTTTTGAAACGGAGTGCAATAACATAATTTCGCCAGGATGGAGGTTTTCT
Source organism: Clostridium sp. YIM B02551 (assembly GCF_022324735.1). Classification (NCBI taxonomy): domain Bacteria; kingdom Bacillati; phylum Bacillota; class Clostridia; order Eubacteriales; family Clostridiaceae; genus Clostridium; species Clostridium sp. YIM B02551. The sequence goes on along the minus strand of NZ_JAKGTF010000014.1, from coordinate 21,136 downwards.
GTTATTTTCTTAAAAGCAAAGTCTTCATTTGGCTGTTCATCCACTATCCAATCTTTATAAGCAAAGCTCCAAAAGACAGTTTTATAACCTAGTTTGGTTGTTTTATCAAGAACTTCTTCAGAGTATTTGCCCATAGGTGGTCTAAATAATTTAGGCATATCATTACCTGTGATTTCTTTATATAATACTTCTACATCTTCAAATTCTTTTTTAAATTTAGTATCATCATGTATTTTTGCCATTGAAGGATGTCTTGCACTATGATTACATACCAAATGACCTTCATCAACCATTCGTTTTATTAGATTTGGGCAATCCTTCAAATAAGGTTTAACTACGAAGAATGCAGCTGGTACATTTTCCTCTTTTAGTATATCAAGAATTATTGGAGTATATCCATTTTCATATCCTTGATCAAAAGTAAGATAAATAACTTTCTCATTGGTATTACCTAAAAAGTACGCTGGGTATTTAGCTATAAAATCCTTGCACTCTTTAGGAGGAGATGGTATGTTTCCCTTACCATTTGAAGCATAATACCAATCTAATTCTTTTGTAGATGAAGCTACTGTTGGTATATATGTTACAAAAGAAACTAAAGATAGAAAAAAGATTAAAAAAATTTTTATAAACTTTTTCATAAAATCACCTCAGTTTTATGTTCTGTAGTTTTAAAAAAAATAGTAAAGTAGTTTATTCCAACATTGGGTATAATGTTGAAATAAAGAAATATATAAAGTATAATTTTAAAGGATGAGTAAAGGAAAGAAAGGAATGTACATAGAATGAAGTTAGGAATAGTTGGATTACCAAATGTAGGGAAGAGTACTCTTTTTAATGCTATAACAAAAGCTGGAGCAGAATCAGCAAATTATCCATTTTGTACAATAGAACCAAATGTTGGAGTTGTAGCAGTTCCAGATAAAAGACTTGATGAATTAGAAAGAATATATAATAGTAAGAAAAAGGTATATACATCAGTAGAATTTTATGATATCGCTGGACTAGTAAAAGGAGCGTCAAAAGGTGAAGGTTTAGGAAATAAGTTCTTATCACATATAAGAGAAGTAGAAGCTATATGTCATGTAGTTAGATGCTTTAATGATGGAAATGTAGTTCATGTAGAAGGAAATGTAGATCCAATTAGAGATGCAGAAACTATAAATTTAGAATTAATATTTTCAGATTTGGAAGTTCTAGAAAGAAGAATGGAGAAGACAGTAAAACTTTCAAGATCTGGTGATAAGAAGGCAAAGGAAGAATATTCTTTAATGGAAAGAATTAAAGAACACATGGAGAATAATAAACCTGTAAGAACTCTTGAAGCAAGTGAAGAAGAGCAAGAATTTATTAAAAGTTTATTCTTAATTACTTCTAAGCCAGTTTTATATGTATGTAATGTATCTGAAGAAGAAATAATGAGCGGGAACTTAGAAAATGAATATGTGAAAAAAGTTAAGGAATATGCAACTGCTGAAAATGCAGAAGTAATCATTGTTTGTGCTAAATTAGAAGAAGAACTTTCAGGATTAGATGATGAAGAGAAAAATGAAATGCTTAATGAATATGGTTTAGATGAATCTGGATTGGATAAATTAATTGAAGCTAGTTATAAGTTGCTTGGATTAATTAGTTATTTAACTGCAGGAGTTCAAGAAGTAAGAGCATGGACAATAATTAAAGGAACTAAGGCTCCTCAAGCAGCAGGTAAGATACATTCAGATATCGAAAGAGGATTTATTAGAGCAGAAATAGTTTCGTATGATGATTTAGTACAATTAGGTTCAGAAGCAGCTGCTAAAGAAAAGGGATTATATAGACTTGAAGGAAAAGAATATGTAATGAAAGATGGAGATGTAGTTAACTTTAGATTTAATGTGTAAATAAATACATCTTTTATAAAGAAGTGATTCAATGTAAAGAATCACTTCTTTTTTTGTTTTAAATTAATATAAGATTTTCTTGAAAACAGTATGAACATTTAATGAAAACTTTGACTAATCTTAAAAAATAGTTAAAAATCCTTCTAAAATCTTGAAGGGTTTTAATTTTTATTATAGAATATATATATAAAGTGGTTAAAAGTGGTGTAAAGTGGTGTATAATAGTTTAAGAGGAATAGTTTTGTGGAGAGGTGAAAAATGTTTATAGGTGAATACCAACATGGTCTTGATTCTAAAAACAGAATGATCATGCCCTCTAAGTTAAGAGAAGAACTAGGAAATAAGTTCATTCTAACTAAGGGTCTAGATGGATGCCTATACGCATATCCTATGAGCGAATGGAAAATTTTGGAAGAAAAACTTAAATCATTACCACTTACTAATAAGGATGCGAGAGCTTTTGTCAGATTCTTTTTTGCAGGTGCTTGCGAAGTAGAATTAGATAAACAAGGTAGAGGGTTGATACCTCAAAATCTTATTGAGTATGCAAATATTGAAAAAGAAATAGTTAGCATAGGTGTGTTAACAAGAATTGAAATATGGAGCAAAGAGAAATGGACAGAATATAATGACGCAAATATTGATTATGATAGTATAGCTGAAAAAATGAGCGATTTAGGAATATAGGGAGTGATAGAATGGAGTTTAAACACTTATCAGTTTTATTAAACGAATGTATAGATGCATTAAAAATTAAAGATAATGGTAAATATGTAGATTGCACAATGGGTGGTGCAGGTCATTCTTTTCATATAGTAACTAGACTTGGTAGAGATGGAGAATTAATTGGCATAGATCAAGATACAGATGCTCTAAATGCTGCTAAAGCAAGACTTAAAATTTTTGATAATGTAAGATATGTTCATAATAATTTTTATAATATATATGAGATTCTAGAAGAATTACATATTCCAAAAGTAGATGGAATACTGATGGACTTGGGAGTTTCTTCATATCAGTTAGACAATGGAGATAGAGGGTTTAGTTATATGAAAGATGCTCCACTGGATATGAGAATGAATAGAGATAGTTCTTTGAGTGCGTATGAAGTAGTAAACAATTACTCTCAAGAAGAGATATATAGAATTATAAAAGAATATGGTGAGGAGAAATTCGCAAAAAGAATTGCTGGATTTATCGAAGAAAATAGAAAAGATAAGCCAATAGAAACAACCTTGGAATTAGTTGACATAATAAAAAGAGCAATTCCAGCTAAAGCAAGGAGAGAAGGACCTCATCCAGCTAAAAGAACATTTCAAGCTATAAGAATAGAAGTTAATGGTGAATTAGAAATACTTGAAAAAGCTATAGAAGATAGTGTAGAAAAGTTAAATTCAGGTGGGAGACTAGCAATAATAACTTTCCATTCATTAGAAGATAGAATTGTTAAGAATAAATTTAGAGATTTAGCAAATCCATGTACTTGCCCGAAAGAGTTTCCAATATGCGTATGTGGGAAAGAGTCTAAAGGCAGGGTGATTACAAGAAAGGCAATTGAGCCAACCGAAGAAGAGGTTGAGAGAAATCCAAGAAGCAGAAGTGCTAAATTAAGAATTTTTGAAAAAATTTAGTTATATAAAATGGGGATGTGAATAAATTGAAAATGAGAGAATATGATTATATAAAAGGGAATAATGCTTTAAATCCACAAAGAAAGTTAAGAGAGCCTGATAGAGAAGAATATGAAAAGTTAAAACGAGCTAGAAAGCAAAGACAAGTAATAATTAACAATAAAAAAGCTAAGTTAAGAGCAGGAATGACTCAAATAATATTATTGGTGTTTATATTAGGTATGGTTACTATATTTAGAGATTCACAAGTTTATAAAATTCAAAAATCTATGGCTTCTATAGACTCTGATATTAAATCAGTAGAGGCAGATAATGAAGCACTTAATTTAGATGTACTAAAGGCATCTTCTCTTGGAAATGTTAAAGAAAAGGCTGAAAAAAATTTGGGTATGACAATACCTAAAAAAGGAGATATAATAAAAGTTGATTTAAGTCAAAATAATTTTAACTTACAACAAGTAGACAATACAAAAGTGGGAGATACAACTTTATTAGAAAAGATGATGGATGCACTTTGGTAGGTGCATCTTAGTTTTTAATCAATTTACACGGAGGTTAAACTGTGAAAAAAAAGTACAGAGATAGTGCCACAATAAAGAAGAGAATGAGAATAGTCTTTATTATGCTTAGTTTAGTTTTCTTTATATTATCAATAAGATTGTCTTATATAATGATAGTAAAAAGAAAAGAATATTCTGCAAAGGCTATCGAACAATGGACTAGTGAAGTAAAAATTGATGCAAAAAGAGGAAAAATATTAGATAGAAATGGTTCAGAACTAGCAGTTTCTGCAAATGTGTATAGGGTTGATTTTGATTTAAATGCAATTAGAACTTACTTGAAAAATAATGATTTAGTTACAGATGATATTGCTAAAAGAATAGCAGAAGCATTAAATATGGACAAGCAAGATGTAGTTAAAAAACTTGAAACTAAGTTACCATCAGGAGCAGCAGCTGGATCTGCTACACTTGTAAGAAGAATTGAAAAAGAACCAGCAGATAAGGTGAAGAATTTAAAAATAAATGGTGTTATAGTTTCACCAGATACAAAGAGATATTATCCAAACAATAACTTCTTAGCTCAAGCAATAGGAGTTACAAATACAGATGGTCAAGGACTAGGTGGAATAGAACTACAATACAATAAAGAATTATCTGGAGTACCAGGTATGAGAATAGCTGAATTAGATAGGAAGAGTGAAGAATTACCATATACAGTTTCGAAGTTTACGCCACCTGTAGATGGTAAGGATGTAACACTAACTATAGATGAAAAAATGCAATATTTCGCCGAGAAAGCAGCAGAACAAGCATTAAATGATAATAAAGCTAAGGCAGTAAGTGTAATAATAACTAATCCTAAAAATGGAGAAGTACTTGCTATGGCAAATAAGCCAGATTTTGACCCTAATAAACCATATGAGGGTGCAGAGAAATTTGATGGAAAGACTTCTGGAGATAAACTTCAAAAAATGTGGAGAAATAGAAGTGTATCTGACTCATTTGAACCAGGATCAATTTTCAAGATTATTACTGCAGAAGCAGCTCTTGAAGAAGGGGTAGGAGTAAATGATACCTATACATGTAGCGGTTCTACAGTAGTTGGTGGAAGAACCATAAAATGTTGGAAGGCTGGGGGACATGGTACTGAAACTTTTGGAGATATATTAAAGAATTCATGTAACGTAGGATTTATACAATTAGGGCAAAAAATAGGTAAAGAAAATCTAAATAAGCATATTGCAGAATTTGGGTTAGGTAAAGTTTCAGGGATAGATTTGCCAGGTGAAGCAAAAGGAATAATAAAACCTACAAATCAAATCTCAGATGTAGACTTAGCAACAATTTCTTTTGGACAAACGAATACAGTAAACCCAATACAATTTATGGCTTCTGTTAATGCAGTTGCAAACGGTGGGACATTAATTCAACCTCACCTTATGAAGCAAATATCTCATAAGGATGCAAATGGTGTTGAAATAATTGATGAGAAGTTTACCCCTGCAACAAAAACAGTGGCAACACCAGAGAAAACAAAAGAACTTAGAGGATATTTAGAAAAAGTTGTATCAGAGGGTTCAGCAAAAAGAACATTTATAGAAGGATATCATATAGCAGGTAAAACAGGAACAGCGCAAAAGGTTAATCCTGAAAATGGGACATATGAGAATGGAAAGTATATTTCAACATTTGTTGGTATGGCTCCAGCAGATGATCCTAAGGTTACAGTTATGATATCTATAGATGAACCAAGTGCTGGTGAATATTTTGCAGGTGTTATAGCAACACCGATTGCTAATATGTTATTTACAGATATATTTAATTATATGGAAAGTGATTTTGATAAAATTGGTTCTACTAGTGTAGTGAAGGATGTAGTTGTACCAGAAATAAGAGGACTTAAGGTTGAAGATGCTAAAAAGAAACTAAAAGAACTTAAATTAGATTTACAAATTGATGGTGATGGAACATATGTTACTGATGTATCTCCAAAGCCTGGATATTCAGTTAAAGAGGGAAGTAAATTAAATCTTTACACTGGTTCTGATGCGAACTATAATAAGGATATAATAATGCCAGATGTAACTGGATATAGCCAAGCAGCAGCTACAGAACTATTGAGTTCTTTAGGAATAACTCCAAAATATGAGGGAGTTGGGTTAATAGATTATCAAAGCGTAGAAGCTGGTGAAATTATTAAAAAAGGTACTACAGTACAATTAAGATTATCAAATGAAACTGGAGATGGAGGATTTTAGCATGTGGTTTTCCACATGCTCATCTTTTGTAAAAAAATAAGTTATTAAGATTATGTTTTTAGCATAATATTTAGGGAGTGTATTTATGTTACTTGAAAAACTACTATGTAATATTGATTATTGTATTACAAAAGGAGAATTAAATATCCAAATAAACGATGTGAAGTACGATAATAGAAAGGTTACAGCGGGAGATATATTTGTTTGTATAAAAGGTACAAAAGTAGATGGACATAACTTTGCAACTGATGCAATTGAAAGAGGAGCTTCTGTTATTATTACAGAAAAAGAATTAAATATAAATTCTGATTATACTGAAGTTGTAGTAAAAGATAGTAGAAAAGCATTAGCGATAATTAGTGCTAATTATTTCGGAAACCCAGTAGAAAAGCTGAAACTAATTGGAGTTACCGGGACAAATGGAAAAACAACTACAGCTTTTATGATTAAGTCAATATTAGAAAATGAAGGTATAAAAACTGGATTAATAGGAACCATCGCAAATTATATTGGAAATAAAGAAATAAAGACTGAACGTACAACTCCTGAATCCTATGAATTACATCAATTATTTAGGCAAATGATAGATGAGGATGTAGAATGTTGCGTTATGGAAGTATCATCACATTCTTTAGAATTAGATAGGGTGTATGGTATTAAGTTTAATGTTGGTATATTTACCAATTTGACAAGAGATCACTTGGATTTTCACGGGACTTTTGAAAATTATTATAAAGCAAAATATAAGCTTTTTGAAAATTCATACTATAAGGTTATCAATATAGATGATAAATATGGAGAACGAATTGTGGAAGAACTTTTAATTAAAGGAGAAAAGGATAGAACCTTAAGTTTTTCCATAAGCAAAGAAGCAGATTTTGAGGGAGAGAATATTACGATTAACGGTGTACTTTCAAGCTTCAATGTTATAAATAAAAATGATATGCATAAAATATCACTTCAAATTCCAGGAGATTATAATGTTCATAATGCTTTAGGAGCAATTGGAGCAACTAGAATTTTAGGTATAAGTTGGGATAGTATAATAAATGCATTAAAAAATACTGTAGTAGCAGGTCGTTGTGAAAGAATCGGCTATGAATTTAATAAAGACTTTGAAATAATAAATGATTATGCTCATACACCAGATGGATTAGAAAATATATTGTCTACAGCTAGAAAATTTACTAAGAATAGACTAATCTGCATCTTTGGATGTGGGGGAGATAGAGATAAACAAAAACGTGGAGAAATGGGTGAAATAGCTACAAGGTTATGCGACTATGTTATAGTAACTTCAGATAATCCAAGAAGTGAGGAGCCTATTGAAATAATTAATGATATCGTTAGAGAGTTAAAGGTAACTAACTATGAAATTATTGAAAATAGGTATAATGCAATAGAGAAAGGCATCTCTATTTGTAAAGATGGTGATGTACTTATAATTGCTGGAAAGGGACATGAAACTTACCAAATCCTTAAAGACAAAGTAATTGACTTTGATGAGAGAAAAGTGGTAAAAGAAATATTGGAACGAAGATAGGTGATTATAATGGAAAAAATAAGATTAGATGAGATAGTAACTGCTGTTAATGCAAAGTTATTAAAAAAAGGTACTCTTGAAATTTTTGATAAAATTACTACTGATAGTAGAAAAATTGAAAAGAACAGTATATTTTTCGCATTAAAGGGCGAGAATTTTAACGGTAATGAATATATTGGAACTGCTATTACAAATGGTGCAAAATTATGTGTAGTAGATGAAGATGTAACATTTGATGAAAATATTGACTGCAGTATCATAAAGGTTGACAATTCTAGAACTGCATTATTAGATTTTGCTGAGTATTATAAAAGTAAGCTATCTATAAAGGTAATTGGAGTAACTGGTTCAACAGGAAAAACTTCTACAAAAGATATAATAGCTGCAATATTATCTGAGAGATTTAAGGTTTTTAAAACTAAAGGTAACTTTAATAATGAAATTGGAGTTCCATTAATGATTTTTGAGCTAGATAATTCATATGACGTAGCAGTACTAGAAATGGGTATGAGTGACTTTGGTGAAATTCATAGGTTAGCTAAAGCCGCAAGGCCTGATATCTCTGTAATAACTAATATAGGAATTTCTCACATAGAAAACTTAGGTACTCAAGACGGTATATTAAAGGCTAAGATGGAAATCACCGATTATTTTAATGAGAATAGTGTATTAATATTAAATTCTGAAGACAAGTATTTAAATACTGTAAAGGACAGGAATTTTAGGATAATTAGGTGCGGTGTTAACGAATCATCAGACTTAAAGGCTGAAGAAATCCATCTGATGGAGGAATGTGTTGAATTTTCGATAAGGTATAATGATGATAACTGTAAATTTAAAATTGATGCACCTGGAGAACATAGTGTCTTAAATGGATTATTAGGCATTGCATGCTCATTAGAGCTAGGGCTTACTTTTGAAGAGATGAAGAAGGGGCTTAATAATCTAGAAAGAACTTCTATGAGATTAGAGTTTATTAGGAAAAATGATATAACAATTATAAATGATTGTTATAATGCATCTCCACAGTCTATGAAGGCAGCATTAAATGTACAGAAAAATACAAAAAGCAAAAGAAAGATTGCAGTTTTAGGAACAATGCTTGAATTAGGGCAGATGTCTTTCGAAGCACATAAAGAAGTCGGTAAATATGCTAAAGAAATTGGAATTGATGAACTTTTAGTTACTGGTGAATATTCGATTGCTTATAAAGAAGGTTTTGGAGATTCAATTAGAAGTTTTGAATCAAAAGAGAAATTAATAAATTTTTTAAATGAATTTATTGATTCGGAGGACTGTATTTTAATTAAAGCATCAAGAGGGATGAAATTTGAAGGAATTGTAAATTCCATTAATAACTAAAGTTCGTTAAAAAGGGGAAAAGATATGGAAAATATGAAAAGTATGCTTAATCCAGATATTATAATGGCAATAATCTTGGGTTTTGCAATAGCAACTATAATTGGGGGACCAATAATTAAATTATTATATAAGTTAAAATTTGGACAAAACATTAGAGAAGATGGGCCGAGAACTCACCTCAAAAAGGCTGGTACACCAACCATAGGAGGCTTAATATTTATTTTTTCAACCATAATTGCTACATTTATTATGATAAGTAACATTAAGGATGAAGCTATTATAGCATTAATTGCATTTGTTGCCTTTGGATTTATAGGTTTTTTAGATGATATATTAAAAATTATCAGGAAGAAAAATCTAGGACTTAGAGCATATCAAAAAATGATATTATTATTATTAGTTTCATTTTTACTAGCTTATTATGGTTATGTAAATGTTGGTACTAAAATAAATATACCTTTTGTAAATGCACAAATTGATATAGGGATTTTTTACATACCATTTATAATCTTCTATTTTGCTTCAGAAACTAATGCGGTAAACTTAACTGATGGATTAGATGGATTGGCCACTTCCATAACAGTGTTAGTTATGACCTTCTTAGCCATATTAAGTTTTAATTTAGGTCACTATAGTTTATCGATTTTTTGTGTGATCTTGGCTGGAGCACTTTTAGGGTTCTTAAGATTTAATGCATTTCCTGCTAGAGTTTTTATGGGTGATACTGGTTCTTTAGCTCTAGGTGGAGCTGTAGCGACAGTTGGATTACTTCTAAAGGTAGAACTTTTAATAGTGATTATTGGCGGTATATATGTACTTGAAGCATTATCAGTTGTGATTCAAGTTACTTCATTTAAACTTACTGGCAAAAGAGTATTTAAGATGGCTCCAATACACCATCATTTTGAACAGTTAGGTTGGAAAGAGACTAAAATTGTTACAGTATTTTCAGTTATAACTTTAATTTTATGTTTTATTGGATTCCTTTCTCTTTAGTAATTCATGGAGGGTAGAGAATGAAAAAATTTAAAAAAGCAGCAATTAAGATGGGGCAAATTGATTATATTTTATTCTATGTAATATTCTTCTTGCTAGCCATTGGAGTAGTAATGGTATACTCGGCATCATCTTTTTATGCGATGTATAATTTTAATGACAATATGTACTTTTTAAAGAAACAAGGGTTTTCAGCAATAGTTGGAATTATAGCCATGCTTTTTATGATGTCATTTGATTATCACAAACTCAGAAAATTAACTGTACCATTAATAATAATCACAATTCCTTTACTATACGTAGTATTTCTTTTTGAAGGAACTAATGGTGCTCAAAGGTGGATACCTCTTCCTGGGTTTTCACTTCAACCTTCGGAGATAGCAAAATATGCTGTTGTAGCATTTTTAGCTCTGAGTATCGATAAAAAGGGTGAAGGTATTAAAAATTTCAAAACAGGAATATTGCCATATATTATTTTCTCAGGATTTTTTGCGGGATCTGTACTTTTAGAAAAAAACTTATCTATTGCTTCAGTTATTATGATAGTAACACTTATTGTGCTTTTTGTTGGAGGAGCAAGACCTAGAGATTTTGCAACAATAATACCGGTGCTTTTTGCTGGTGGAGTATTTTTTATTTTCTCAGAATCTTATAGAAGAGAAAGACTTTTAAACTTCTTAGATCCTTGGAAAGACCCAGCAAATAATGGATATCAGCTAATACAATCATTTTTAGCATTGGGAGCAGGAGGAGTTACAGGGTTAGGTCTTGGGCAATCAAGGCAAAAAACTCTTTATATGCCTGAGCCACATAATGATTTTATTTTCTCTATTATTGGTGAAGAGTTAGGTCTTATAGGATGTCTTTTTATAATATTATTATTTGTGGTTTTAGTCTGGAGAGGAATTTCCATAGCTATGAGAGCTAAGGATACTTATGGTACGTTATTAGCAACAGGTATAACTGGAATTATAGCAGTACAGGCATTAATTAATATCGCAGTTGTAACTGGTTCTATGCCTGTTACAGGAGTGCCACTTCCTTTGATTAGTTATGGGGGATCGTCATTAATTATAAATATGACTGCACTAGGTATATTGTTAAATATATCTAGACAAATTGAACGAAAAAGTAGTACTTAACTTTGCATTTGCAAAGTTAAGTTTTTTTCAACTAAAAATTAAGAAAATTGTAATGAAATATGTAATGTAAAGTGATATTATTAAGTAAAAGGAAATTAAGGAGAATTCAAGTGCAGCCACAAAATAACAAATATATAGAAGTGAGAAGAAAAAAACAGAAGATAAAAAAATTGTTAGCCTTATTTATATTATTTTTAGGGTTATTTATTTTGTTTTTATTAAAAGCCCCAACTTTTAATATTTCTCAAATAAGTGTTAAAAATAATAATGAAAACCCTATATTAAAAGAAGATTATATAAGTGGAAAATTGAATGCTTTTAAAGGGAAAAATATTTTTTCGGTAAAAAGACAAACTATTGAAGAAGTACTTGAAAAAGAAGCCTATGTTAAAGAAGCAAAGGTTTCTAAAAAATTACCGAATAAAGTAAGTGTAGATATTATTGAAAAGAAGCCAACATTTTCAATTGAAGATAACGGAGAAACCTATATATTAGATGAAGAAGGTAAGATAATAGAAATAAAAAATGAAAAAGGAAATACTGCATTAATAAATGTTAAAGGCATTAACATTAATAATAAAAGCTTAGGAAGTTATATAACTAAGGATGAAAAGATGGAAAAGTTAGTAGGTTCCTTTGGAAAGCTGTTAGCAGCTAACACATCTAATATAAAATTCTCATTACTTGATTTAAGTGATACAACAAATATAAATATTTATTATGGTGAAGTAATGATTAGAATAGGTTCCGAATATACTTTACAAAATAAGCTCAACAGTGCAATTAATATTTTAAAGAGTCATAATATGACAAAGGGTTACATAGATGTAAGATATAATACCAATCCGATTATCGTAGAAGAATAGGAGGTCATGTATGAAAAAAATATATTCACAGCTTGCAGTAGCAGTAGTTTGCGCTCTATTAGGCTTCCTTTTATCATATCAGTTTAAGCTTATTAGTAATAAGGAAAAATCTACTCAACAAAATTATAATCAAACTGATGTCTTAGCAGAAATTGAGCAGCTAAAGAAAGAAAGAGATGATGCAAATAAACGTAACGGAGATCTTCAAGATCAATTAAAGAAAATTGAGGATGCGTCAACAAATTCAAGTAATTTAGATAAACAGCTAAAGAAAGATTTAGATGATACTAGAATGATTACAGGTTCAATTGATGTTAAAGGAACAGGTATAACTTTATATATTAATCCTAAAAAGGATATATTTTCAACTCAAAATGATATGGGTAATACAGCATTAGGAGAAACAGATTTAGTTCATATAGTCAACAATTTACTTTATGCTGGAGCTGAAGCTATAGCAATTAATGACTACAGGATAACACCTCAAACTGGAATAAAGTTCTCTAACAATTATATATGGATTGGCAGCGAAGGTAAGGTTGATCCCAAAACTGAAATTGTTGTAAAAGCTGTAGGAGATAAAGCAAAACTACAATCTATACTTAATTTTGGAGGAACATTAGAGGTCGGGAGTTTACACAACTATAATAAGAAAATTGTCCCAGAGGACGAAATTGTCATTAATAAAAGTACAAAAGGTTTGAATACGAATTTTATAAAACCTGTTAAATAAAGGGGTGTTTAGATGATAGCATTTTTAGGATTACTTGTTGGAATTATAATAGGAATAACAACTCAAATCAATATACCAGATAAGTTTTCACCTTATATGTCAGTGGCTATACTTGCTTGTTTGGATTCTGTTTTTGGAGCTATAAGAGCAACATTATCAAAGAACTTTCAAGCAGATGTTTTTATTTCGGGATTTTTTGGTAATGCTGCATTAGCAGCTGCACTTGCTTACTTAGGTGATAAGCTTGGTATACCAATATATATAGCCGCAGTTATTGTTTTTGGAGGTAGAATATTCGATAATTTTGCAATTATAAGAAGACTTCTATTAGAAAAAGCAAAATCTCACTAGTGGAGGTTTAATTATGAAGCAAAATGAATCGAGTGTATTTGTTTTTATAGCATCAATTATTGTTGGAATACTTATTGCATTAAACATAAACTTTTCAAAAGTTTCATCAAACATACAACTAACTACTAAAGAGTATAGCGATGCAGTTGAGAAAAGAAATAAGTTAAGAAAAGAAGTAAGTGACTTAAAAGATGATAACTATAAGATTATTCAAAAGATAAATGAATATTCTTCATCAGGAAAAAAGGATGACAAAGTAGTTGAGGATTTGAAGGCTCAGCTTAAATTAAATAAAATGGTTGATGGTTTTGAAGAAGTAACAGGACCAGGACTTAAAATAACCTTAAATGATGGTGATTTAAGTATCGATGAAAATGGTATGTATGACCCTATACTTACAAGATTAAGAATACTTCATGATGAAGATATGGCAAATGTTATAAATGAGATTAGAAATGCTGGAGGAGAAGCAATTGCAATAAATAAGCAAAGAGTTTTACCTAACTCCTTTATTATATGTAATGCTGCCTTCTTAAATATCGATGATGTTCAGCTTCCTGCACCTTTTGAGGTGGAAGTTATTGGTGATGCTAAGCTCATGAAAGAATCTCTTCAGGATGAAAATGGTTATTTAAGATTTTTAAAGAATAGAGGATTAAGAGTAGAAATTGAAGAAGAAACCAATATTGTTTTACCTGCAATTGAAAAAAAGTCAATAGCACCAAATTTTTTAGCACCCTATATTAAATAGAAGGTGCTTTTTTTACTTTTTAGGAAATTATAATATTTTAATTTTAAGATAATATTGTAAGTTTAAAATATAAACTAAGAATTTACTAGAAGCTTTTAAGTTCAAATTTTAATTTATTTATGCCTAAAAAGGACCAGAAACTGACTTTTCAAACAAGCATGAATTAAGTTTTGTATAAAAGTCCTATATAATCCATTAAAGTGTAATAAATGAATAATTGCATTGACGATTATTTTTCTACATATAACTATAAAAGGTAAGTGATGTAGTTAAAGTTATTTTAATGAGAATTATATATATTATAATATTTATAGAAAAAATCACTACTTTATAGTATAATAAATATGTAAATTTGAAGGAAATTGCTATGTTTTGGAGAATATAATTAGGGTAAGGGGCTGATAGGTTGAGTATAAGAGAAAATATATTTACTATACAAAAGGAAATACCTGATAAAGTAACACTTATAGCCGTTTCAAAAACTAAACCATTACAAGATTTAGAAGATGCATATGAATGTGGAATGAGGGACTTTGGAGAAAATAAAGTTCAAGAACTTATGGAAAAGTACGATAGATTTCATAAGGATGTTAGATGGCATCTCATAGGACACCTTCAAACCAATAAAGTTAAATACCTAGTTGGAAAAGTACACTTAATACATTCGCTCGACTCAATTAAACTTTTGCATCAAATAGAAAAGGTATATAGTGCTGAAAATATGATTGCAAGAGTTCTTATTCAGATAAATATTGGTAAAGAGGAAAGTAAAACGGGTATTTTTGAAGAGGACATTGAAAATATCATTGAAGAAATTGAAAAGTGTAACTATGTTAAAGCTTTAGGAATTATGGTAATAATACCTAAAGGAGATGTAGAAAGTAACAGGTTCTACTTTAGAAAAACAAAGGGAATTTGGAATGCCCTAAGTGAAAAGAATTACAAAAATGTACAAATGGAATATCTTTCAATGGGAATGACTAAAGACTATAAAACTGCAATTGAAGAAGGTAGTAATATGGTTAGAATCGGTGAAGGAATATTCGGCCAAAGAATATATAATTAGGAGGTAAATAAAAGATGGCAGCTAAAATGGTTGATAAAGTAAAAGGATTATTCGGATTTGGAGAATACGATGACGAATACGAAGATTTTGAAGATGATGAATTAATGGATGAGGTTGAAGAAGTTGAACCGATTATCTCTAATAAAAAGAGTAATAAAGTAGTTAATATACATACTTCTTCGTCAGCAAAGGTAACAATTAAAAAACCTACAGTATATGATGATGCTACTGAAATTTGTGAGGCATTAAAAGCTAGAAGAATAGTAGTTATAAACTCTACAGCTCTTGAAACTAAAATTGCACAAAGACTATTAGATTTCGTTTCTGGTGCATGCTTTGCATTAGCTGGGGAACTTCAAGAAGTTGAAAAAGGGGTATATATACTATCACCTTCAAATGTTGAAGTAACAAATGAATTGAAAAGCGAATTATCATCTAAGGGAATATTTAATTGGAGTAAATAGTATAGTGAAGAATACTCTTATTTATACTCAGATTTAAGAATATAATTACTATTAAAGAAGGGATTGAAATCGTGTGATAGCTATACTTTTGCTTTTTAAAATATTAGAGTGGGCTATAATTTTGGATGTTATATTATCTATGGCAGCTCAAATGGGTTATGCTGTTAATATATATCGTTCATTAAATAAACTTACTGGTCCTATAATGGAGCCTTTTAGAAGACTACAAGATAGACTTAATTTAAATCTACCGATTGATTTTTCTCCATTATTAGCATTACTTGCAATACAATTCATACAATCTTTATTATTTAGGTTATTATAAAAAATGATTGATAAAAAAGAATTAATTGCACATTTTACAGGAGAAGAATTAAATTTAGCACAATCTGTTTTGGAGAAGGCTAATATTTCTATGCAATATGAAACTACAATTTTTACACAGGATTTTTTAACCCCTAATATATGGAACTTTTTTTACAAAAGATTATCCAATGTAATGAAAATAGAGTGTAACGGTGTATTTGAGGAAAGTGAAAGAAGAATGATTTCATTCAACAATGGCTATAATACTCCGTACCCTATTACAGTGCTAAAAATAATAAACAATTCAAAGTTTAAAGTTTTAGAGCACAAGGATTATTTAGGTGCAATATTGTCTTTAGGAATAAAGAGAAATAAAATTGGGGATTTAGTTATTAAAGATAATAAGTGCTATTTTGTGGCTTGTGAGGAAATTGGCAAGTTTATAATTGAAAACCTTATTTCTGTAGGCAAAAATCCTTGTACTGTTGAATTGGTAGCTGGTATAGAGGAATTACCACATATGGATTTTACTGAGTCAATTATTAGTGTAGCCTCACTTAGAGCAGATGCAGTAGTAAGTGAAATTGCTAATTGTTCAAGAGCCAATGCAGTAAAACTTGTTGACTCTGGGAAAGTACTTATAGATTATTCTGATGATATTAATAAGAGCTCAGAGGTAAAATTAGATTCGAGAATTACTATAAGAGGCACAGGTAAGTATCTAATTAGTGAAATAGTTGGAAAAACAAAAAGTGATAAACTAAGAATTAAAATAAAAAAATATACATAATGTAGAGGTGATACGTATGAAAATTACTCCAGCAGACATAAGTAATAAGGAGTTTAAAAGAGGGCTTAGAGGATACAGTCCAGAAGAAGTAGATGAATTTCTTGATGAAATAGTTGAAAACTATGAAGAGATTTACAAAGAAAATTCTCACCTAAAGGATACTGTAACAAATTTAACTGAAAAGTTAGATCACTATAATAAGATTGAAAATACAATTCAAAATACTCTTTTATTAGCTCAAAATGCAGCTGAACAAGCAAGATCTTCATCACAAAAAGAGGCTGATTTAATTGTAAAGAATGCAAACGATGCAGCACAAAAGATATTAGATAAGGCTCATGGAGATGTAATACAAATTAATGATGAATATGATAAAGTAAAGCAAGAATTTGTAAGATTTAGAGCTAAGTTTAGAAACTTTATGAATACACAACTAGAAACTTTTGATGATTTGGAGAAAGAAGTAATTAAAAATTATAGCATTGGTACTCCTGTAGAAGAAGTTATAGAAGAAAGAACTATTGAAGAGGAACCAATAACTAATGAATCAATTGAAGAAGAAGTTAGTAATACTGATCTTGATCAAATAAAAAGTTTTTTTGCAAATAAATAGTTTTAAGTGCAAAATCTGTATAGATTTTGCTTCTTTTTTTTTAGAAATCTCTTGAAATTTAGTTAGCTTAAATTTATCATATACTTTATAATATGTAAATTAAGAGTGTATTGTAATAATAATATTACTTGATTTTGATAAGAATATATATGAGTAATTCTAATCGACAATATATTTTTCAATGATATAGGGTTTAAGTTAATCTGATTACTTTTTATGAAAGAATAAATTAAGTTTACTATAAAAAACCCTATAAGTGAGAATCATATATGTTGAAGTTAGATTTAAAAAATCAAAAGAGGGTGGTATTATGGACGACAATTTAATGAATCTTTATAAAAAGAAACTATTGATTGAAAAGGAAGAAGTTAAAAAAATTATAAAAAATCTTAGAGATAATGATATGATTTATACTAACATAGAGGTAGCATCTGAAATATCTCATTATGACAATCATCCAGCTGATACAGCAGGTGAAATTTATACTATGGAAACAGGAATTGCACTAAAAGCCAGAGAGGATAAAATTTACTCTCAAATTGAAAGATCATTAGATTCTATTGAAAATGGTACATATGGTAAGTGTAAGTACTGTGGAAATGAAATATCGAAGGAAAGATTAGATTTTATACCTTATGCGGAGTATTGTATTGATTGTCAAAAGAAAATTTCTTCTGAAACAAGTGAAATAGAGAGACCAGTTGAAGAAAAGGTTTTAGAAAATCCGTTTTACTTTGATCATGCAAATAGAAAAGAAAATATTATAGATGGAACTGTTGATAATTATCAAGATGTATATAACTATAATAAAGTAGATGATTATTATAGCATAGATAATTCAGATAATCTTTATAATGATGATGATGAATATGTTGATCCAATAGAAAAGATTAGCAACGCTCAATATAAAGCAAGTTTACCAGATTAGTTTTGGCGGGAGAGGCAATAATTATTATGGAAGTAAGAAGGTTAAGTGTAAATGAAGAGTTTGTCGATATGCGAATAGATAAGTATTTATCTGAAGTTTTAACGGATAAGTCTAGAAGTTTTATTCAAGAATTGATAGATTCTAAAAATGTTTTAGTAAATGAAAAGAATATAAAAAGTAGTTATAAATTAAAAATAAATGATGTTGTTAGCGTAGAGTTACCTGAAGCTACGAATCTTCAGGTTGAAGCTGAAAATATTCCACTTGATATAATTTATGAAGATAAAGATGTAATAGTAGTAAATAAACCACAGGGTATGGTTGTACATCCGGCTCCTGGAAATTATACAGGAACATTAGTTAATGCTTTATTATTTCATTGTAAAGATCTTTCAGGAATAAATGGTGTAATTAGACCTGGTATAGTACATAGGATTGACAAAGATACATCAGGAGTATTAGTAATAGCAAAAAATGATCAAAGTCATAGCTTTTTATCAAAGCAACTAAAGGATCATTCTATGAAAAGGGAATATATTGCACTAGTTGAAGGTAGAGTAAAAGAATTAAAAGGAACAGTAAATGCACCTATAGGAAGACATCCAAAAGAAAGAATTAAAATGGCAATAGTTGAAGATGGAAGGGAAGCAATTACACATTATGAGGTTATAGAAGTATATGATAAGTATACTCTTATTAAGTGTAATTTGGAAACTGGCAGAACCCATCAAATAAGAGTGCATATGGCTAAAATAGGACACCCTTTAGTTGGAGATCCAGTTTACGGATTTAAAAAGCAAAAAACTTCGACTAATGGGCAAATGCTACATGCAAGACTACTTGGTTTTATACATCCAACGTCTAAAGAATATATGGAGTTTTCTTCAGAGCTTCCTGAATATTTTCAAGATGCAATTAAAAAATTAAGGGGATAGGTGAAAAAATGAATTTAAAATCAATCTTATTAGACGAGAATGCAATAAGACGAAGCTTGATTAGAATATCACATGAGATTATCGAAAAAAATAAAGGTGTTGAAGATATAGTACTTATAGGTATTAAAAGAAGAGGATATCCTTTAGCACAAAGAATTGCTGAACAAATAAAGAATATAGAAGGTATAGAGGTTCCGGTAGGGAAGGTAGATATTACTCTTTATAGAGATGATTTAGGTGAAATTGGTCAAGCTCCTTCTGTATCCGACAATGATATAGGAATTGAGATAAAAAATAAAAAGGTTATTATAGTAGATGATGTTCTATTCACATGCAGAACTGCTAGAGCTGCAATTGATGCTATAATTGATTATCAAAGACCTAAATCAATACAACTTGCTGTACTTATTGATAGGGGACATAAAGAACTTCCTATAAGAGCTGATTATGTTGGTAAAAACATTCCAACTTCAAGCTCTGAGGTAATAGCTGTAGAAATTAAGGAAATAGACAAAGAAGATTCTGTTAAAATATATGAAAAGTAAAAGGAGCATATTTAATGGATTATAATTTAATCGCAACATCTGCCTTTGGGCTAGAATCAGTAGTAGCAAAGGAACTAAAATCTTTAGGATATGATGAATTAATACTTGAAAATGGTAAAGTCCATTTCACTGGAGATGAATTAGATATTGTCATAGCTAACATACATTTAAGGACTGCAGAAAGAATATTAATAAATATGGGAGAATTTGAAGCTAGAAGTTTCGAAGAACTATTTCAAGGTACAAAAGCCATAAATTGGGGGGCATTAATACCGGTAGATGGTAAAATGCATGTAACTGGGAAATCAGTTAAGTCTACATTACATTCAGTACCAGATTGTCAATCAATAGTTAAAAAGGCTATAGTTACAAGTATGCAAGAGAAGTACAATAGAACAATTTTTTCAGAGGATGGTCCTGTGTATAAGACAGAAATATCCTTATTAAAAGATAAAGCTACATTATCAGTGGATACATCTGGACTTGGATTACATAAAAGAGGATATAGAGAAAAAGCTGGTGAGGCACCACTAAAAGAAACACTTGCAGCAGCAATGGTTCTTTTATCAAAGTGGTCTGGCAAAGAAACTTTAATTGATCCTTTTTGTGGTTCAGGAACAATATTGATTGAAGCTGTAATGGTTGCAAGGGATATGGCACCAGGATTAAATAGAAAATTTGTTAGTGAAGAATGGCCCAATATGCCTAAATCTCTTTGGGATCAAGTGAGAGATGGAGCAAGAAAGTCAATAAAGAATAACAATATCAAACTATTCGGTTATGATATAAATGGTAGATTATTGTCTGTTGCTAAGGATAATGCAAGACTTGCTGGTGTTTCAGGAAATATTGAATTCCATAAGCAAGATTTTAAAGAGTTTGAACTTAAAAAGGATGATGTATTTATAATTTCTAACCCTCCATATGGAGAAAGAATTGGTGAGGAAGCAGAAATTAGAGTTTTATACAAGAAGCTTGGTGAGCTAAAAGAAAGTAATCCAAAAGTTCAGATGAATATTCTAACTTCTTATGAAGATTTTCAGAAACTTTTTGGACTTAAGTCAGATAAAAACAGAAAGCTATATAATGGTAGATTAAAATGTTACTATTATGAATATTTTAGAAAATAAAGTTTCTATGAAAGCAGGGCATTAATTTGATCTGACCCCAAAAAGTTAGACAATTTTAACTAAACAGCTATTGAGGATTGAATTCTGTATTGTACAGGACTCAGTCCTTTTAATTTTTGCTTAATTCTTTTATTATTATAGTAGTCGATATATTCCTCTAGTTCGCTCTTAAATTGCTCTAAGGAGACAAAGTCTTGTAGATATATTAGCTCTGATTTTAGTAAGCCAAAGAAATTTTCCATAACAGAGTTATCAAGACAGTTTCCTTTTCGGGACATGCTTTGCATGACTCCCTTTTTTCTTAGCCTAGATTGATAGTTCTTCATCTGATATTGCCAAC
>NZ_JAKGTF010000013.1:0-140239 GCF_022324735.1 Clostridium sp. YIM B02551 | reverse complement strand
TTCTATTATACATAAAAGTACCCCATAGAATAGGCTTTTTTAAATTGTCTATTCTATAGGGTACATTTTATTCTGAATCAAGATAAGGGCTTTTTTCTATATATTAAAACTAATTAATATCTATATCATTCGTTGTGTCATTTATGACTTCACTTTCTGACGCTTCTATATATTTATCACCATCAAGTTTCTTATTTTTCTCTTTAATAAATGCTGTAGTTTCCTTAATGATCACATAGAGAATTAATATCCAAATCACTCCAAGTGCAATCGGCCCTTTAAATATTGTAATTATAAGACCCATATAAGGTAATTTAAACTTATACTTACCTACTACATCCTTTGAATTAACCAGCTTTTCATCCTCAACATTATTTGCATCACCTTTTGTTTTATAAAAAACTTCTGAATTATTACTCTGTACATCCACTATTCTATGAGTAACTAAAGTATTACTCTTTTTAAAAGTAATGACGTCTCCTGATTTTAATTTATCTATAGGAGTTTCTATATCTATTATAAGATCATAAGCTTTAAATGTAGGAGTCATACTATCACTTAATACAGATAAAAATTTAACATTTCCTATTCCTGGCACAGTATCCTTTGATATCTTTGAACTTATAAAAGAACCAACAGAAATTATCGATAAAATAATCAATATACATAGCACTACATTTTCTACTATCTTTAAAAACTTTTTCATTTTTCCACTCCTTACATTTTCAAGATTTACACTTTATTATTTATGTCTCACATGAAAATATATGAATGGAAATCTAGGTTTATAACCTAAAAAGATCTTTCCAAGAAAGATTATTAACTCTCTCTTGAAAAGATCTCGGTAGCTTATAAACTTAAACTTTCTGGTGGAACTTCTCCCATAGTAATCCCTCCTAAAATTTCAAAGTCATGATTACCAGTAAATAATGTTCCGTAGAGGCTAACCCTTAGCTCTCTCTACTTCAAGTGGCTCTCGTATTCGGCTACCATTCTTTTTACCATTTCGCCTCCAACTGAACCACATTGTCTAGCTGTTAGGTCTCCATTATAATCACTAAATGGAACACCAAGTTCTCTAGCTATTTCTGTCTTAAATTTACTTAGACCATTTTTTGCATCGGGAACTAATTTTCTTGACATGGCGGTTTCCTCCTTTGGCTTATGGATTTTTGTAAGCTCCTAAGAAAAATTAATTTCTTTAAGCTTACACTATTATATTAACCATTATAAAACTACTTATTCTTTATTATTTTTTCCTAAAGTGGTAGTTACTTCATAATATTTTAAACTAAATCTATAAAATATTTAAACATTCTAGTCATGTCATCATTATTTCTCATTTTCTCTGGATGCCATTGAACTCCAAACACCTTATTATTTCCTTGCATTTCAATGGCTTCAATAACTCCATCCTTTGAAAACCCAGTTGCAATTAAATCTTTTCCCAGTCTATTTATGGATTGATGATGAAAACTATTAGTGCTTATAGATTTTCCAAATAACTTCACTAAGTTTCCACCATCTATAAAATCAACAGTATGAGTAGCAATATCATTATCTCCTACTTGAGAATGTTTTAGGTAATCCTTATATCCATAACTTATGTCCTGATGAAGTGATCCTCCAAAAAATACATTTATAGCTTGAATTCCCCTGCATATTCCTAAAATTCCTTTATTAAAATTTAATGCATTTTTAATAACTCTTAAATCAAATTCATCCCTAGCTGCACTAATGCTTCCTTGCAAAGGCTTTGGTTCTTCTCCGTAATATAAAGGATTTATATCACCACCGCCAGAAAGTACAACTCCATCAAGGGAAGAAATTATTTCTTCTATATAGTCTTCATCATTTATAACTGGTAATATTATTGGTATTGCTCCAACTTTTGAAATAGCATTGGCATAATCAGCATTAACTTGTATTTTCTCGTCACCCACAACGCGTCCATCACAAATAATCGTTAAATTAGGAACTATTCCTATTTTCTTTTTTCTCATGTTTTCACCTTCCACTATTCAAGATTACTATATTATTTTATTATCTTCTAGCCTTACCAGTGATATAGTGAATTTCAATTTTTACTATATTAGTAACTTCATGGGCTCTTTCTATATATTTCATTCCTTCTTCATTAAAATCACTTGAATATTTATTGATAAATGCCTTTAGAACTTCAATTTTTTCAGTTCCTGATATTTCTTTAGCTTCTCCAAAAGCAATTACACTTTCATACTTTGTGGTAAACTTTTCTGGAACTGCTTGAACACTTCCTACAACTGTAAATGAAGTCTTAGGATTCTTTCTTAAAGAATCTATTTTAAACCCAACATTTGCACAATGAAAATAAATAGCTTCATTCAGGTACACATAATTAACTGGAACTCCATAAGCATATCCATTTTCACCAGTAACAGAGAATATACCATAGTTTTCGTGATCTAAAATTTTAACTATATCATCTTTCAATATTTCTCTTTCTTTTTTTCTCATTTCTCTAAACATACTAACACCCCTTTTTTATTCTTTTAAAACTGAACTTTAATCTCTGAACTCTATTTTACTTTGTTTCATAAATAAAGTCATGTAAATATTTCTTATTAGCTTCTAAATCAACATCTTCAAGATACAATCCATTTAAAATTAATAGTTTATGTGTGCCATCTACAGGAATTCTGTACTGCTTAATTTCTTTATTATTAAATGAAACAATTGTACTAGCAATAGATATAATTGATCTATTATCTAAGCTCGTTTCAACATATGGTAGTAATGAAGAGGCGATAGAAGGTAACTTCAATGTACCTTTACTCTTAATTTTCTTAAAAATTTCATTCAATACTGTTCTTTGTCTTTCGGTTCTTTCAAAATCACTATCAAGTTTTCTTATTCTAGAATAAGAAACTGCTTGAATTCCATTTAAATTTTGAACTCCTGGATTTCTTAATTCATAATCACCCTGAATATTATATAATAACTTTAAATCATTAATGAATCCATTTGCATATGGTATTTCTTCTTTTTTTATATTAACTTCTACGCCCCCTAAGGAATCAACAATATGTATTAATCCATCCATATTAACCATAATATAGTCTTTAATATCAAGACCAAAGTTTAAATTTACAGTTTTTATGGCAAATTCTATCCCTGCATTTATGTAAGCATGATTTAGTTGTTGCTTGTCTCCATTCGGCTTATAAATATACATATCTCTTAATAGAGAAGTTACCTTAACTTCATTATTCTTTTTATCAATAGACAAGACCATTATACTATCAGTCATTTTGTTACTACCATCAACTCCAAGAAGTAAAATGTTTGTCACCTCACTGCCCTTTATTTCTGTTACGCCTAAGGATTCATTATCTTTAGAAATACTAGTTTTTTTAACCTTACTCAAAAATTGATTAGCAGTAAAAAATACTGTGCCAACTACAGCAACAATTAGTACTACTACAACAATTAATATTTTCTTTTTCTTGCTTTTCATTGTCCCACCCTATTTCTTCAATTTATAAATTCAATATATTATAACCTTTTTTGATGTTTATAGAAATATCCAAAGCAAAAAAGCAATAGATTTTTCTCTATTGCTTTTCCTCAAAAATATCCTTTAATTTAAAATACTCATCCGAACTAACTGGATAGTATATTTCCTTTTTAAAAAGCATTCCAACGCTTTCTTTATAAGCATAGAAAGTATCGTCAGTACCCCTTTTAAAGTTTTTTGATGTTCTGTTTTTTGCAATTATGTACTTTCTTCCATTATAATCTTCTGCCTTAAAGTAATCTCCGCAATCTTTTTTTATAATGCATCTCATAAGAATTATGTCATCTAGGTCTTCAATTTTATTAAACAAATCCATATTTCAACACGCACTCCAATTCTCTCATATATATGTATATATTAATTTTCGTAAAACTTAAAATAAATTTAATAGTTTATTATAAAAATTTTTTTTTTATTCATATAAACTCTATTTTATATCATTTTATAAATGTTTCTACTCATTATCATATACTATTTTCCAGAATACGTCAATTTATCATTTAGCTTTTTACAAATTTCATTGTATTTTTTAATTCTTCGACATAGATTAATTCATTTTGTGTTCATAACTACATTAAAATTACTTCTTAATTGATTAAGTTCTTATCCTTTAACTATGCACTCTGTTCTCTGCCATCGCCTAACCAGTTTGCTTGTTCAATGGCTTCAGTAATTGAACTGCAAAAATTCGCTTCTCCAATTATATCTACATACCCATACTTTCTAAGCATTTCCTTAGGTTGGTTTTGAGCATCTAATATAATTAATTTTGTATGATGCTTTTTACAAATATCATATAACATTTCAAAGGAATGGTATGCCGTAGAATCCATAAACGGAACCTTGCTCATTTTTATAATTAATATTTTTGATGGATTTCCCATCTCCCTTATTGCATTAACAAATTTGTTTGCTGCTCCAAAGAAAAATGGTCCAGTTATTTCAAAAATCGAAATATCCTCTGGAGTACTTACATTATCCACTAATTCAATTACATCCTCATCTTCTGAATCATCTAATAAATATTTAACCTCTGATATTTCTGCCATCTTTCTCATAAATAAGAATGATGAAAGCACAACACCTACTCCGATTGCTACCACTAAATCTAAAAACATGGTTAAGAAAAAGGTCACTAAGAATACAATCGCATCACTTTTAGGTGCTTTAAATATCTTTTTAAATGCCTCCCATTCTCCCATGTTATATGAAACCATAACTAACACTGCTGCTAGTGAAGCCATTGGAACAAGCTTAACATATGGCATAAATATCATCATTATAAATAGAACACCTAAGGAGTGTATTATTCCTGCCATTGGAGTTCTTCCACCATTTTTAATATTTGCTGCAGTTCTTGCAATTGCTCCTGTAACTGGTATTCCTCCAAAAATTCCTGAAAATATGTTAGCTAAACCTTGAGCTATTAATTCCATGTTGGAACGATGTTTACCGCCAATCATTCCATCAGCAACAACAGCTGATAATAATGATTCAACAGAACCAAGAATAGCAATTGTAAGTGCTGGCATCATAAGATCCTCAATAGTACTTAAACTAACCTTTGGGAATATTGGTTTTGGAAATGAAGAAGAAAGATTACCAAATTCACTCCCTATTGTAGTTACATTAAGCTTTAAAACCATATTAATTATTACTGCTACTATAATAGCTACAAACGTCCCTGGAATACGCTTATTTACTTTTGGCCAAAGAATAATAATTAATAGGGTTATAACTGAAATTATAAGACTATTCACATTCAAAGTTTTTATATTTGATATATAAGATATCCACTTACCTGCAAAGTCTGAAGGTACATTTTTTATAGTTAAACCAAAAAAGTCCTTTACTTGGGTGGATAATATTACAATAGCAATACCACTTGTAAATCCAGTGGTTATAGCTGAAGGTATATATTTCAATAAACTTCCAAACTTAAGTAATCCCATGATTATAAGAAAAATACCTGCCATAATTGTAGATATTATTAAACCCTGGATCCCATACTTTTCTATAATTCCATATACTATAACAACAAAAGCCCCAGTTGGCCCTGCTATTTGAACTCTGCTTCCTCCAAATAAAGCTACTATGAAGCCACCAATTATCGCTGTATAAAGTCCTTTTTCTGGCGATACTCCTGATGCAATCGCTAATGCAATAGACAAAGGTATCGCAATAATTGCTACTATGATTCCTGATATAAAATCTTTGAAGAACTGTTCCTTATTATACTTTTTAAAACACGTAATGGATTTTGGAACTAACACTAAAAACTCATCTCCTAATATTTAATAATTCAAAACGTTAATATTATACCATAGCTTATAATAATAACTTCCTTTTATTGAATTTTAAGAAAATTCTATTAGTTCCATGCAAAAAATGCAGGAACCCTTGGCTCCTGCATTATACTATTTATTTAGTTTAAAGGAAGTTACTGATAATATTGTTTGATTTTCCATATCAGCATATTTTAAAGTAACATTATCTCCATCCCTTGCCAAAACTACATCTGCACTTACATTCTTGTTAATCATAAATATTTTATCATTATTCTCTAATTTAATGTAAAAGATGGCCTTTCCTTCTTCTGTTGTTTGATTTATTCTCCATATTTTTCCTGTAGCTTCTTGCTCTTTAATGGTAGATGCATTATTATCAATTTTAGCATCTGAGGATTCACTTATCTTTCCTTCTACTATTGCCTTCTTAAAAGAATCTAGTAAATCTGCTTTGTTATCTGCTAAAATAGCATATTTACTCTCAGCTGCCACAAGACCAAGCTTTACGAAAGATCCATCTGTTTTATTTATTACTGGTATTATCCAAGTATCTACTCCATAGATATTGTATAATATTGGTTGTGATGTAGTCCAATTAGCTTTATCAGCACCTAAAAGTTTTTCTACTGCATTCATAGCACCTTGTCCATTTAACAGACCTGGAGTCTTATAATAAATCATCTCCCCTGTTCTTGAATCCATAAGCGTATATCCTGTCATAGTTGTAGAATTATCTGAGGTATTTGTATGATCTGTAAAGAAATACATCTCTCCATTACTTCCCACTATAGGAATTACTTGATTCGATTCAATCTCCATTCCTTTTAGATCCACGCCTGAACTCCAAGCAGTTGGAATATGAACCTCTTTTTGTCCTATTTTAGAATTAATAAAGCCTTTCTTATATAATCCGAAATACTGATTATATTGTTCTGCTACATTATAGGTGTATATCTGATCTATCCACTTAGGGGCCTCTTCCTTACTATAAGTTTTTGTCTCACCAGTCTTTAAGTCATATGTTATGACTCCATCAACTATATCTCCAGTTCTCCCAAACTTATAGTGACCATATGAACCCACATAATATGGATTTAAGTTATCATCAAGTTCAACATTTGTGTTTAGCAAGACAGAATCCTGCTTTGCACTTCTCATCTTTCTATAGATGTTATTATTGAATAATAGTGATTCACTATGATTAAAACTTACTTCTATAAGTTTTGGCTCTTCTAGTCTTTCTGCTGAAACATAAATAACACCTGGTAATTGTCTATTTAATAAAGCTTTTATTGTTCCATCAAATTCAACTGGAGCTACGTAATATGCTCCAGTAGGAGTCTTCGTTAAATTCAATTGACCTACTTTATAAAAACTTGGATTTGGCAGAGAGCCTATTAGGTTTTGCATTTGATAGTAAGCTGTTTCTGGTGGTACTATTATAATATTTTCAGTATTAGCCTTTGGAGATTTTGCAGTACTCTCCGTTGCTCCTACCATAGCATAAAGTCCCTTTGCATTTGCTATAGAGAAAGGTGCCGTATTATAAATACCAGCTACAACTACTAAAACTACTGAAGCTAAGACTATTTTTTTAGGAAACTTTCCCTGTAGGCTTCTATTTGTGTAACTTAATCCGGCTTCAATTAAAGCCATAATAATCTGAAATATGCCTACAAATCCTACTATCGAGATTATTAAACTTATACTTTTATCTCTGTTTGCCACATAAAAAATTACAAAAGAAAATATAAATCCAACTATGTATCTAAAAATATTATTTCCCTTTGTTGCCCTCTTAAAGTTAGGATTTAAAAATAGTAATGGAACCAAAAAATAAAACAACAAAAACATTTTATTTACTCCTTTATAAGTTATTATATACCATATAAGAAGTATATCTACTTATTTATCTGTTGTCAATATTTTTTCCTTTGATGTATAAAATTTTCATATAAATAACCCTATAATTGAGTAATTACGTCACTTACTTTCGATATTTTAATATTTTTACTTGAAATATAATCTATTAAATTAGTGATTGTATCTTTATTAAAGTCATCCGAAGAGGAGTGTGTTGAAAGAATTAACCATCCACCATCTTTAGAAACCTTATCCACTTCTTTTTTTAAACTGTCCAAATCTGTAGTATTAACATCTAATGTTGATACATTCATTTTATTTTTTATTGGAATGGAATTAATGCTATCATTTATATTTATTGCGTAATCATAGTATTGCTTAGCTATATTTTGTATATCTGTATCCGTATTTTTTATTCCATAGGGATAAACAACAACTTTATTTCCTGTTACAAATCCATTGTTAGCAAGCCAACTTTGACTATCTTGAAATTCTGATTGTATTTCATCGGTATTTAAAGTATCTAAATGCTTATAGCTTTTAGTTTCTGATAAAATATCATATCCTTTAGAATATAATCCTTTTAATTCGTCAACACTCATATAATTATGAGTGTTAACACTACTTGATATGACAGCTATAGAGATACTTATTTTCTTTTGATCCAGTATAGATTGCCATTTAGACGAGAAATTTTTAGTAGCATCATCTTCAATAAAAGTTACAGCTACTGATTGTTGTTGTATATTTGTTTTTGAAATAGCTGACATACTTTTATTTATGTTATTATTAAAATTTTTACTACCAATAACAATAACAATAACCACAGCAATAAACATTATTATATTAGCTATAATAAGCACTATTCTCATATTAATTTTATTCTTCTTTCCTTTTTCCCCTTCCATTTTCCACCTCGTTTGGTATTATTTTACAATATGTATATGATACCATATCTTTAATTATGAACACAAGTTAAGAATGTGGCGGTTTATATAAAAAAATAAAAACCATCAAATCTAATATTGATAGTTTCTATTTACTATTATTTACAATGAAATACTAAGCCAACTAAAGATATAGGGTGTTTAATTCCTAATATAGATACTGTAATGCTTCCTTTAAATAACAATAAATTTATAGCATATTGAAAATTTAATTTACTGTTTCGTGTAAAATTCTATTAAGCCTCAGCATTTTAACTGAAATTTTGTAAAAAAGTTAGGTATAATTCCATACCTAACTTTTTTAACTTTGCAATATTAATTTTCTTCGCTTATTAAAGTTAGAAAATTCTCCCCCTCTTCTCAATTATTTATTTCTTATGGTAATAAACTACAATTAATTAATAAATTCTTTTATTTAGGCTTATTGTGCAGAGTGACATATTTAATAGTAATCATCAAACTTAATTTTAGTTTTAATTTATTTTTATAAAGTTGGATATCACAATTATTTTTAATAGCTTTAAATAGGTTTTATTCACGCGTATATTCATATTAATATAGACCTAATAAGTCTGTAATTGTTAAATTAATACTCATGATATTTCTTTTATTTATGTGAATGAGCCAATTTCATAAGTAAACTTGATGAATTTATATGAACAGATGTAAATACTTTACTGAGTTTTATGTATATCTAACATACTTTAGCTACAGGTACAAACTATATAAGAACTACAGTTTGGAAAAGGATTGCAATAGCATTATAATTTATAATATACTTATATTTAAGAAATGGAGGTATTTGAAGTGTTGAGATTTATGATCAATTTTCACGGAGGTATATGGAACATTAAAAGAAAGTGTAACATTTCTACTGGACTTATTAAGAAGTATTTTATATCAATCTACACATTGTTTCTTGATAAAAAAGGAAGTTATATAGGTTATAATAGTAATTTTAAAGATATTCCATGTTTCCCTCATGGAATTAGAGGAATATTTATATCTGGTGAAGCTACTATCGGTACAAACTGTGTTATTTTTCAGCAAGTTACAATAGGTTCTAATACATTACAAGATTCAAGTAGAAAAGGTTCTCCTACTATAGGTGATAATTGTTATATAGGGGCTGGAGCTAAAATAATTGGCAATATTACTATTGGGAATAATGTGAGAATAGGAGCTAACTGTGTAGTGACTAATAATGTCCCCAATAATAGTGTTGTAGTATTAGACAAGCCAAGGATAATTATTAAAGAAAATATGAATAATAAATTTTATAGAAAAAATAATAATGAACTTGAATATTTTGAAAATGGAAAATGGATAAAGCAAAATAGTTCACACTAGCAATATATTACAAACTAAAGAGGGAAGAATTTGCCCTGCTATTTGCTTACAGATTGAATATTATTTAAGTCATCTAAGAGTATTAATAACATCCTTAGTTGACTTTTTATTTTGTTTAATTACAGCTTCAACATCTGTGAATTTTTATCTTCAAAATTCTAAAAAAAGTATTTACTAATATGAATCAATCTTTAAGGTTCACTTGGCTCTCTCCCTTTTTTGTTTATGTGTTATAAACACGTTAAAGATAATTGTTTCATAAGTACTATCTGGACTTTTAAATCTAACAACTCTAAATGATATTCTATATAAATTACAATCACTTAATTACAAATAAACAAACTTAGAACTTTTAGGAATAAACTTATATATTTTAAGATTAACCTCTATTCAATTTGTTTAACTTCTAGTACGTATTAAATCAATTTTTGTGGCACACTTCCCCGAATTGTATCATAAGGATTGATATCATACCCTTACTATCTCTTACACTATTACATAAGTATATTAATTTAGTTGTACCACTTTAAACCCATTGAAACTATAGATAATAAAAAAGAATAGGGTATATTTTTATACCCTACCAGTTGTGTCAATCTCAATATTATTTTTAATATATTATTTATTTATGTAAAGCTTCTTTTGGCTACTATAAATAGCTATAACATATAAAAACTATATTAGCTAACTTTTTTGCGCATTCCAAGCTTTCTTGCTGGATTTCCTCCCCAAACTTCATTCTCTTTTGTAGAACTAAGAAGAACTGCATTTGCAGCTACTATTGAATTTTTACCAATTACTAATGTACCTTCTTTACAGAGTACTTTTGCACCAGCGCAAATAATAGCACCTTCTTCAACTACTATTTCTTTCATCTTGCTTTCAGAATAGTCTAAATACACATCTGCTCTTCCTAATGTTACATTTTGATATATTTTCACATTATCTTTAATTGTTGTATATGGATGTATAACTGTGCCAACTGAATTATGTGGAAATAAAATATTTTTACCTAGGGTAACACTCTTAGGTATATGTACTCCAATTATTATTAATAACAATCTAAAGACACTTCCTATAATGGGTATTTTTTGAAATCTAGCTATTTTACAAATCATTTTACCACCTCTAAGCTAAAATTTTATAATTCTAAAAAATATGTAGTTAAAAATATATAACATTAAAAGTTGTATACTGTCAAGCTCTAGAGTTGATAATATACAACTTTTGATTTAAAAAAGAAAACATATATATATATCCTAAATAATAGTATCAATATTCTAAATACATACTCAATATATGATTTCCACGATATTAAACAATATGTTGCAAAATTTTCTTATGTTTTCCTCGTTTAGTAAGTTCTATACTATCTACAATTTTTATAGTAAATTTAATTATTCCTTTCAGTTTTAAATCTAATGCACTTTTAATTTGTTTTATATCATTTTCATTTAATTTATTATCTTCAACTATCTTTAAAATGACTTCCCCTTTATTGTATTGCTCAAATTGATAGGCTTTTATCTTTTCAAAAACATTGCTATGAAAATTTATTGAAGCCATTGATATTTTTTCATCATTTTTCCCTATTAGCATTTCCTTATCCCAATGTCCAACAATATCAATTTTCCCATTCTTTATTATAGCAACATCGTCTAATTTATATCTGATTAGTGGCATTTTTCTATTTATCAATCCAGTGCAAACTATACTATAATGATCTTTATCTTTTTCGGGGATAAACTCCACTATACCATATAAATTATTGAATCTATATCCATCATCATATTGCTCCGCAAAAGTTGCTCTTTCAGAATGTCCATAAAAAATTAAACTCTTACAACCTAACGTATCTTCAATATACTTCTTTTCTATTTCATCAATATTTTCTGAAACAAAAAATATTCCTTTTATTCTAGCCTTGAGCTTTACATTTTCTATATTAATTAATCTGCATAAATTATAAATTGCTGAAGGATAACCATGAATGTATTCTGGATTAAATTTATTTATTATTTTAATATATTTAGGTAAAGTTTCTCTATTTAGTTTAAAGGGTGACAAAATCAACTGATTATCTATAGGATTTACTTTGTAAATCTTATTACCAAACTCTACTCCTCTTAATGTTATAATTTGGGATTTTTTATAATCATACCCTAATTTTGACCAATAATTATATACAAATGCCTTTTCTTCATATATTGACTTTGTATCAAGTAAAACTTTTAAAGGTTTTCCAGTGCTCCCTCCAGTTGAAGCTAAATAGCAATTAATGTCTTCAACAGACTTTAACTCATTAAAATTGTCTATTATTTTTTCTTTTGATAAAATGGGTAAACATTTCATCTGGCTTACAGAATTTAATTCGTACGGATTGAATTTACACTTATCAAATAACCCCTTATAATATGGTACTTTCTCATATGAATATATGAGTATTTCTTTCAACTGCTTTTTTCCTAATTCTTCCTTTTCTGCTTCATTTAAATGATAATATTCATTTAATTCTTCAATTTTTCTCATAAAATATTTATTTAAAATTACTCTTCTTCTAATATATTTTGCAAATATACGTTTAATTATATCTGGCATATTAGTATTTAATTTTTTTAATATGCTACCTTTTATCATAAACTTCCTCCTTTAAATACTAAAATCCATTAAATGTTTTTAACTTATTTATGATTAAGCAACTCTTTCATAACTATTGACACAAATTTGCTGTTTCCAACTAAATATCTTTTCCACATTCTACCTGGCTCCTGTACAAATCTATAGAACCATTCTAGTCCAACTTTTTGCATCCAAATAGGTGCTCTTTTAGTAACACCTGATACTACATCAAAACTGCCACCCACTCCCATACAAAATGGAATTTCGATTTTATTAATATTTTCTGATAGCCAGTATTCCTTATTAGGAGAACTAAATGCAACCAGAAGAATATCAGCTTTAGAACTCTTCATATCGTTAATAATTTCTGGCATATCCTTTTCTGTAAAGTATCCATTTCTATAACCTGCAATTTTTAATAGTGGGTACTTATTCTTATAAATTTTAACAACATCTTGAACGATTTCTTGTTTTGCCCCAAAAAAATAAATACCGTATCCCTTCATTTCTGAAAGTTTTATAAGTTCTTCCATTAAGTCAATTCCAGTAACTCTCTCTGGCAACTTTTTTTTTAATAATTTAGATGCCCATACAATTGATTGACCATCTGCATTTATTATCTTACAACTCTTAATAATCTCTTTTAATTTTGAGTTTGATTGCATTAACACAACCTTTCCCGCATTCAAAACCACATGCTGAGAAGGTATCCTCAATTCAATTAGTTTTTCAATTTCATTTATTGTTTCACCCATTGTTAATGCTGCCACATCACAATCAAACAGTTTTACTGTTTTCAACACTATCCTCCCCTTTCATATAGTCTTTGATATATTCAATACTTGGTGATATTACTGTACTTAAACTAGAGTTTGCACTAAAATTATGTTTAACACTTATTATCATTGAATTGCATAACCTTAGGAAACCATCTGAGACTTTAATGTTATTAATTTCTATCAAATCACTACTATAAAAAAATATTTTCTCCTTGCCACTAGTAATCTCATATATATCATTCTCTATGCAAGAAATACTGCTTTCTGGTGATAATACAAAGTTAACTTCTGCAATTTCATCAAAAAAATCTTCAATTACAATTGTCTCATTATATTTTATAAACCTAAAATTTCTTCTATGAATGTTAGGATGATACCCACTATGTTCTGCGATAAAACTACAAATTTCTTTATTGTTTTTATAATTTAATAGTTCCGTTTGAGCTTTTTTTCCCCATAAAAATGGACCTTTAATCTCTGATTGATTATTTCCTTGATAATACAATGTATTATGAACACTTGTACCTCTAAAGTAATCTCTCATTCTTGGTTTTATATTATATATATAAGTTCCTGCATCAATAAATATAGGTTTATTTCTATAATAATAAATAAATGATAATGAGTCTGCATGACCATGTGCTGCAAGTGATCCAAAACCTAACTCCCCAAAATCAAATAATACTGAAGTTTCCTCAGTTTTTATTATTCCATATCCTCCTTCATTGTATATCTTATACTCATCATAGCTATATTCAAACTTTGGTATATTCGATATACCAGATATCATGAGCACTTCAGGCAATATACTATTAAATAGTATAAACTTTTTATCATAATATATTGATCCCAATTCTAGAACATATTCATAATAATTTGATTTTTTTAGGGAAAAGCTTATTAATTTTGCATCATCACTATCCCCAAACTCAAAATTTTTTTTATTAACTTGCAGACTCCCCATAAATATCAAAGATTTTTCAATAATATCTTCATTTAAAGATTTTCTCCCTATTTTTCTAAGGAAAAAATTATACTGTAAAAGTGCATCTATCACAAAAGCTTGATAATGTAAAGCTTGTTCTTTATTTACTCCATCTTTGTGAAATTGTAGTGGAATCTGTGCTTCAAGTATTCTATATCCATTTTCAAACCATTGTTGTTTATATACATCTTTTGTAACATAACCTATGATAGAGCAAATATAAGCTTCTATTATCAAATGATTATTTGCTGATGAATAGCTTGAGAGATTATTACTAACATAATCTATTGAAAAAATAATAGATTTAATTAACTTCTCTCGAAATTCTTCTTTATTTTGATCTTTTAGCAAAAAAAATACTATAAGCCATTGATACGATCTAATTGCAATCTCCATAGGTGAAGACCAATTTATTCCTTTCAAGAACGGGTTATTATTTATCCAATCATCAAAATGTTTAGCTAATAACTCAAAATAGTACTCATTTTCAGTCGTCTTATATTTCAATGCAAGATTTGGCATAAACTGATGCCTATTTACTTCCCATGTATATCTTATATCTCCAACAATTTCATTATTTTTAAATTCTATATCGTTTGAATATTCATTTTTGTCCCAATCTGAATACATTCCCATATGCCAATTGATACTTTTATCTAAATTTATGAATTCATTAAAAACTTCATAATTATTCTCATTCCGTGATTTAAACTCTACATAATTGGGATACTTAAATACTTGCTCTAAGTTATAATCAATTTTATCAATATCTATTTTTTTATTAATCATAAATTCACTTATAAAATAATTATTTCTATATCTTATCTTGTTTTTTTTATTTTTAAAAACATTATATATTCTGTATAATATTTCCTCTGTAGACATCGCTTTAATCCTATTATATATCCATTCAACTTTTTGCATTAGAACCAACCACCACACCAATTATATTTTTTCATTAAACTTTATTATCTTTGCTGGAACACCTGCAACAACAGCATTTTCAGGAACATCCTTTATAACTACTGAATTTGCTCCAATTATTGCGTTATTGCCTATAGTTATATTCCCAAGAATTTTAGCACCTGCACCTATATAAACATTGTTTCCTATAATAGGTACTTCTTTTATTCCTGATCTCCCGCCAATTGTTACTTGCTGAGATATAACACAATAATCTCCAATAACTGCTTTCTTATGAATTACTACTCCTATACCACCATAGCCAAACTTTGTCCCAATTCCGATTTTCGCCTCAAATGGTATGCTTGAATTATAAAGTAAAAATATTACTAGTTTTATAAACTTAGGTATAAAAGGTATCCTTAATTCAAATAATTTTCTTTCAATCCTATAGAAGTTTATAGCATTAATCATCTTTTCCACTCCGCTCAACTTTTCTTCTCTTAAATTTTGAAGTAAAAATTTTTATTTCTTTCAATTTTAAAATACATAGTATCAGGAAATACACTATTATTGAAGCCATACTATATACTACCATCTTTAATATTATAAAAATTCTATTATTATCATTAAATATTCCTAGCCAATTAAATACAGTAATAATAAAAAACATTCCTAATATTGCAATAATTATTTTTATTAATGATTTTTTGATGTATCTGTAATTTATCACTATATTAATAGCCTTCAATCTAGCTATTAATAATATTACTGATGCAATAGATGATATAGTGCTTGCCATTGCAAGACCAACTTCTTTAAACTTTGTAATAAGTATTAAACTTAATATTAAATTTACTAGCACAGTAATTATTCCATTATACATTGATGTCTTTGTGTCTTTTAAAGAGTAATATGTTCTATTTAGTACATCTTTTATTGCCCAAAATACTAACCCTATTGAATAATATTTTAATATCTCCGACGTTTTTAGTACTTTTTCGGCTGAAAACTTACCATATCCAAAAAGAAACATAACTATATCTTTGGACAAGAAAAACATAAGAATTGATACAGGTAACATTAATAATGCAGAAACTATAATTCCTTTCGAGACTAATCTATTAAGACTTTTATAATCATCAATTGCAGCGTATTCAGCCAAAACAGGATAAATCACAATTACAAGCAAATATCCAATAGTACTGTAACTAGCTGTATTTAATTTATTGGCTAAATTTAATGTAGTTATGCTTCCTTCTCCCATTCTTGATGCTAAACTAGAAGAAATGATTAATATTATTTGATACGACATTACTCCAATTATCATTGGAATAATCATTTTAATTGCTTTTCTCATATATTTTTTACTAAGTGTAGTTTTTTTTCTATATCTAACGCCTCTTTTACGTGCTTTTGTAAACATCATCAGCATTTGAAATACACTTCCCAGGGCCGTAACACATATTGCTCCAACCAATCCAATATTCTTATATGCAATCATCATTGATACTATTATCATGACATGCATTGGTATTTGAATTGAAGAGGTTATTACTACATCTTTATATGAATTTAATATTCCTGAATAAACATATGCTAATCCTAAAAACAACAAAGAAGACAACATAATTCTTACTATAAGATATATATTTTCATAGTTATTCTTTAATATTCCTGGCGCCATTAACCCAATAAGTTTATCTGGAAATATCATTCCTAATATAATAACAAATATACTTACTGCTAAAACATATTTTAAAAATAATGAAGCAAAAGAATTTGCTTCATTATTAGAAAACTTTAGTCTTATATCTGTATATAAAGGCATAAATGTTGTTGATATTACTGAACCTATTGCAGAAAATAAAACAATTGGCATATTTGAAGCAAAAACAAATACATCTGCTTGCCACGTTGCTCCTAATCTATAGACTATTACACTTTCTTTAACAAACCCTAAAGCTACACTCAAAATTGTTACTAAAAATAATACTATTATTTTATTTTTTCCGTTCATATTCTCACCATTCGTTTTTGCAATTCAAAAATTTATTTTAAAATAGAATCATAAATATCCATTAAAGTTTCTATATGTTTTTTTAATGAAAATTTCTCGATTATAGTCTTGTGTGCCATTTTACTTATTAGAGTATATTTGCCCTTATCGAACATCAATTCTTTAATTTTCAAAGTTAAAGTTTTAATATCACCAGGATTTATTAGAATACCATTAATATCATTTTTTATTACCGATGGTATCCCCCCTACATATGTAGAAATAACAGGTATGCCATAACTCATAGCCTCCAAAATTGACATTGGCATTCCTTCATTATAAGACGGTAATATATAGATACTAGTTTTTCTTAATAGTACATCTTTTTCTTCACTATTAATCCATCCAAGTATTTTTATATTATTTTGCAAATAATTATCTCTAATAATCTTATTAACTAAATCTATTTCTCCATCTCCAGCAAGATTTAGAGTAACACTGTTATTTTCACTTATTACCTCTTTTATAGCTTCAATTAAATCATACACACCTTTTCTCTTATCTAAGCGCCCAAGAAAAGTTATATAAAATTTCTCACTAGTATTTGGTTCATTTATTTCATTGACATTAACTGCATTATATAACACATCTATCCTTGATTTGGTTAGTGTTTTGATAAATACTCTCCATTGTTCACTTAATACAATTACGCTATCTGCTTTGTCAAAAACTTTCCTTATCGATGCCTTTTTTCTATCATTACATTCATCATTGTAAAAAACATCAAATTGTGCACCGTGCAGATGAATAATAATCTTTTTGTTAAATATTTTGCTTAATTGAACTATTTTGCTTTTTCTATAAAAACTTCCTCTTGATGCCATATGAATATGGACCAACTCTATATCGCCAGTAAAAAGTATAATAAATATTTTTAAATATGAATATATCCAATAAATCAATTTAAATATCTTATTACTATCTATAGAAGTAGCAATATATCTTATTCTAATATTATTAATTAAGTCAGATTGAAAGTAATTATTTACTACTGTTGCAATACCGCCTTTTCCTGCCCTTGATGGCCCTATCATTAATATACTCATAATCCCCCCTAAAATAATAAAATTATAAATTTTTATCCAACTTTTCAGCTATATTAGTATATTGGATATAATTTGTAAGTATTGAAATTAAGATTAAAAAACTCCATCTACTTTCAGTAGAATAATTTGTATTAGATAATGGTAAGATTACAAAAATATATGTGATAAGTTGTGAGTACATAAGCTTTTTAATCTTATCATTTGATATTAATTTTATATTTTTGATTATATTAATAAGCCATAAAATCATAATTATCAAACCAATAATACCATTAGATATAAACATATCTAAATAGTCATTATGTGTTGCATCTTCTGTTCCAAAAATCGAGTAATTTGCCACAAAATATCTTGCAGAATCTATACCAAAACCATTTAAAATACTAAAAATATTTGCATTATTCATTATCCCTTTAAAAACAGCAATCCATATTCCGAACCTTCCTGCTCCAAAATCTTCTGTATTCTGACCCTGAAAATCAACAAATCTCTTGGAAATAATATTTATTATTTCTACAGGTAACGATATATATATAACTACAATGATTATTAAAAAAATTAAGCTTTTAATTAAATTATTTTTTTTTCTTCTTAAATAAATAAAGTAATATATGATTGTTGAAACTATCAATGCTAATATAGCAGTTCTAGTTAAAGTACTTAAAATCGCTATGGCAACTATAACTAATAAAAGACTATTATTTTTTTTGCTTTTTATATTATTTTTCAATAATATTATGATATAAAAAGTATATAATAAAATCCCCTGCGCAACTGCACCTCCTGCAGTACCCGTCGGCCTATATACTCCACCATAATACAAAGTAGCGACCTGTATATTTCCTAACGTCCCTTTTGAAAAAAGTGTACCAGCAATAAATCCTATTATAGTAATAATTGATGAAATAAATGCAGTAACTGAAATACCATTTATTATAAAGCCCTGTTCATTACTATTTTTTACCCCTTTAGAAAATAGTAAAAGGTATAATAATCCAATAAATAATCTTAAATACAATACAAATGCACTCATTTTTACAGGAGCAGTTAAAACGCCTATTGCAGAAAATACTACCATTATAGAATATATCTGAATATTTTTATTGACTACGGCTCTACGAAATAAGTATTTTCCCCTTATTATTATTGAAATGACCAAAGGTAAAAAAATTGCAAATATAATTAATTGTGATGCTGGAATTCCGAATATATCTATTGACATAAGAATTCCTTTAAAAACAAACCAAGTTGACAAAATGACTGTATTTACTTGAATAGGAAATATTACTGCCAAAATTAGTATAGCAAAATATAATAATCCTGAAATTACAATCCAAGGATTGTAAAAACTTAAAATAATGGATATACTAATTGCAAGTATAAACATTAATAATATTAGTGTTTTATTTGATAACTTTTCTTTCAATGTTACTCCTCTAAACTTATGTATAAATTATGTTACACATTACTTTATTTTTATAATATTTTATTTGAGAAATTTTCGTAATCATTAAATTTATCTCTATATAATAAGAATAAATATAACTTAATATATTTATTCTTATTATATATTATTTTTCACATTTAATATATTTATAATAACAATTAAACTTCAGTTATTTTTAGTAAATAACTTTTTAGTATTAAAGTTTATACACCTTTTTACCAAACTTAATTATATTTCTAGTGTCATACACAATTTTATTACTTAAAAGTTCCTGTTTTTCTTTTATTTCATCATGTCTTACAAGTATCACAACAAGTTCCGTACCATCTAAGAAACTTTTTATATCATGATATTGATTACTTACCTTATCTTCTTTTATCCAAGGATCATATACTTTAATATCATTTATATTGTACTTATCCATAATCTGTAATAATTGTAGTGTAGGACTTTCTCTCAAATCATCTATATTTTCCTTATAAGTTAATCCATACAAACCAACCTTAGAGAAATCTTTAATTTTATTTTCTCTCATAATTTCATGGATTCTATCAAAAACATATTTAGGCATAGCATCA
The DNA here is from genome assembly GCF_022324735.1 of Clostridium sp. YIM B02551. Taxonomy (NCBI): domain Bacteria; kingdom Bacillati; phylum Bacillota; class Clostridia; order Eubacteriales; family Clostridiaceae; genus Clostridium; species Clostridium sp. YIM B02551. Next base: position 119,819 of record NZ_JAKGTF010000013.1, on the reverse strand, counting down.
TTAACTTCTCTTGCACCTAATACAACATTAACTATATCAGGATAATCACCAACTAAAAACCATGGATCAACAGAAATACAGTGTCCTCCTACCCCTGGACCTGGTTGTAGTATATTTACTCTAGGATGCTTATTAGCTATTCTAATAAGTTCATAAACGTCCATACCTTCCTTATGACACATCTTCGCAAGTTCATTTGCAAAAGCAATGTTTATATCTCTAAAAGTGTTTTCTACCACCTTACTCATCTCTGCTGTTTTTATATCTGTAAGAACTATCTCCCCATTACAAAAACTTTCATACCAAGATTTAATTTGTTCACCTATTTCTCTTTCATCAGCGCCAATAGTTCTTGAGTTATTTTTTAATTCATGAACCATCATACCAGGGATAATTCGTTCTGGCGCATGAGCTATATGCAAATCTTTACCTAACGTAAATCCTTTATCTTTTATTATAGGTTTAACAAACTTCTCTATAGTTCCAGGTGATATAGTAGATTCAATTACTACAATCGACCCTTTCTCACAATTATCTAATACAGCCTCAACAGCTTTAACTACGTAAATAGGATCTATTTTTTTTGTATCTCTAAGATAAGGTGTAGGTACAGTTATTATATATCTATCAGTTTTCATATATTCTGTAGTAAATTTTATTCCATTATTATTAGCCTTATTAAATAAATCCTCTAAACCATCTTCATCAAATGTTAACTCACCTTTATTTAATGTATCAACTATTTTTTCATTGTAATCTGTTCCTACAACCTCAACTCCATTTGCAGCAAACATCATTGCAGTTGGAAGTCCAATATATCCTAATCCAATAACATTTAAAACACCCATTATTACACCTCTTTATCTATAAATCTTTTACTTCACTAATATTGAAACTAAGGTACTTTTAAATTGCATATGTTATTCTCACTTAAGCTTTTTCGTACCAATTAAGTTTTATTGATTCATTCATTCGTTTCTTTTATCTAGCATTTTTATCTCCAAAAAGTACAAAAAAGGTTTTAAATATTAACTTTATATCAAGGAATAAACTTCTCTCTTTTACATATTTAACATCCAATTCCATCCACTCTTTAAAGTCTATTGAATTTCTCCCCATTACCTGCCAGTAGCAAGTTAATCCAGGTTTTACATTTAATCTTTCTATCATCCAATCCTCAAATTTCTCTACCTCTTTTGGAAGGCTTGGCCTAGGTCCAACTAAACTCATTTCTCCCTTTATTACATTAATTAACTGTGGCAATTCATCTATACTAGTTTTTCTTATGAATCTTCCTATCTTAGTAATTCTAGGATCCTCCTTCATTTTAAACATAGGTCCTGACATTTCATTTTCCTTCAATAACATATCCTTAAGTTCTTCAGCATTTACTACCATACTCCTAAACTTATACATCTTAAATACTTTGCCATTTAGCCCCACTCTTTCCTGTGTAAAAACAGCGGGCCCTTTGGAATCTAATTTAATTAATATATATATAATTAAGAATACAGGACTTAATAAAGCAATTCCTATTGTTGATGCAAAAATATCTATACTTCTTTTAAATAAATCATATCTAAACTTACCAGTCTTCTCTATACCCTCTGTTGTCACTTTTTCATATAACACTACTCTCCCCCCAATAACTTTAAATTAATTATATTTAAATCAAATAATTATTCCATAGTTTTCCATTTTTATTTTCAAAAAATTTTAGAAATAGTCTTCTTTTAAGCTACTTCTAAAATAAAAAGTTTCTATAATAAATGTTTAAATCTTAATCTCCTGAATAATAGCTATTATAATATTTACTACTTCCATAGCCATATCCCCTGGCGTTATCTGGTATTTTATTCTCTACTACCCCTAGTATTTTTGCTCCTACCTTAACTAAAGAATCTTTTGCTTTTAATATAGCTGCCTTTTCAGTTGTTCCATACGCTGCAACTATTAAAGTTCCATCTATTGAAGGTGATAAAACAAACGTATCAGAAACTACCAAAACTGGAGGTGTATCTATAAGTATTACTTCAAAAGCACCTTTAAGATCTGATAATAGCTTTTTCATATTCTTTGAGCCTAACATTTCTGAAGGGTTAGGCGGAATAGGCCCACTAGGGATTATTTCAAGATTAGGTACATCTACTCTAAAAATACTTTCCTCTATCGTACTTTCTTTAAGTAATAGTGTTGTTAATCCATGAGTATTAGAAGCACCAAACTTTTTATGTATTATTGGTTTTCTAAGGTCACAATCTATAAGCAATGTTCTTTTACCTGCTTGAGCCATTGCAACTGCTAGGTTCGCAATAACAGTACTTTTTCCTTCTCCCGGTCCACAAGAAGTTACAGCAATAATACTTGACTCCTGATCTACTAGTGAAAACTGGATATTACTTCTTAAAGTTCTGTATGCTTCTGATACAGATGACTTAGGATCGTTATATATTACTATGTCTTTTATCACGTTTTCCACCTCTTCCTTTTTTACTCTTAGTTTCTGTTTCTCTTCCCTTTTTACCCTTAACTTCAATTAACGGTATGTTTCCTATTACAGGTATTTCTAATAATTTTTCTAACTCATCTGAATCTTTAACAGTATTATCTAAGTATTCAAGTATGAATACTAATCCTAACGAAACTAGAATTCCTAAAACAAACGCTATTCCTATATTTAAAAATGGTTTAGGACTAATAGGCGATGAAGGCAAGATTGCATCATCAACTAATTGAACGTTGTCCACATTTTTTATTTTTTTCGTAACGGTCTTTAATGACTTAGCCACTTGATTAGCTATATCTTTAGCTTCATCTGAATTTTTTGACTTAACAGATATAGTTAAAAACTCAGTATCTGCACTCGGCGAAGCTGTAATCATATTATTAATCTCTTCTGGAGTTTTATCTAATTTAAGTTCATTTACTACATCTTCAGCCACTGCTCTAGATTTTGCATAAATGCTATAAGTTTTAACGAGTTTTTGATACATTAATACATCATTATAATTTTGATTACCTGTATTTTTATCAGTACTTGTTTGATTGTTACCTATATCTACAGATATACTTGCCTGATAAGTTGGTTTTATAACAAAAAAACTTACCACCCCACTCACAAATATGCATGTAAGGGTTATTAAAAATATTAGTAGTAATCTCTTTTTAATCAGTTGTATATATACTTGTAATTCCATCTTGTTCCTCCATCTTTTTGCATTCCATCAGTAATTATATCATTTTATATTTATGTTTATAACTTGAAATTGCCCAAAATTATTCAAATAACTAATATTTTATCCACTTTTCTCATTATTTCACATAATTTCCATAGTAATTCTAGGTGTAAGGAAATATACAGTTTGATAATAATATGATACTTAATATACCATATTATTCCTTATGCATTGCAATAATTATATATATTCTAAAATTCTTGAACCTATGTTATAAATTTAAAATATAATAATAGTTTATATCGCTACTTTAATGTTACAAAAAATTCATAAGTCCTTCAAATGTATTTCTTGGTAAATAACCTGACATAGTCCCAAGAAAGCCTTCATGCTTTAAATTTCAAGTTTTTATTTATTTATTATGAATTATCAAAAAAAAATATAATTTTACCTTTATTTTACATTTAGCCTTTATCATAGTACCATATGTGCTAAAAAAATCAAATGCTATTTCAAAAATTAAATATATTTTTGAAGATAAAAAGCAAAGGTACCTCCCCTTTGCTTTCATAATATCCATATAAACTCCTATAGATTTTATACTTATCTAGATTTCGCTACAAACTCTTTATTTTCTTTTTAAAAATCCAAATATTGATTTTGAACTCTTTTTTAGTTCATTTATCTCGGGTAGTTCTATATCTTCACCTAATAAAACCTTTTTTTGGTTTTTATCTATCCATGTACTCAAGCTGGGATTTATCTCCTCTAACCTATTTCTGCCACTTTTAATATTAGTTTTCCTTCTTGAATCATTATGTCCATCGCTACCTAGAATATGGATCATATTTCTTTTAGCTAATATTTCTGAAATATCTTTAGGTTCTTTTCCGTACTGTCCCACAAGAGAACCTGCATTAACCTGAAGTAAATATCCTTCGTCTATCCACTCTTCTAGGATATCAATATTATTCATTAGTTTAAGATTTCTTTCTGGATGAGCTATTATAGGCTTAACACCAAGTATGGTTAATTCATAAAGTACATCATTAGAATATCTTGGGATTTCCCTCATAGGAAATTCTATTAGCATATATGGTCCATTATTAATTCCCCATATTTTCTTTTCTTTAAATAATTGAGGCAACTTCAAATCCATATATACCTCAAGTCCAGAAATTATGTTAATCTTACTTTCAGCTCTTAACTCGTCAATCTTGCTAGAATATTCTTCGAAACTCACCTCATAATTTCCTAATATAAAATGAGGCGTAGCACATATATATTCAGTTCCTTCTTCTTTAGCATTTTCTATCATGCTAAGAGACATTTCTATATCTTTAGCGCCATCATCAATCCCATATATAATATGTGAATGAAAGTCTATCATATGTTCCTCCTCCTTATACAAAAGTTCAAGTTCAGATATTGATAGAAATTCTCGGAATTCAAATCATATTGCTATTATATCAAATTTATTAGCCATTTTAAATGACTTAACAACAATAACAAAGCTGTAAATTTTAGCTATATGTACTATTAAATAGACTTTTTAAGAAACTTGAAATATATTTAGCTTCATTTTTCCTGCTTATAAGTTCCTCGTAAAGACTTCCTATTTGATTTAAATGATTATCAATTACTCTTTGATCCATTTTTTCAAATTCTTCTGAAGTCCTATTACAAATGTTTGCAGCTAAAATAACCTTATGTAAGTTATGTTTTTCAAAAAACTCGCATGTCTCTTTCAAATCCGTCCTAAAATCATAAGGAACTATAATTCCTATATCACCATAAGGATAAATCTCTTTACACTTTTTTAAATTTAATAGAATACTATTATACTCTTCTAGATTTTTCTCAATTACATATTTTTTATAGTTGCTCTCAGGTCCATAAAACTTAACAAAAATTCTAGAATCATGTATTAATAAAAACCTGACATTTTCTTCAGTAAGTAAATTTCCATTAGTTAATATATTAAAAGAGATTTCATTTTGAAATTTAAGATTACAATAATTCATAATTGTTTTTATTTCTTGAAATTTAAGTAATGGATCGCCTCCATAAAAAGTAATTATATATTTATTAATAACTTTATTTTGATTAAATCTCTGCATTTTTAAGAAAAAAGTATCCAGCGTTTTTAAAGCTAATTTTTTGCTAATTGATTTTGAATAATTGCATTGTTGTTTACAATATTTGCACTTTTCTGTACACTTGTTAGTTACATTTATCATAAGTTCTACCTTATCTCTACAAATGAAAACTTTAAATCTTTCGTCTAAAAGAAAATCTTCTAATAAATATATTTTTTCATTATTTTTAATATTAAAAATCAACTTATTAAGTGTATATAAATTATCTACAACTGCCAAACACCCATTTGGTATTATGTATTTTCCCAGTTCATTCTTACTTAATTCACTATATTCACCCTCAAAATTACCAAGATTACCTTCTCTTGCACTTCTAATAATTTCAGACCTTTTTTTAAGCTCATCTTTTAAATTTCTAAACTTTTCTATCGTGAAAGATGAATCTAAACTAGCCATATAACTATACCTCCATAAAATCCCATTTACCTAAAAATTTTTGCATTTTGAGGAAATTTATAAGCTTTTATTATTTATTTCTACTAATTTATCGTCTTTTTTTTACTCTTCTTAACAATTTATTCAGGAATATCTCACATATCTTCATTCCGTTGTAATAATTTAACATATTTTTTCGTTTTAATATTGGGAGGTATTTTATGGAAGATAATTTATTAACATTAGTAACGAAAGCCAAGTTAAATGATACGACATCTACGGAAGAAATTATTAGTTTATTTACGCCCTTAATAAAAAACAGAACAAAAATCCTATATATTAAAAATCTCGATGAGGATGATTTAATGCAAATTGGACGAATTAGCATAATAAAAGCAATAAATAATTATGACATTAATAGAGGTTCATCATTTATTTCTTATTTAAAGAATACTATTGATAAAAACTACTTTTATGAAATACGAAAAAATACTAAGTGTGTTTATGAAACGAGTATTTACCTTGCTATAAAGCATGGTAAGTTCTATAATAGCTTATTTGTGTCTCAAGAAAACATTGAAGCTAATTTCTTAGATAAAGAACTACTTTGTGAGCTTTCAAATGCACTTACTTCCCTATCTACTACAGAAAAAGAATTAATTGAGTATGTATATTTTAAAAATACATGGGGAGGTCTTACTCGCTATTCAAAAGAAAAAGAATTGCCTTATAGTGAAGTACTTAACTTAAGAAATAAAATACTGTCAAAATTGAAGAATGCATTAACTCTTTAATCTATTTCCACTTTATTGTAAGTTTTAATTCTATTAAACATTGTGTATAATTATTATGTTAATAAAATCAAATTATAGGGTTTTAAGTTCAACTAATAATTTACTCATGCTTGAAAATGTTCAGATACCGACATTTTTAAACAAGAATAAATTAAGTTTCCTATAAAAAACCCTAAATAAAAAGAGGTGAAGAGAATTAATGTTTAAAAATCTAAAGAAAGTTTTTTCTTTAATACTAATAGCTATTTTATCAATTCCTGTTATTAGTGTACAAGCTGTCCCAAAACCAATTCCAATAATTGCTCCTCCAACTGCTTCTCAAAGTCAGATGGAAGTATGGGCTAAGAATCACGGAGCAACTGATGCCTTTATAGGTTTAGCTAAATTATACTATACCTATGCACCTAGCCATGGAGGCATTGATCCTGTAGTTGCTTATGCTCAAGCAGCAAAAGAAACAGCCTTTGGTAATTTTGGCGGCGTTTTAGATGCAAGCTTTTATAACCCATGTGGTTTAAAAACTACCGTAGGTGGAGATGATACTGATCCTTCTGCCCATCAACGTTTTGCAAATTGGGATCAAGGCGTAATGGCTCATTTAGATCATTTAGCATTATATGTTGGAGCTGCTGGGTATCCTAAAGCAAGTGGACAAACTTATGATCCTAGACATTTTCCTTCTATATATGGCACAGCCGGAAACTCTGTTGCTAACTTAGGTGCAAAATGGGCTCCAAGTTCAACTTATGGAACTGAAATCATTAATTACATTAACGAAATAAACAATAACTTCTATGCAGCAAAAATTTCTCCTTACCGCTTATCTGGTTTAGATAGATTTGCTACTGCTGTACAAATAAGTACTTCTGGGTGGACTACTTCTGATAATGTAATTCTTGCTTATGGTCTTGATTTCCCTGATGCACTATCTGGAGTTTCCTTAGGATATGTAAAAAATGCACCTATATTATTAACTGAAACAAAATCAATTCCTCAAAGTACCTTGAATGAAATTTCAAGACTACAAGCAAAAAATGTATTTATATTAGGAGGTACTGGCGTAATATCTTCTCAAGTAGAAAATACTCTTAAAGCTAAAAATCTTAATGTTATTCGTCTTCAAGGTAATGATAGATTCCAAACTACTGCAGCCATAGGTACTGAAGTTATGAAGGATAATACTGCAAAAACTGCTGTTATTGCAACTGGTCTTGATTATCCTGATACCTTATCCATAAGTCCATATGCTGCATTTAACAAGTATCCAATATTATATACTCTTACTAACGAATTAAGTTCTGACACAAAGAATTTTTTAATAAACTTCGGTATTAAAAATGTTATTATTCCTGGAGGTATAGGAGTAGTTTCAGCAAATGTTGAATCACAAATAAAAGCTCTTGGAATCTCAGTTACTAGAGTGTCAGGAGCAAATAGATATGAAACTGCTGTAAATATAACTAATACTTTTAATGAAAGTTTCAAGAGTGGAGTATTTATCACCATCGGATGTGATTTTCCTGATGGCTTAACTGGTGGTGTACTGGCAGCAAAAAGAAATATGCCAATGCTTCTAGTAGAGAGAAACGCCATAGATAATAATACCTTAAGATATATTAAATCTAATGGAGATATTAATTTATATATCTTAGGTGGTACTGGAGTAATTTCTGATAATTTAATTAACCAAATTCAAAATTAATATGTAAATATAAATAACATATATTTTATTTATACTACCTCCAAAATATGCTATAATTATAATATAAAACAATCATATTTTTGGAGGTGGTATTATGAAAAAATTATTAAACCTAGCATTAGTTTTAATTGTATCCACATTTACTCTTTTTGCATGTACATCTAAAAATGTAGCATCTTCTCCTAAATCAACTACTCCTGATAACACTCTTGAAAACGTTTCACAGAAAGAAGATGTTAAAACAGCTACCTCAAATGCTGAGACTAATATTCAAGGAAATAATTCTACAGAAATCAAGACCGTTTCAATGGAGACTTTTATTATTTATGATGTTAATGAAGACACTATGAATCTAAAAGAAAATTATAAGTATACAATAAATAAAGATTTAGATATATATTCAAAAGTACAAACTATTTCTTCAGAGGTTATGCATAACTACTTTAATGGCCTTCAATATGCTGTTACATTTAAAGAAATTAATAATAAGATAATAGTTGTTATTAATCTTATAGATGATAAAATGCCTACTGATGAGAATAGTTGGTATCAAAAATTTCAAGGTTCTACTGGAGCAAATATTAATTTAAAAAGAATCTCAGATAACATTCTTCAAAGACAATATACAGGCACATGGATAAACGGTGTAGAGATTTTATATAATGGAAAAACTCCTGAATTTGAGCATGTTCCTGAAATGAGTAAAACTATTACTAGATAAATGTGACTTAAAACCAGATCACAATAGTATGTTCTAAAAATACAAAGAACCATATCAATAACTTTAAGAAAATTGATATGGTTCTTTCTTTTTATTATTATTACTTAAATATAACTTTTCGATATAGTATAAAATTCCAAAGTGTTATCATACACATGGTTATAAACTTCGCTATTATGTCAAGCACTCCTAAACTAACCATAAAAGCAATAGCATTTGTACTAAAAGTAGTATTAGCTATGAACAAAATTATATATAATACAATGCTTCTATATATATTGGATGAGTTTTTAAATGCCCACCCTCTATTAATAATAAAATTAAAGACTGTTGCTATAAATACTGCTGATATATTTGATATTAAAAGATCTAGATAAATTATTTTTCTAAAGAAAGTATATAATAACAATTCAAATAGTGCTGTAGATCCTCCTACCAATAAATATTTGCCAAATTGCTTCCCCATAGCTTTATTATTCACAAATGTATTTAGTATTTTACTTCTCATCTAAAAATCCTTTTCCTTGCTTTTTAGCTATAATATATCTTGGTCTTCCTTTTACCTCGTCATAAATCTTTGATATATAGATTCCTATTACTCCGAGACTTAACATTATGCATCCCCCAATACCAAGTATTAATATTATCACTGTTGTAAAGCCAGTTAAAGCTTTTCCAGTAAATTTCATAATCAATGTCTGGATTGATAACACTACATCAATAATAAGCATCATGAGTCCAAGCCAAGCAACTATATAAAGTGGTGCTGCCGTATAGGAAGTGATAGACTGAATAGCTAGTTTAGTTAAGCTTTTAAATGTCCACTTAGACATTCCACAAGTTCTTTCCTTTACTTCGAAGGGTATTTGAATACGGTTATACCCAACCCAAGCTGACATTCCTCTAAAGAATGTTATTGACTCATGCATAAGTTTCCAAGATTCAACTACTTTTTTATCTAATAGCTTAAAGTCAGATGCACTACTTAAGTTTATTCTTGTTGCCTTATTAAATAACTTATAAAAAGTCAAAGCTGCTAATTTCCCAAGTAAAGACTCTTTTCCTCTATTTGATTTTATTCCTTCAACAACATCATATCCTTCTTCTGTCCATAATCTTACCATCTCAGGTATTAATTCTGGTGGATGTTGTAAGTCTGAATCTATTATAACAAATGCATCTCCAGACGCATTTTCTAGTGCTGCACACAATGCAGCTTCTTTACCGAAATTACGACTTAATTCTATAATAGACACATTCTTATAACTTTCATAAAGCTTTTCCATCTCATTACATGAATTATCTTTAGATCCATCATTCACTAATATAATTTGGTAGTTTATATAATTACTAGACATGATATTCATAACTTTTTCTATATTAGAATATATTTGTTCCCCTTCGTTATATACGGGCATGATTATTGATATCACCAAATCACTCCTTATTTATTCCCGATCATATAACATATTATTCCTATTTTTACATTCTTTTATACATAACTTGTATACATATTACATTATAGTGAAATACTAGTATATATAAAGATATATACTCTCAATTAATTGATATAACTATGAAAGGTTCCACATTTATGAATGATAATTATAATTTCTCTAAGATAATAATTTTTAAAAGTAAAAAATATAGTGTTTTATTAGCATTACTAATTCTTATGTTAATAGTTCATCATTATATTTTCTTATATGCAGATGACCTTTATTACTGTCGTGATGCCTCTGTAGGTCTAAGAAACTTACCACACTTCATATATGGTGTATTAAATGAAAATGGACGTGTATGGGTTCACTTACTTCTTCTTGCAATAGTAAAATATAATGTATTCTTATTTAGAATAATCAATCCAATTATTATTACCCTTACTGCCTTATTGGTTTCTAAAATATGTCTTGATTCAGGAGTAGTTAATAAACAAAGCACTAAGAACTTCCTTATTGCAACTTCCTGTGCTAGTATGTTTTTTATTCTATTACCTATTGAAGTTTCAAATACTACCATTTATTATGCGGCCTGTTCTCTTAACTATCTTGTTCCAACAGCTGTAACAATAATTTATGCATATCTATTATATAATGACTATTTAAAGGATACAGATAAATATAAATCTAAATGGTGGATTGTACTTTTAGCCTTTTTTGCTGGTTCTTCTACTCAGCAGGCAGGAATGATTGCTATAGGCTTTACTGTACTTATTACTCTTTATTTTAAAATTTTTAGGGGAAAGAAGTTTTCAAGAGGTCTTATTCCATATTATATTTCAGTATTCTTTGGATATTGTTTTGTAACTTATGGTTCTTTTAAAAGAGCACTATTTGAAACTAATACTGGAAAAGGAATGGATATCCCCTTATCAATTGACACCATGTTAAAAACTAATATTTTTGAAGCTCCTGCTGTTAGCTATGTTCTAATAATTTGTTTATGTAGTGTATTTTGGCTTTATCATTATTCATATGAAAATAGAGAAACTGCTAGTAGAGCAATTTTATTAGTAAATAAAGCTTTAGCCTATTTATTAACACTAGGGACATTAGGTTATATTTACTTTGTTTTATACAAAAAATATGAAGTCCATATCTTTGCTGGCGAAGGTTCTCGTATGCTAGTTAGACTTGGCTTTATTGCTTTTGCGCTAGTATTTCTATTAAGTAATTTTTATGTTTCTTTTTTAATTCTTTTAAAAGAACGCTATCCATTTATAACTTTTTGTTGTATTAATGCATTTGGTGCTCAAATTATGCTTTTGTTTGTAGATCCAAGATTTGCTGGAGATCATAGAATTTTATTTCCTTCACTTTTACTTATGAGTATATTCATTGTTTACTCTTCATTAAAGTTTTACAGTAATAGATTGTTCCTAGCATTTACATTACTTTCAATAACACTTGGAGCTCATAAGTTATCACTAGCAATTATAGCTTCAATATTGGTTATATTATGTTTTATTTTTTCAATTATTAAAATTAACTTTAAACCACTGAGATTTATAATGATTTTAGCTTTTCTAGCAATATCCTTAATTGCCTTTAACACTACTTATTCTGGATATAAAGTAGTATCCTATGAACAAGTATTTAATATGAATGCTATTAAGGAGTACCATAGGAACAATAATGAAGGTATATTAAAACTTAAAAAGACACCTCCAACTATATACGGTTATAATGTTTCTAATTGGAATGACATGCCCTACTTTATGAAACAATGCTATAAGATAAATGAAATGACTGTAGTTGAATATTATAAATAAGATTAAAGGCAGAGGGGTTTACTTCCCTCTGCCTTTATATTAATTATTCACTATAGTCTAAAATAAACATAACCAGCTTTTTCGAATTCTTTTCTATTGTAAAGTCCTTTTACATCTATTAAAACTGGAGTTCCTTCACCATAGAACTTCTTTATACTTTGAGCATCTAATTCTCTAAATTCACTGTGGCTAGTAGCAAACACTACTGCATCTACATTCTTAATGTCATTAAGTTCTAAGGATGATATTCCATACTCTTCTTTTAACTCATTTTTGTCAGCTACTGGGTCAAATGGTAATACATCTATTTCATATTCTTTTAACTCTTTAATAATATCAAATACTTTTGAGTTTCTTGTGTCCGGACAATTCTCTTTAAAGGTTAATCCCAATATTGCAACCTTTGCACCCTTAACTTTTTTATCTCCTTTAATTAAGGATTTCACTACATTTTCAGCAACAAAAGCAGCCATTCCATCATTTATTTTTCTTCCAACTGCTACAAGCTTTGCTTCAACTCCAAATTCTTGAGCCCTATGCACTAAATAGAAAGGGTCTACTCCTATACAATGTCCTCCAACTAATCCTGGATTAAACTTTAGGAAGTTCCACTTTGTTCCTGCTGCATCTAATACTGCTCTTGTATCAATTCCCATCTTATTAAATACCATTGAAAGTTCATTTACAAATGCAATATTTACATCTCTTTGAGTGTTTTCTATAAGTTTAGCTGCTTCTGCAACTTTTATACTTTCAGCTCTATATACTCCAGCTTCTATTATAAGTTCGTAAGTTTTTGCAACCACTTCTAAAGTCTCTTCATCCATTCCAGAAACTATTTTAGTTATCTTTTCTAATGTGTGAACTCTATCTCCTGGATTAATTCTCTCTGGTGAATAGCCAATTTTAAAATCTATTCCACATTTTAATCCTGATTCTTCTTCTAAAAGAGGAATACATACTTCTTCAGTAACTCCTGGATAAACTGTAGATTCAAAAACTACTATTGCTCCTTTTGATAAATTTCTTCCTACTGTTTTTGATGCACCAATTACTGGTCTTAAATCTGGTGTGTTATCTTTATTAGTTGGTGTTGGTACAGCTACAACAAAAAATTTAGCTTTTTTAAGTTCTTCTTCATCATAAGTAAACTTACAGCTACTTGCTTTTAAAGCTTCATTTCCAACCTCATTAGTTACATCGATACCATTATTGTAAAGATCTACTTTTGCTTTATTTACATCAAATCCTATAACATCTACTTTCTTTGCAAATGCTACTGCAAGTGGCATTCCTACATATCCTAATCCTACCACTGCTACTTTTTCTTCTCTTTCAATAATCTTTTGGAATAAATCCATCTTATTATCCCCCTATATGTTAAGCTTTAATTATTTCAGGTTGTTAATAGTTTAAACTATCTTTACAAAACCTACGTCATTATGTCTCTATTTCAAGTCATCCTTATTATTATAGTTTATATGTTATATAAATATCAATACTTAGCATAAAAATAGATTAAAATATTACTAACCCCTTATTATTAGGGGTTTAAGTAACATTTTAATCTAATAAACAAAATCTATTTACTTAAAATCCATTTGGATGATTTGAATGCCACTTCCATGCTGTCTCTATTATATTTTCTAGAGTATTAAATCTTGGTTCCCATCCTAGCTCTTCAACCGCTTTATTAGATGAAGCTATTAAAATAGCTGGGTCTCCAGCCCTTCTTTCTGCAACTTCTGCAGGAATCTCATGCTTAGTAACCTTCCTAGCAACCTCTATAACTTCTTTAACAGAAAAGCCTGTACCATTTCCTAAATTATATATTCTGCTTTCTCCGCCATTTTCGAGTCTTTTAAGTGCCAATAAGTGAGCTGAAGCAAGATCAGACACATGAATATAATCTCTTATACAACTTCCGTCTGAGGTATTATAATCATCTCCAAAAATCATTATTTTTTCTCTCTTACCTAATGCTACTTGTAATATTAAAGGAATTAAGTGAGTTTCTGTCTTATGATCTTCTCCAATATTTCCATCTACATGCGCTCCAGCTGCATTAAAGTATCTTAAAACAGTATATTTAATACCATAAGCCACATCACACCACTTAAGAATCTTTTCAACAATAAGCTTTGATTCTCCATATGCATTTGTAGGTAAAGTCTTGTCCCCTTCTAAAATAGGAGTATTTTCTGGTTCTCCATAAGTAGCTGCAGTTGAAGAAAATACTATATTCTTAACTCCATGTTCTTTCATAGTTTCCAAAAGATTAATAGTCCCATAAACATTATTGTTGAAATATTTAAGTGGTTCTACCATACTTTCTCCAACTAGAGAATAGGCTGCAAAATCTATAACTGCATCTATATCATTTTCATTAAATACCCTATTTAAAAATTCTTTATCTCTTAAATCCCCAGTATATAGCTTTACCCCATTAACCGATTCTTTATGACCAGTCTCTAAGCTATCTACAACTATTACTTCTTGTCCTTCTTCTAAAAGATGTGCTACCATATGACTACCAATGTAGCCTGCCCCTCCGCAAACTAGAATTGCCATTATATCCTCTCCTTAAAATTAATCATTATTATATAATTATAACAAAAATTCTACATCTATTTATACCTATTTGGTGTAAATAACATAATTTCTACATATGTAAAGTGGCCATTGAATAAATTCAATGACCACATAAAATTTTAGAACATTATTCTAATATCATTCATAATTACATTTGCTGCTCATACCCAGAATTATTAAAGTCTAATTTTCTGAATAATATCTTAAAGTTTCTGTTAATCCTTCTTCTAATGAATAATTTGGCTTCCAAGAACATTCATTTTTTATCTTATCATAAATCATGAAACTATTCCTTATATCCCCAATCCTTTCCTCTTTATAGATTGGTTTAATACTGGAGTTTACTAAGTTATTAAATACGCTAATCAATTTATTTAACGAAATTTCAATGTTAGTTGATACATTATAGATATTATTATTTAGTTCAGTTAAAGCAATTAAATTTGCTTTTGCCACATCTTTAACATAAACAAAATCTCTTGATTGTTCACCATCTCCAAATATTACTGGTACTTCTTTTTTTAAGAATCTTTCAGAGAAAATGGCTATTACCCCACCTTCACCTTTAGAATCTTGTCTAGGCCCATAAACATTTGCATATCTAAAAACAGTATAATTAATTCCATAAAGTTTATTATACACTTCCAAATAATGTTCAACAGTATGCTTTGTAACGCCATAGCCACATTGCATATTTAATGGATGTTCTTCATCTATTGGTAAATATTTAGGTTCACCAAAAATGGCTGCTGAAGCAGGATATATAACTTTCTTTACTCCAAACTTCCTACAACACTCCAAGATATTTAATGTTCCCATAATATTTATTGAAGCATCCTCTATAGGATCTTCTATAGAATTAGGAACTGATATCTGAGCAGCATGGTGATTTACTATATCAAATTTCTCTTTTTCAAAGATTGTTGCTAGATCCTCACTTCTAATATCAATATTATAAAACTTTGCCAGTTTATTAACGTTTATTTTACTCCCATGACTCATATCATCTACAATCACTACTTCATGATTATTTTTAATATATTCATCTACTATATGTGAGCCTATAAATCCTGCCCCTCCAGTTACTAATACTTTCATATAACCTCCGTAAATGCCTGCATATAATCCTATTACATAATATCATAAAATTCTTATTTCCATAAATATTTTTGATTTTATATTTATTAATATTTGAAAATATGCCCTAATTTTCATAATGATTCATTAAGTTCTCATATATGTAACTCTACATACTAATAAAATTTTATTGGTTTTGCAGGAATACCAACTGCTGTACAATTACTTGGTATATCCTTTACCACTACTGCTCCGGCACCAATTGTAACATTGGTTCCTATATTAACTTTATTTATAATTGAAGTGGCAGTCCCAATATTACAATTTTCTCCCAAAACTACGTTTCCTGAAATATTTACACTAGGTAAAACAGTAGAATAATTACCTATTACACTATCATGACCCACTGTAGTATCAATATTTAATATAACATGTTCACCTATAGTAGCATTAACTGTGATAATACATCCTGCACATATTATTGCTCCGTCCCCTATCTTGTTATATTTTGATATCTTAACATTGGGATGAATTAATATTGCGGGTTTCATCCCTAGTTCTTTTGCTTTATTACTAAATTTAACTTTCAAATTAGGGTCTCCAACCGCACAAACATAATACAGCTCCCCATCATAATAATCTTTTAAGTTTGAGAAATCTCCAATTACATTAAAACCATTTAAATTTTTACCTACATTCTCATCTGATTCTTCAACGTATCCAATTAAGTTCCACATACTATCTTGAACATTTATGTCTTCGATAAGCCATGCTACTTCTCTTGCAAAACCACCAGCTCCAAGTATAACAATATTATTCAAAATGATACCTCCTACTAAACTTTATAATTATTAATTATTGATATAATTTTATCTAATTCATCAAATGACAATGAATCATAAAAAGGAAGACACAATATTCTTTTAGATATATCAGTAGAATGTATAATATTATTAAATTTTTCAACATAATTTAGTGTCTCTAATGATGGGTAGAAATACCTTCTAGGAAATATCTCTAATTTATTTAGTTCATTTATTATATTTAATGTTATTTTCTCATTTCTAAATATTACAGGAAAATATGAATAGTTCCATGATATATCTTTATCTATTATAGGATACTCAATATCTGCTTTTAACTTATTTTTGTAATACTCATAAACCTTTTTTCTATTTTCCACTATTTGTTCATATTCATCTAAAACACACAGCCCCATAGCAGCTTGAAATTCATTCATTTTGGCATTTATACCAACTTCAGCTATCTTTTCTTTATCAATCATTCCAAAATTTATTAACCTTTTTGCTTTTTTATATATTTCATCGTCATTAATTATTAATGCACCACCCTCAATTGAGTGAAATATCTTAGTACTATGAAAACTTAGTGTTGATATATCACCGAAATTTAGTATGCTTTGATTATTTAGCTTTACATCAAACGCATGAGCAGCATCATATATAACTTTTATATTATGTTTTTTTGCAATGCTATCAATTTTTCGTACATTAGCAGGGTTACCAAATACATGCACTGGAACTATTGCACATGTATCCTTACTTATATATTCTTCAATTTTTTCCTCATCAATATTTAAAGTCTTAGGATTAATATCAATAAACTTTGGTGTTAATCCTTCCCATACAATAGAACTTGTTGTTGCTACAAATGTAAATGGTGTAGTTAGTACTTCTCCCTTTAATTCTAGGGCTTTATATGCAATTTGTAATGCCAATGTTCCATTAGATACTAATAGGATATTTTTCACACCAAGAAAATCTTTTAACCTACTCTCGAATTCTTGTAGTAATGGTCCATTATTTGTTAACCATCCATTCTCATATATTTTATCTACATACTTAAAGTAATTTTCTTTTTTAGGCAAATATGTTTTTGTTACATTAATCATATTTTTATACTCCTTACTTAATCAAAAATTATACTTTTATTTTTATTAAAAATTAACATATACATAATACATGTACTATATATTGTTATTACAGTTGCTATAGCTGCACCGTTAGCTTTAATTATTGGAATAAGAAAATAATTTAAAATTACATTTAATAGTGTATTTATAATATTTACGTAAAGGCAAATTTTTTGCTTTCCAATTGAATTAAATAAAGTTCCAAAGTAAGCATTTATAAATATAATAGGGAATCCCAATGCAAATAAATTTAATATTTTATATGAAGGTAAATATTGTTTTCCAAATGCTATCGTTATTAAAAATTTAGATAAAATCAAAGTTCCTAGCATTACAACTATACCAATTAAAAGTATTCCTTTTAATAACTTTTTATTATTGTCACTATTAATTTCTTTCTTGCTTAATTTAGGCAATAAAACAGTAGTAATTATTCCAGGTATAATCAAAACAATGTCAATAAACTTCTTGGCACTATTATAATAAGCAGTTTCTACATACCCCATTAAATTTTTAATCATTATTATATCAATTTGGACAGTAAGAACATTTACCAAAATGTTTATAAAGAATGGAATACTTGATACTATTAGTACTTTCTGTTCAGTTAAGCTAAATTTAGTAAGCTTAACTTTATATCTTATAAACATAATATAGTAACAACTTATAAATACTATTAAAGTGCTAATAAAATATGCCAATGCTAGACCTGTTAATTTAAGATCACATAGCACAAAAATCCCCATAAAAATCAGAAGAAGTATAGATCTAAGCAATTCACTAAAAGCAACTATCTTCATTTCTTCAATTGCCTGAAAATATCCATCAGATACAGTTCTAAAACTGTCAAAAATAAATGATAAATATAATAAAATTACTATAATATCGTATTTTTCTTTACTACCTACTAAAATATTTAAAATAAATAGTGTTGTTATAGTTGATATCATAATTATTCTGTTAATTATATTTTGAGTTATATATTTATCTTTTTTATCACTGTGTTTAGATATTTGTATAACTATATATATGTCTGTTCCCAATGTA
The DNA here is from genome assembly GCF_022324735.1 of Clostridium sp. YIM B02551. Taxonomy (NCBI): domain Bacteria; kingdom Bacillati; phylum Bacillota; class Clostridia; order Eubacteriales; family Clostridiaceae; genus Clostridium; species Clostridium sp. YIM B02551. The sequence goes on along the minus strand of NZ_JAKGTF010000013.1, from coordinate 100,972 downwards.
AAGAATATTGATATAATGGAAATTTGAGAAATATAATAGGATAACCGGCCATAGTCCTCAGTACTTAAATAACGTGTGCTTAATATTGTAAAAAGTAACATCAAAAAATACTTAGTAAATCTAGAAATAGTTATATAGATACCATTTTTTAAAATACTTTTTTCTCTAATTCCATTTTTTATTTTTGTAATCATTTTTATTTACATCCTTTTAAGTTTTTTATAGATCCATACCCCTAAATCTTTAAAGTAATATATGAAATATATAATAATTTTATTTTTCAATTTAATGGAGCATTTTTCTCCTTTTACTTTCTCTAAGCATTTTTTAGCCTTTTCATATTCTTTATCAAGAGAATATATTTTACATAATTCGTAATTATACTGAATTATTTTATTTCTTATCAGATTATCATATTTGTAATTAGTTTCAATATTAATGTTTTCTAGAATAAATATTAGCTCATTAAACCATTTATCCTTCATTGATTTAGATACACCTAAACTATGAATTCTATACGCACCAAATACTTCGTCAAGAAAAATTATTTTCCCTTTCATAGCTCTTAAAATATGCATAGGAAAGTCTCCAATTGCATAAATATTATAAAACCATTTTGGAAAATCAATCATTGCCTCTCTTCTCCACATGGTTGTTAAATTAGGTATTAAGTTATACTCAATTAATTGTTCTATACCTATAGGTTCATGATTTTTCAAATTAGGAAAACTTTCATCTTCTAAAATTCCATCAACTAAATTTTTTGCTTTTCCAAAGCACATTACCGTGTCTTTATTATCATCCAAAAAATCAACTTGTTTTTGAAGTTTATTTTCATCTAACCAATAGTCATCACCCTCCAAAAACGCTATATACTCACCTGTACATTGTTTTAAAGTACTTATAAAATTATTTATAGGTCCTAAATTTTTATTGGGTAAGTTCAACTTCACCTTATCCGGGTATAATTTGGCATATTTTTCGAGAATTTCTCTTGTACTATCTTGAGAGCAATCTTCTCCTATAACTATTTCAAAATTGAAATTAACTTTTTGCATAAAAATAGAATTCAATGCATTTTCTATATATTTTTCATGATTATATGTAATCATTAACACGCTAACTTTAATCATTTATAACTCCTAGTAATTTCAATATAAAATTAAACTAAAACATAGAAATACATCTATATTTTAGTTATTTTAAAATTAATTTTTATAATACTTTTCATAATACTCTTTATATTCACCGCTACTAATTTTACTCAACCAATCACTATTAGATAAATACCATTCAATTGTTTTTATAATGCCTTGTTCAAATTTCGTTTCTGGATACCAACCCAATTCATCTTTAATTTTAGTAGGATCTATTCCGTATCTTCTGTCATGTCCTTTTCTATCTTCAACAAACTTAATATAAGTTTCATCTATGTCTTCATCAACATTCTTATTAATATAGTTGATTACCGTTTTTACTATATCAATATTGCTTTTTTCATTATGACCACCTACATTATAAACTTCTCCTACTTTACCATCATCAATTACCATATCTATAGCTTTACAATGATCTTCAACATATAACCAATCTCTTATATTTAATCCATCCCCATACACAGGCAATGTTTTATGATTCAAACAATTATTAATTAACAAAGGAATTAGCTTTTCTGGAAATTGATATGGTCCATAATTATTAGAACATCTAGTTATATTTATTGGCATTTTATATGTATCATAGAACGCCTTAACAAACATATCTGCTCCTGCCTTACTTGATGAGTATGGGCTATGTGGATCTAATGGCGTCTGTTCTGTAAAATATCCTACATCTCCTAATGAACCATAAACTTCATCTGTAGAAACTTGCAAGAATTTTACACCATCCTTCCAAACTTCGTTTTCACACCAATATTTTTTAGTAATATTTAATAAATTCAATGTTCCAAGTACATTTGTATTGGCAAATACTTCTGGTTCATTAATGCTTCTATCTACATGTGACTCAGCTGCAAAATTAACAACATAATTTATATTATATTGTTGAAATAATCTATCTACTAAATCTTTATCTAAAATATCACCTTTTATAAAAATGTGATTGGTGTTATTTTTCAATGAATCCAAATTATCAAGATTACCTGAATATGTTAACTTATCTAAGTTTATAATTCTGATATTTTTGTGTTTGTTTAGCATATAGATTACAAAATTAGAACCAATAAATCCTGCTCCTCCTGTAACTAAATATGTTTTCATATTTACCCTCCTTTTTACATTTTAGATAACTGATTCAAATAACTACCGTAATCAGTTTTCAGCATAGGCTCTGCTAATTTTTGTAGCTGTTCACTATTAATCCAGCCTTTCCTGAAAGCAATTTCTTCTATGGATGCTATATACGTTCCTTGATTATTCTGTACTGCCTCTACAAAATTTGAGGCTTTAAGCATTGATTCATGTGTGCCAGTATCAAGCCAAGCCATACCTCTACCTAAAAGTTGTACTTTAAGAGAACCTTCTTCTAAATAAAGTCTATTTAAATCTGTAATCTCCAATTCCCCTCTTTTTGAAGGTGTTAGTGACTTAGCCTTTTGTATAACTGTATTATCATAAAAATATAATCCTGGAACTATATAATTAGATTTTGGATTCTCTGGTTTTTCTTCTAATGATATTACATTCTTATTATTATCAAACTCAACAACACCAAAAGCTTTAGGATTTTGTACATAATACCCAAATATTAAAGAACCTTTTTCAATATTATTCCCAACTTTTAAACTGTCTGAAAATCCTTGTCCCCAAAAAATATTGTCACCTAAAATCATAGCCACACTATCTGATCCTATAAAATCTTCACCAATTATAAATGCCTCAGCTAATCCTCTTGGTTCTTTTTGAACGGCATAGCAAATATTAAGTCCTAAACTTTTCCCATCATCAAATAAATTCTTGAACGTAGGTATATCTCTCTCTGTAGAGATAATTAGTATATCTTTAATATTAGCCAGCATTAAAACTGACATAGGATAATAAATCATTGGTTTATCATAAATCGGAACCATCTGTTTTGAGATACTTTTAGTAACTGGATATAATCTTGTTCCTGAACCTCCTGCTAATATTATTCCCTTCATAATTAATCCCTCAACCCTTTCATCTTTTCGTTCTGAGAATTTACAAATGCAATAAACATCATTAATAAAACTGAAAACTCATTCATTTCTAGGTAATTATCAATAAACATAACAATCAATGTAAAAATAATTAAAATAAATCCTATTATGTTTGTTCGTAAATTTCTTTTATTTTTTATTCCATCAACAGCATTCTTCAAAGAAATGCATGCAAATAGAATAAATATAAGTAACCCCAGTATACCTAATTCACCATATATAGTTATATAGTTACTAATTGGGTAAGATAGTATCGCACTATAATATTGTATAGAATCCATGTATTCTTTAGTAAATAGGCTCGCAATAAACTTATAATCTTCATTTACTCTGCTTGGTATTATTTTAGGTAAAGTTATAGACTCGTCTGTTTTATACATATAATCATATGCTAACGCATTTGCAGCTTTAGACCCATATGTACCTGGACCTCTTCCAATAATTGATTGTGGAATTTCAAAATTCTTAAATGTATATAAATATGCTTGATATTTTAAATTTACACTACTATCTTTTATGTATAACAATCCATTATTTTTATTAAGATACATTGTTAATGAAGTTATAGTAATAATAGCCATTAAAAACATTGCTACATTTTTCATTATATTATATTTTCTATTTTTAATTTGATATACTGCTATTAACACTATTCCACCTAAAATAAAAGCAACCCATACATGTTTAGCATCTGTTATACTAATCATTAAACTGAGTATTATACCATATAAAATTCTCATTTTAATTTCTTTTTCCCTGTTTAAAACAACCAAAAATAATGCAATTATTAGAAAAATACTTAATTGATTTGCATTTGAAAATGTACCTGTCATTAAATCTGGATGGAAATTTTTCATAATAAACGTTCTGACTAATAAAATAACTATAGGTATTATTTGTAATAATGTTAATTCTATAAATATATTAAAAATATATTTAGCATTAGATCTTTGTTTATTAGAATTATAAAAAATAAAGTAAGTTGATATTGGTATAATGAAAGTTAATCCATATGCAAAAAAAGACATTATATTTAAATCAATAAATTGATTTATAAAAAAACTTATAAAACATAACACAAATAGTGATGATAAAATAGATATGCTAATATTTTTTTTATCTTTAAAAAATAAAACATCTTTAATTTTATTTATTGTAAGCTGTTTTTTAGTTACTTTTATATATAATATTTTCAATAAAATCATTATATATAAACATAATCTAATTAAGTAATATGGACAAAAAAGTGTGTAAACTAATGTGACCAATGGACTTTTATAATATATATCTATTAAGATTGATAGTATTATTAGCAAAGGGTATACAATAACCTTAGGAAAATGAAATAAATATACAACCGACACTATGCTAATATAAATTAGTGATATATGTAACTTATTAATTTTCTTTATCAAATTCCCTTTCCTCCAAAAACTAATTTTATCTTCTCACAAATAACATAATAAATAAAAATTATATTTCCTATAAGATATCTTTTCCAAAGTCTTTTTGGTTCCTGAACTAATCTAAAAAGCCATTCTAAGCCAACCTTTTGCATAAATAAAGGCGCCCTTTTTAGCTTTCCTGAGATAACGTCAAAGCTCCCACCTACGCCCATACAAAATGGAATACCAGTCCTAGACATATTTTCCTCTAACCAAAATTCTTTTTTAGGTGAGGTAAAACCCACAAATAAAACATCAGCCTTAGATTTTTTCATTTCATTAATTATTTCATCATTTTCATCATCTTTAAAATATCCATTTCTATATCCTGCTATAATTAATTTAGGATATTTTTTTTTATAAACATCTACGGTTGCCTTTACTACTTCTTCTTTAGCTCCGAAGAAATAAACTCTATATCCTTTTTCTTCAGACATTGCAATTATTCTTTCCATCTGATCTATTCCTGCAACTCTCTCTGGCAACTTAATCCTTAGGAATTTTGCTGCCCAAACCAAAGACATTCCATCAGCATTAATGATTTGAGAATTATTAATTATTTTAGTAAGTCGTTTATCATTCTTTGCTAGAACTACTTTATCTGAATTAATTCCTGTATGTTGACAAGGAATTCTATTGCTTATATAATGTTGAACCACTTCTAAGCTTTCATCCATCGTTAACGGATCAACATTAAATCCCATTATAGTAACTCGTTCTTTCATTATATTACTCCTTTTCAAGCACCGAATCATAAATTTCACATAATCTGTCAACATAAGAATCTATGTTCCAATTATTTATAAAATCATCATATCCTTTTTTAGAAATGGTTTTTAACCCTAATCTATTTTCATATGCCCACTTTATTTTATTTGATAAATCTTTAAAATTACTACCTTCAAATAGAATTCCATTACTATCATCTATTATCTCTGGTATGCCTCCAACACGAGGAACTATCACTGGCAACTTTAAAGAAAGGGCTTCTAATAAAACTATAGGAATTCCTTCCATTAATGAACTCATTACCAAGCAATCACTTTTTATCATAAAATCCTTAACATTATCTTTAAAACCAAGTAACTCTACATATTCACCTAAATTATATGAATTTATTCTTTCATACAAATTTTTTTCTTCTTCCCCTTCGCCTATTATAACACATTTTATGTTTAGCATTTCCATATTCACTAAGTCATTCATAGCGTCAATTAATATATCAAATCCTTTAACTTTTGTTAACCTACCAACTGCACAAATAGTAAATTGATTCTCTAAGTGTGCTTCTTCAAAATTTTTAAAATAGTTTTTATTGTGGCTAATTGCATTATGCATTACTACAAGTTTATTAACATTACATTTTTTTAATTTATAATACTCAAATAGGCTATTAGAAACCAAAATATATTTTCTATTAATCATTAGTAACATTCTTTCAATTAATATAAAAATTTTCCCCTTTAAGGTATTGTTTCTATCAAAATCTGCTCTAGAATGTATTGTTGTAATATTAGGTACCTTTGTAAAAGTTGCCGCTATACTTCCAAATACATTTGATGTCACACCATGGCTATGAATCAATGTAATCTTTTGCATTCTAATATACTTTATCATATAACCTAAGATTGATATGAACTTCTTTTTATCACTCGCAATTTCCACAACATCAAACTGATACATAGTACTCAATTTCTTTAGTTTTAAATAAAAAGGAGTATCTACAATACTCGCTACAGAAATACTAAAGTTTCTTTTACACAATTCAATTATCATTTCCTCTATAATTTTTTCGGCTCCCCCATATTGCTTAGCCATATTTATTATTAAAATTTTCATATCTCTCCACCTAGTTCTTACTTATTTAGTAGTCACCTAATCTATATATTCTTTGTTTTACTATCTATCAAGTTTTCTATGGAAGCTATTACTTCGGAAGAATTAAAAAATTGTTTTCTACTTTTAACTTCATTACTATATTTAATTTGAATCTCTCTATCACACGACATAGACTTAATAGCATTTTCGAGCTCAGTAACTTCATTCACATCAACTAAAATACCATATTTCCCATTATCTAGTATTTCACTTGGTCCAGTACATCTTGTAGATATTATCAATTTTTCAAGTATAATTGCCTCGCATAATGATAGTGGAAACCCCTCATATCTTGATGGCATCACAAACATTTTAGCTTTTCTTATATATGGGTATGGGTTTTCTTTAAATCCAACCAATTTTACTGTTTCATTCAAATTATTATCATCGATAATTTTTTGCAAATTATCTCTTTCACTACCTTCACCTAATATACAAATATTATTAACAATTCCTTGTTTTATTAAATTACTTTGTGCCTTTAATAATAAATCAAAACCTTTTACATATAGCAGTCTTCCTATTGCTAAAATATCTATCTCTTCTTCTATTTCGATATTTTCAATTGATTTGCTAATAATTTTATTTGAATTAATCAAATTGTAGATAACCTTAACTTTTGGACTAAGCTCTGGAAACACTTCTACAAATGAATCTTTTGCACCATTAGAAACGCATACAATACTATTAAATTTAGAATACGTATTTCTTTCTCTCTCTTTTTTTTCAACCCTATTTTTTTTATAGTCTGTATGTACCCATGCTACTTTATTTGCATATTTATTGGGTGAATTTGCTACTATATAAGTTGCATCTCCCTCTAAAAATGCTATTTCACAATCAAATTTTTCATTTATAAATATGTTTAGTATGTTAATTTTACATAGTAATTTGAATATTATCTTCAAGATCCTATTTACCTTATGGTTAAATATACTTCTCACTTTTATATCTTTAGGTATTTTATCTAAATAAACTCCCTGTTTTTCAAATAAAAGTAATGTAATTTCAAAATTACTTTTATCTATTATTTCTAAGATATCTATTAATACTTTTTCTGCCCCACCACCACATAAATTATCTATTACAAATAATACTTTTTTCATATAACGTCTCCAATATTTTACTATCTAGCATTATCATCACCAAACAACACAAAAAATGTCTTGAAAATCAACTTAACATCAAGCAAAAAATTTCTTTCTCTAACATATTTTATATCCAACTTCATCCAATCAACAAAATCAATAGAATTTCTCCCCATAACTTGCCAATAGCAAGTTAATCCAGGCTTAACATTCAATCTCTCTCTCATCCACGGTTCAAATTTCTCTACTTCTTTTGGTAAGCTTGGCCTAGGACCAACCAAACTCATTTCACCTTTTAAAACATTAAAAAGTTGAGGCAATTCATCTATACTTGTTTTTCTGATAAATCTGCCTATTTTAGTTATTCTAGGATCATTTTTCATTTTGAACATTGGACCAGACATTTCATTGCTTTCTAAAAGTCTCGCCTTTAATTCTTCTGCATTAGTAACCATACTCCTGAACTTATACATCCTAAACGCTTGTCCATTCTTACCAATTCTCAACTGAGAAAATACAATGGTCCCTTGAGAATCTAATTTTATTAATACAGAAACTATTAATATGATAGGACTCAATAAAATTAATCCAGCTAATGATCCGATTATATCTATCAATCTTTTTGAAACCTTATACAACAATGGTTCATTATCCGTAAAAATATCATTACCTATATTATTTACTTGCACTTGATTCCCTCCAAACTCTGAGTATATATCGCTGTCACTTTATATCTCCTAAACACATTTTATACCTTTATTCATATATTACAAATAACTCAAGATATTAATCTTATATCTTCAAAATCACCCACAATCAAACAAAAGAAACTTACATTTCAAGAAAATTTATATTACAAAAAAAAACAAAATGTTCTAAAAAAAATCAATACACCCTATCAAGTTGTGCATAAAATTTATAACATTCATATATTAACATAGCAATATTTTTTCATCAATAAAAAAATATTGACCCTTTCTTCTATTTATCGACATTCATTTTAGCTTATATTCATGACCCACATGTAATCGTTGGAATAAATATGTTTTTTTTCTATATTTAAGTATATTAATAGACTTATATATCCTGTTTTTTAATTTTATTATACTTTCAAAATAATAATATGAATTTTATGTAAATAACTCTATATCCCTAAAAAACTAATTTTTCTACAAATATATTCGATTATTTTTGTTCTCTCTTTGATTTTACTATATTTAGGAGATAAAAACCATATAAAATTTTATATTTATCGACTATTTTTAAATTCTGTTTAAATATAAAAAAGTGCACAGATATCTATAAACATTCTGTGCACTTTTCTTCTTAAAACAATCGCCTATTGAATTTTTTAAACTTAATTCTCATATTTAAAACTACTTTTTAAAGGTCAATCTATAAATGATTTAGTTCTGCTTTAATTACTTGTATTTGTGGTGTTAGAAGCGTCTGTTGTTGAGTCTGATGGTGTCGTTGTATCTGTTGGGCTTGTTGATGTACTTGGATCCTCTTTCACTGGAGTTGCTGCTTGTCTTGCAATTGCTAACGCATCATCTAAATTAGAATTTAATTTGTTTAGCGCATCTAATCTTGCTTGAAGTTTTGCAATAACTTTATCCATAGATGCCAATGCATTTGAAAAATCTTTTTTCTCAACTTTATCTTGTGTATCAGCCTCTACAGTGCTTATTCCTGTTGTAGCCTTCACTTCATCACTTGAAGTATTAAGTACAGATGCCTTAGCTAATAAATCATTTAGCATATCTTCTGGAAGTGTTTTATTTCCTGCTTTTATGTCTTCTAATATAGCATTTAATTCTTCTGTCTTCCCCTCAACTTGTTGTCTAACTTGAATTGTTTGTTGTCTGATTTGTTTCATTGTTTCATGCTTAGCTTTCATTGCTGTTTTGAATTCACTAATCTGTTGTTTCTTTTCATCTTTTTTTGCTTGATTAGCTTCTTTTTTAGCTGAACCATTGTTTTGTTTTGCTTCATTATCTGTAGCATTAGCTGATTGTTTTTTGTCTTGACTTACAACATTTGCTTTGTTAGCTCCTGTATTTTCTGGTTTTCCTTTAGCATAAACAGCTGTTGAAGTTAACATTACTCCTGAAATTACTAATGCGGCTAATCTTGTTTTATTCATAATACTTTCCCCCTAAAATTAATTTACTGAATCTAAATTTATATCTTTAACATCATCAAGTGAATTTAAAGATTCTTTTATATTACTAATTGCTGAATCTAATTTATTATTAACCTTAGCCTTTTGAGCTGGGGTTAATTCCTTAACTGTACCTGGCTTAACTGTTTTAACATTACCATTTGTACTAGCTGATTTATCTGTAGCCTCACCTGCAGAAGTTGTAACTGATGCTGAATTACCATCTGTTCCATTGGAGGTTACATTGTTCTTATTCCCACAACCAGCTAAAACGAGACTAGAAATAATTATAATTAACAATAATACCTTCTTCATAACTTCCTCCTTATCTACCTTATGTTAATAAATACGAAGAAGATATTTATTTTTTTGGGGTATTTATAGAATTTTTTTAATATTTAGTCAGCAAACTTTTTTTTGCAATATAAAAAGCGAAAACCACTGGTTTTCGCTTTTTCCATATATCTACCTAAAATTATTTTTCTCTTATTGGAGTTCTAGGTGCTCTATTTTCTATACTACTGTCTACTCTTGATTCATTTTTTCCAAGTTTTCTGGATTGTTTTGAAAATCCTATTTCATTTGCAGTTTCTTCCTGCATCTTCTTTACTTCTTTTCGAGTTTTCTGTCTTGATTTTTTATTATCCTTAGAATTCTTATTATTCTTATGTGACACAATAATACCTCCTATAATTATTTATAGGTTTATTGTTTCAATAAATAAATTGAGCTATTCTAGGAAATTCTAGGAATGGTCATTAATAATGTTATATCTCATTGAATCCAATAAGTTTAATACCATTATCTTTTATATATTCTTTAATTAAATTAGAAGTTAACACTTCAAATTCTTTAGCTCTATTTGTATTATAGGAAGTTGCCTTAATTAAGTCTTCATCTACATAAGCTGGATGGCACATTATCTCTAAAGTTTCATCCTCATCTGCACTTTCCAATAATTTAATTAAAAATTCTTTTGTTGTATTATCTCCATAAAAATCAATTGAGGTACTATTTGTTGTTTTAACACCTTTTTCAATATAATACTCATAATCTTTTGAATATACACATCTAAGAGGTATATTCATCTCCTTTGATAGCTTTATAACTATGTCTGTAAGCTCCTTATTTAAAACAAAGAAATGATGATGAGCATCTAAATGAGTTGGCTTTAATCCTAATAAAAGCAATTTATTTATCTGCGCTCTAAGTTCTTTTTCAACCTCATCAAAATTTGGTTTCTTTACACTTTCAATTCTTCTGTAAAAATATCCATTTTCATCAACTATAGAGCTAACTTCATCTTTCGGCAATATAGGCTTTCCCCAACTTAAAGTTAGATGGATTCCTATATTGGTTATACCTCTTTTTTTAGCTTCTTTTAAGGCTTCTTCAATATATAAGCCATTTGCCATAGCTGTAGTTTCTGTTACTATTCCATTCTCCATGGAATCTAATATTCCTAAAGAGACACCTTTTGTTATCCCAAAATCATCTGCATTAATTATAATTTTTCTCATTATATCACTTCCTAAAAATTACTCTTCGTTTATCTCTTCCTTATCAACAACTACTTCCTCAGCATCAACTTCTGTATTTGCAGACTTTCTATTAGTCCCATTTCTTCTATCCATTAATGCTTGTAATTCATTTTCAAGTGATTTTACGAAATAATCAAATCTTCTTTTAATTCTTTTCTTAAAAAGATATTTTGTCATAAATACATTTACCGTTGAAAAAATACCATTTGCACCTTCACTCTCTATTAGTACAAGTTTAGTTTTATTTTCATCTAATGCAGTAAACTCATATCTTGATATGTATGACATTGATCCTGAGCTAGTGGCACTTCTAATTTCATACACTTCATTTTTTATATAATCAGTTATCTCTACAGTCATTGTTCCAGTTTTTGAAGAATAAGCACCAACTTGCTTTGTTACCGTAGCTCCTATTGGGTCTTTTTCATTAAATCCTGGGAAATCTCTTTTTGCTGTTTTTGCAAAAATACTGAATACATCTTTTACTGAATAATCTAATATTACTTCACTTTCATGTAAGCTCATGTTTTACCCCCTAAGCTATTTTGTTTATGATTTTAAATTTTTGCACAATAAGAATAAAATTCTTTAAACCACTAAGTGGTACTTTTTACCCTATAAATATTATACTTATTTATGTAATTATTTTCAACGTATTTAGCCAACTAACCCATAAAAAAAACAGAAACTCATCGTTTCTGCTTTAAATCACTACACACAGACCCTCTATGAGTTACTCTTCTGCGTGTAATATCTTACCCATGTATATATACTTTTTATTAAACTCAATTCTTAAACTTCTTTCATATTCTTCTATGATCGGAATCTCTTTAAAGTCTACTAATGAGTATGCCTCACCCTTCTCTCCTGCTCTTCCGACTCTCCCAACTCTATGTAAGTATTCTTTAGGGTCTTCTGGAATGTCTACATTAATAACTTGGGTAACACCTTTAATATCTAAGCCTCTTGCTGCTAGATCAGAAGCTACTAACACCTGAACCTTTCCATTTCTAAAGGATTCTAGTGCTCTTTTTCTTTCTTCTTTATCTATATTACCATGAATAGTTGCGGCATTCACTTTATGGAATTTAAGTTTCTCAAGCGCTTCATTAGCATCGAATGCCTTATTAATAAATACTAATATTTTTTTAGCTTTCGAAGCATGAATAAATCTTCTTAAATAATCTATTTTCTTTCTTTGCTCTACTAATACATAATTATGAGTTATGTCTTCATTTACTCTATTTCTTTCTTTTACTCTTATAACCTCAATGTTATCAGCTAAATCCTCAGAAAGGCTTAACGTAACATTATTTAATGTAGCTGAAAACATCAATACTTGTTTTTGCTTTTGAGTTGCTTTAAAAATATCCTTAATAATAGGTAGGTTCTTTTTATCTAATAACTTATCTACCTCATCAAGAACTATAGCTTTAATATTTTGTGCTGGTATCTTCTTTTTTCTAATAAGTTCAAGGGCTCTTCCTGGTGAGGCTACTAATATGTTAGGTTTATCTTTTAATTTGTCTATCTGCCTTGTTATATTCGCACTACCGATTAATGGAGTGGATGTAATATCAAGATTAGATTCTCTTTTTATTTCTCCAATAGTATTATGTATTTGCATTATAAGTTCATGAGTTGGAGCAAAAATTATACATTGTATTTCTTTCTTTCCCTTATCTAATCTCTGAAGTAAAGGAATTAAATAAGCTAAAGTTTTACCAGTCCCAGTCTCAGATTGAGCTAATATATTTCTTCCTTCTAATGCGATAGGTATGGTCTTTTCTTGTACCTCTGTAGCTTCAACTATTTTAAATTTATTTAATGCTTCAACTAGATTTTTATCTAATTCAAACATATCAAATGTTTTCTTCATTATTATACCTCGTTAATTTTTGATTATTGTGTATACAGGGTTTTTTATAGGAAACTTAATTTATTCTTGTTTGAAAATGTCGGTTTCTTGACATTTTCAGGCATGAATAAGTTATTAGTTGAACTTAAAACCCTATACTATATAATACCTTAGTATAGGTTCTATTATCAACTTTTATTAATAATAATAACAAATTTACTTGTTAAAAATAAAATAATCAACTATAATTAAGCTACAAAATACTTTTATTATAAAATTATTTCATTATCAAAGTAAATTTTAAAAAAGGAGTTGTTTTTTGTGGATATAAAGCCATTAAAAATAGGAAATTTAATTGCAAAGCTTCCTATTATACAAGGTGGAATGGGTGTAGGAGTTTCCTCATCTAAACTAGCAGGTGCCGTTGCATCCTGTGGTGGTATCGGGGTAATTTCTGGTGCTCAAATAGGTTATACTGAGGATGACTTTGAAATAGATTCTCTTAAGGCTAATTTAAGAGCTTTAAAAAATCACATAAAAGTTGCTAAAGAAACAGCCAAAGGTGGAATTATAGGTGTAAACCTTATGGTTGCTATGAAAAATTATGAAGAGCATGTTAAGGCTGCTATAGAAGCAGGAGTTGATATAATCATATCTGGTGCTGGACTTCCAACAAATCTTCCGAAAATAGCTAAAGGTTTTAATGTAAAACTTGCTCCTATTGTTTCTTCATTAAAAGGTGCAAACGTAATATTAAAGCTATGGGATAAACATCATGGAGTATCTCCTGATATGGTGGTAGTTGAAGGTCCTAAAGCTGGAGGCCATCTTGGTTTCTCAAAAGATGATTTAGAAGGCGGAAATATTGATTTTGACAAGAGTGTTGTAGATATTATAGAACTTGTTAAAACTTATGAAGAAAAATACAATAAATCAATACCAGTTATTGCAGCTGGAGGAGTTTTTGACGGACATGATATAGCTAAATATCTAAAGCTAGGTGCAAGCGGAGTTCAAATTGCTTCAAGATTTGTTGCTACTGAAGAATGCGATGCTCATATTAATTTTAAAAATGCTTACATAAATAGCAAAAAAGAAGATATTGTTATAGTTAAAAGTCCAGTAGGAATGCCTGGTAGAGCTATAAAAAATGCTTTTGTTGAAAGAGTTAACTTAGAAGGCGAAAAGGTAACTAAATGTTATAACTGTTTAGTTCCATGCGACCCTAAAACAACTCCTTACTGTATCACTAAAGCACTAATCAATGCTGTTAAAGGTGATTTAGATAATGCATTAATTTTCTGTGGTGAAAATGCCTATAGAATAAATAAAATGTATACTGTAAGTGAGCTAATGAATGAACTTATTAGCGAAGCTAAACTTTCATAAATATTAAATAACCCCAGAATACCAAAAGTATTCTGGGGTTATTTTTTCATCATTGAAGTTTAAAAATCATTATATAACTAATTCAAATTATCTATTTCAATTATTTTAGCTCCATCTACCAATTTAACTTTATAAATAATTTCTTTCTTTTCATTTTTACTTTGATTATTAATATTTCTGGTTTCATCTGTTTTTACAGTCGCCTGGTATATATTTTCTCCTATTTTTTTTACACTATCTAGTGAAAATTCCATTTTTTCTATTTTTGTATTGCTTTCTCTATAACCTTCGATTAAGGATTTAACATCGCTATACGCTTTGCTATCCTTTTCTACAACATCCTTCAAAAAATCAATATTCAAATCTTTATTATTGACCATGTTCTTAAAAATCATATTAAATGAAGTTATGGATTCTTCAATTAATGCACTATTGTCATTATTAACTTGATCTGATTCTTTATTAGAATCTGGCTTAGAATCATTATTATTTTGCTGTTTATCTTCTTTATTTTGAGTTTCATTAGACTCATTTTGACCATCAGATTCTTTTTTATTATCTGAAATATTATTTTTTGCATCATTAGAATTATTAGTGTCTACACTTATATTGCTTTTAGCTTTATTTGATTCATTTTTCTTATTAAAAGTTATGTAAACTATAGAGGAAATTATTACAGCAATTACTACAATGCTTATTACTATCTTTAAGTTTTTATTCATCAACTTTTCTCCTAGTATGATATTTCTCTTTGATAATTTCTTTTAATGTCAGCACTCTCATTATCATATCTATCCTTAACCCCATTGTATATAGAACTTCCAACCGGGTAAGACTTAGCAATCACTGCTAATCTACCATTATATACACTTGTAATAAAATCTGTCATGCTTAAGGTTTTATCTATCGGTGCAATAATATTATAGGCTCCTGTTACTCCATGTTGTATTGAGGTAGAAAAAATCATATTCCTTGTTGCGTTATATGCAGCAAGCTTACTAATATCATATCCACTATTTTTTGCTTTATTAATAAATCCATCATAATAAACACTCTTAGTATAACTAAATTGAAGTGCATAAAACTCATCATAGTTATTAGCAGCTATCTGTTGCCATGCAGCTTTAAAATTAGTTCCGTAAGTATTTCCATCTGCAATATATGCATTATTTAATAAACTATAAAAAGCCGGTTTAGTTCCTGAGAGCCAAGAAATAAATGATGCTAAAGTACCCACGTTAGCTGCAAATTGGAACACGCCACAGGATACTCCTCCTTTATCAGCAGGATTATCTGATATTGCTCCAGGATCGCCATTTGATTCATACTTTCCTGCTATATTTCCAAACATTGAATTATTTCTATCATCTTGTATAAAATCCAAGTAATTAGGAAGGTATCCAGTCACTATAGTGTTATCTGGCTTATACCACTTAAACTGATAAAACCCTCTAGTAAGGGCAACTATTTCAATCAAAGTATTGTTTGGTACTTTAGTAGAAGTTTTATAAGCATCTGATGGCTGAGTTCTTATATAAACATCTGTGGATGTTACAGCAAGCTTTTCTTTATATCCAGTTGTGTTATTTATAAGTTCTTGACCAAATTGGTTATAAGCTCTTCCATTTGTAATTGAATTTGCCGCATTTACTGCATCAAAAGAGTTTGAATATTTATTATAAAATTTTTCTCCTTGAAATACATAATACCCACTGTTATTCCAAATTACTTGTCCACCTTTTGTCATTACAACAGAACCGTTAATACTACGTGCTTTTAGTACTGAAGACGCTAAATCACCTGAAGAATAATAGGAAATAACCGCTCCACTTGAATTTTTTACTGAATACATTTTAGTATCTAAGGCATTACTTAAAATTACCATATCATAAATATCTATGATACCATCGTTATTATAATCAAAATTAGAATTGTATGTATTATAGTATTTTTTTAATGCTTCTAAATCATTTGAATTAAGTACATTATTTCCATCCACATCATAGTTAGCTTGCGCTGCATAAACTTTTTGAGCTGTAGGCATTGTAATATTAGCTATCCCAAAACTTAATAACAATATCCATACAAATTTCTTTTTCATATTTATCCCTCTTAAAAATAATATTTTATTACATTCTAAACAACATACTTCATTAATAATTTAATAAATCTCCTTCTGGACATATAATTATTCTCGGATTTTTACTTGGGTCTAATCTTTTCATAATATTTAATAAGTCAGGTTCACTTAATCCAATACATCCTCCAGTTCCTCCACCACTCATAGGTGACACGTGTAGGAATATAGCAGCTCCATCACCTCTCACTGGGTTGTAATAATTAAAATCAGTTGCTATGGCATAGTTATACTGCTGCTTATAGTTTATAAGATGCTCTGCTCCATCCGGTTCCCATCCTTGGTATCCTTCAACCCATCTATTGTAATATGTATTATTCATATCTGTTACCCAATAACTTTCGCTATCGATATTTCTATAATTATATTTTACTCCTGGATTATCACTATAACCAAATGCAAAGACAAATCCAAAATCTCCAATTGGACTAGTATTAGTATTTTGTTTTCTATTGTACATTAGTCCTTTTTCGCCTGTAACTGCTGGCATATCTTTATACACTAGTTTCCATACTCCGTCTTGTTTCTCATAATAATTTGCATTTGCCCTAAATCCACTAGTTGATGGGGCAGTTATAGTTATTATTTGACTGCTTGTATCCGCTGCATATAACTTTTCCACTTCTAAATTTGCAGGAACCAAATTGTATTTTATAGCATTTGATATAACACCAGTGCCACCTAATAAGTGTAATGTTATGTTTCCGCTTTCTTTAATGAAGTCTGCCATTTCACTCTTCATATTTTTTCTTTCTACTAACAAAATCGATTGTTTTCTTTTTGCTGCTAAGACACCACCAGAAAGTGCATCTGGAAAATCATTTCCTGTAGCAAGTATTATTCCTTCATTTAAGCTATCACTGAAATTTTTAGCGACACTTAAGGATGTACTATATCTATCAACCCCTGAAATTCTTTCTGAAGTAATACCCAAAGTTTTCAATTCATTTACTATGCTATCAGAAACAACACCTATTCCACCTGGTATTATTATTTTCGTAATATTATTACTTTTTATATACTCTTTTGTCCTAGAATTTAATTTTTGGGTTTCTGTATATAAAATAGGATAATTATTTATAGCAGCATATGAACTTATTGAAAGAGCATCTGGAAAATCATATGCTGTTGTTAATATCGCAACTTTTTTATTATACTTGAGCACCTCATTACTTATATTCATTGATGTTTCAAATCTATCCATCCCACCTATTCTTGTAACATTGTATCCTTTATCGATTAGTTCCTTCTGAACTTTATCAGAAATTACTCCGTTACCTCCAAGCAAATAGATGTTTTTTGCTTTTAATCTTATTACCTCATCTAAAGTTGCTTGTGGAATAGATTCTTTATCTGTTAAAAGTATAGGCGCATCTTTAATATAAGCAAAGGGCACTCCAGTAAGCGCATCAGCGAAACCATTGCTATAAGCCAATACTACATTTTCAGCTTGGGACCATCCCCCCTTGCTTACTTCCACTGCTGTTTCATATCTATTGGCTCCGCCATATCTGACCATATTTACCGATGACATCGCACTTACATTAACATTATTCATTGTTGTAAACATTAATATTCCAATTATCATAATACTAATTTTTCTCATAATTATTTTCCCCAAACACTCAAATTTATCTTTTTGTGTATAATTTCATACCTCTTTAGTTTGAAATTAAATCTTTTAATACATCATTATCTACAACCCCAACGCCGCCAAGAACACTTACTGAATTCACACTGCTACTATTTGTACTTATTATACTTTTAGCATTTTGAGAATTAGCTTTATCTGCTAATAAAATAAGTGAATTTGTATTTGAAGCTAAAACTGATCCTGCCAGTGCATCAGGGAAATCTACCCCTGTAGCAACATATACTTGATTAAGGTTCATTGATGATTTTATTTGATTAACTATTAATTTATTAGTATCGTATCTGTCTTTTCCACCTAATCTTACTATATTTTTCATATTTCTAATTGCATTATCTGATATAACTCCTGTAGAACCTACTACGTAGGTTTTAGAAATGTTTAAACTCTTAATATAGTTTTCTGAACTCATAGGTATACTATTCTTTTCTGTTAATATTATAGGTATTCCTTTTGCCGCTGCATATGAAGCAATGGATAGTGCATCTGGGTAATCTGCTCCAGTTGCTAGTACTACTTCATTCACAGCTCCAATTTCTTTTGCAATAGATAATGAAGTACTGTATCTATCTACACCACTAATTCTCCTACAATTATATCCTGAATTAACTAGTTGATTTTCAATATCTGATGAAATAGCCCCTGTTCCACCTATAATTATTATATTTTTAGGTTTAAGTCTATTGATTTCATTTTTTGTACTTTCATATAATGTATTTTTTCCAGTTAACAATATAGGTGCATTATATTTTTTGGCTAATGGCGCTGCGCTTAATGCATCTGGGAAATCGTCACCAGTAGCTAAAATTACAGTATCATTTGTGCTTGTCCATCCAGTATTAGATATCTTAACGGCAGTCTTATATCTATCAACACCCGAAATTCTATCAGGAATCTTTGTAACTGAATTTGCTAAATTATTTGGATCTATTGATATATCTTTTGACGCAACAATTTTCCCGTCCTTATCCATTGCTAATACTCTGAACTTCGCATTTAAATCCAATATACCATCTGTTCCATAAGTATTTCCATATTTATAGGTTCCTATTGTAGCAGTTCTTCCAGTGGAATCTTTTGAAGTTTTTACTACACCGTAATAAAAATTACTACTAGGGTTATTAATATCTCCATTATAATAAACAACTGCATAATTTAAATCATCAGTATTATCATCTGCAGAGCTTGTCCAGTTTAAAGTTACTGTGGATTTATTTCCTCCCCAAGGATAAGGGAATGTTGTTACATTAGTAACTGTTAGTAATGGTGTAGTCGGAGCAAACTCATTACTAGCTCTTATTCCTGACATGTTTACCCAATAGTTATATAAATTATTAGCTTGAGAAGCTAGTGGCAAATATATATTTTCTTGTGGCCATATATTATACATTAAGCTACTCCATGTATAATTAGTTTGATCTCCAGCTATTGTTCTATCCTTTATGTCCTTAAATTCATTAATATTTTTACCTGTTATACTTCCATAAAGCTGCTTATAATCTTCTGCTGCCATCTCTGCTGGGTCCCACTCATGATATCCTGAGTTAACGCTGCTATAAGAAGATAAATTTCTTGCTTTATTATAACTATTACTATCATCACTAAAAGGTTTTCCTTCTTTTAGTAATAAATAATAGTTTGTAAATTGATGACCATATTCATGAGAAAGTACTCCTGCTAATTCTTGAAATGAAACAGTATCACATCCAAAAAGTTCTATATATCTATCCTTAGCTAATCTTTTTACTCCCCCATTATCTTCATACATACCATGCCATACACCAGCTGTATATGCTCCCATTGGATAATCACTTATTAAATCAATATGTGATAGATAGCTTACTTCCGGTCCAATGGTATTCTTTATTAGCTCGTTATAAACTGCCTGTACTTTATCTATTGTATTATATGATGATGAATAACTTCTTATTTCCACACCATTAGGCCCTTTATAGGAGCAAATTGGTTGTGTAGTCGCCTTTAAAATATACTCATTTCCTTTTGTTTCATTATCCCATATGACATCATCTTGAACTTTATTATTACTATTAATACTTACTGGTTTATTCTCATGTACCTCACTTGCAAAAGCTGTTCTTGTGTTTAATATTAAAAATGCTGCTAATGACAAACTATAAATTTTCGTAAGTCTTTTCATAATACCCCTCATCTCTAATTTTAAATGAATCACTAATACTTAAATTATATTATATCAAACTTTCCTTTTGAATTATATGACGTTCCTCATAATTTTTAGACATAAAAAAACAACAGAAATAAATTTCTGTTGTTTTATGGCAGGGGCAGTAGGATTTGAACCCACAACCAATGGTTTTGGAGACCACTACTCTACCGTTGAGCCATACCCCTATATTTAACACAAGACTTATATTATCATACTTTTTTTTAAGATGCAATAGTTTTTTAGCTTAAATATTATAATTGTTTATTTCTTGAAACATATTTTTAAAGCAGAAATTAATCTTCTGCTTTATCAATTTATAAATTATTAAATAAAATATTATATTTAATTACTTTCCTCTAAAGTTTTCAAGCTGTTATAGGTGTTATTGATGTTTTCTGTTAAGAGATCAGCAAATTCTTTATCCCCATTATATGTGTTTACCTTTATAAATATGGCACCTTTGGTTATCAATGAGTTTTTATAGCTTTCTATAGTCTCATCTTTTTCATAAAATACTATGAATGGCTTTATATCTTTTTTTTCGGTAATAATTTTACTTACTTTTTCACTGTCTAAAATATCTGACTTAGAATTTAGATATTTGCTATAGTATTCCAAGGTATTATCAGCATAATAAAAAGCTGTACCATTTATTTTTCTTATATTTTCAACATTCTTTGAATTGTCACTTTCAAATTTACTTACTATATCATTATAATTATCTTCATAATAATTTCTATTATCTAAATCATCAGTTTGCAATTCACTTTTTATATTAAATAATGCTATTTTATAGTTATCAAAATCCATCCAATAATATGGAATTTGTTTGCCATCCGAACTTTTCAAACCCTTTGTACCTCTTGATAAATCAATTATTCCAGTTTTCCCCTTATCAAGATTACTAATAAGATCTTTAGCCCATGGCTCAAACGCATCACTTGAATAAACAAACAGATTCATTCTTGAAATATTATTTACTATGTCGTCATTAAAGGTATAATTTTTTATCTCTTCTTGACTTTTTAGCAAAAATTCTACATTATGTCTGTCCTTAACCAATTTTTTTATCATAAGATACGTTGGTTTATTTGACGCCATTATATTTAAATAAGGAGCTCTTTCCTTGCTTGCATGATCAACTTTACTTGATACCACTGTTTGCGGGAAAATAAAAAGTCCTATAAACATTATTAAGTTTATTATAATTAAGGCAAAAGTTACCTTCTTCACTGTTTTCCCTCCTAATAACATATGGTTTTCTAGTATATTCTATAATAATATATGTATAATTTCAATTGATATATACTGGATGTAAGACTTTCTTAACTAATATGTAATATATTACCTTTCATTTTCTCTATAATTTGGATAAAATATAAGCTATAATAATTAAATAAACTATTTGAAAGGAGTCAATTATGGAGTATATTATTGATTCTGTAGAAAAAACTCTATCGCTTGGCGAAAAACTAGGTCAATTAGCTCAAGCGGGAGATGTTTTTTGTTTAACTGGAGATTTAGGTACCGGTAAAACACATATATCTAAAGGATTTGCAAAGGGACTTGGAGTAAATGAGGAAATAACCTCTCCTACTTTTAATATAGTAAATGAATATCATAGTGGTAGAATCCCTTTATTCCATTTTGATGTATATAGAGTAAGTGATTCTGATGAAATTATGGCAATTGGGTTTGATGAATATGTTTTCGGGAAAGGTGCTACATTAATAGAATGGGCTAATTACATAGAGGATATACTTCCTGAAGAATTTGTACATATTAATATAAAAAAAGTTCCTGAGCTTGGAGAAAACTATAGAAAGATTAGAATTAAAGCTTTTGGAGGCAGATTTAAAAATTTTGAGGAGAAAATTTTATGAAGATTTTAAGTATTGATTCCTCCACTTCTGTTGCTACTGTCGCACTTTTAGATAGTACAAAAGTTATTGGAGAATATAGTTTAAATGATAAAAAACAGCATTCTATTCTACTTTTGCCAATGATTGATAGATTATTAACAGATAATGAATTATCTGTTAATGATTTAGATGGATTCGTAGTTTCAGAAGGTCCTGGTTCCTTCACTGGTCTTAGAATTGGTCTTGCTACTATAAAAGGAATGAGTCAAGGAATTAAAAAGCCTTATGTTTCAATATCAAACTTAGATGGTCTTGCATACAATGTCATTACATTTAATGGCATCATTTGTCCTGTAATGGATGCATTAAGAGGAAATGTCTATACTGCAATTTACAAGTCAAGTAATGGCAATCTAGAAAGATTAAGTGATTACCTTATAATATCTCTTGAGGAGTTAGGCAATTTGCTAGATAAATATGATGAATCAGTTATATTTGTAGGTGATGGTACTTATAAATATGAAGAAGAGCTAAAAAACTTAAAAAGTAATGCTCATTTTCCACCCAAACATCTTAATTATACAAGAGCAGCTTCTTTAGGTGAGCTTGGATTAGAAAAATTATTACTTGGGGAAAAGGATGATATAAACAACTCAACCCCTTTATATCTTAGAAAATCTCAAGCTGAAAGAGAGTATGAAAGGAAATTAAGGTTAGACTAATGGAGGATATACCAGAAAATATTGAAATTGTTGAAATGAAATCAGCACATTTAGCTGATGTTTGCGAAATTGCAATCTTCTCTTTTCCAATACCTTGGAGCTATGATTCTTTTAATAATGAATTAAATAATAAGCTTGCAACTTATATAGTTGCAAAAAAAGATGAAAAAGTAGTTGGATTTGGTGGCATATGGGTAATCTTTGATGAATCTCATATAACTAATATAGCTGTACATCCAGATTATCGTAGCTTAGGAATAGGTGATATTTTGATGAAAGAGCTTTTAAAAAAATCCTATGACAAAGGCGCAAAAGATATTACCTTAGAAGTTAGACGATCTAATATAGTTGCACAAAACTTATATAAAAAATACGGCTTTGCTCAAGATGGAATTAGAAAAAAATATTATCAAGATAATGGCGAAGATGCAATTATTATGTGGAAAAGAGAAATTAAAGAGTAATTAATATTATAAAAACAAGGTCTAGATTTTATTTAAATCTAGACCTTTATTTTAGGGTTTTAAGTTCAACTGAAGTTTCCTAAAAAATCCTATATTATCTATATTCTGTTTTTCTAGCTTCACTATTTAATAAAGCTGATACTTGCTTATACAAAAGCAATGTTGGAACTGAAGCTGCTGCTCCTTTTATTAAGTTAAAAGGTAATGTTGCAGTTGCTATAAATGCTCCTAAATCACCTATTGGAACTTTAAATACATTAACATACATTGGTAGTAGTATAAAATAGTTTAGTAAAACTGCAACAACAGTCATTGCAATTACTGAAACAATTAGTCCAATTAAAGCACCACTAAATGTTCTCTTGTATTTATAAATTAATCCTGCTACTAATACCCAAGTTCCTCCAATTGCAAAATTAGCAAATTCTCCGATAAATGCAGATTGGCTTCCTTTTATTAGTGTATATAATATATTCTTAATTAATTCTATTACTACACCTGCTATTGGTCCTAATGCAAATGAACCTATTAAGGCCGGAATATCTGATAAATCAATTTTTAGAAATGGTGGAAAACCTGGTATTGGGAAATCAAAATACATTAGCACAAATGCCAAACCAGCTAGCAATGCTATTTTTATTTGTTTGTTTAACTTGGAATTATTCATTAATAATACGCCTCCTATATTTCTTCGGGGCAATATTAAGATAAACTAAAAAACCCTGAATCAAAATGATTCAGGGCGAAATAAACGTAGTTACCTAAATATTACCTTCTTCCATCCAGACTATACTGTCGGCTTCGGAGTTTCACCGAATCAACCTTAAATTTATAAGGGTCGCGGGCTATACCGCCGGTGGGGAATTACACCCCGCCCTGAAGATATTAATTTTTTCTTACCTTTATTATATAACTTTGTTTTATTTTTGACAAGTCTTTTATATTATTAATCCACATCTTTCATTGTTAATGATATTCTCTTTCTTTTCTCATCAACTTCTAAAATTTTAACCTTAATAATATCTCCTAATTTTACTACATCAAGTGGATGATTTATTCTTCTATTTGCCATTTGTGACTTATGAACTAATCCATCTTGATGAACTCCAATATCAACAAAGGCTCCAAAATCTGAAACATTTCTTACAGTTCCCATCAGTTCCATTCCTGGTTTTAAATCCTTAAGGTCAATAACTCCTGATTTAAATATTGGTTTTGGTAGTTCTTCTCTTGGATCTCTACCTGGTTTTTTAAGTTCTTTAATTATATCTTTTAATGTAGGTTCCCCAACTTCTAATTTTTCTGCTAATTCTTTTATGCCTGCTTTATCAGCTCTTTCATCTATATCAGCTAATTGGCCATTTTTTAATTCATTTTTATTGTATCCTAATTCTGCTATTAGTTTCTTAGCAATTTTATAAGATTCTGGATGCACTGAAGTATTATCTAAAAGTTCTTCACTTTCCATAACTCTTAAAAATCCTGCGCACTGTTCATATGCTTTTTGTCCTAATCTTTTTACTTTAAGTAATTCATTTCTGCTCTTAAACTTACCGTTTTCTTCTCTATAAGCCACAATATTTCCTGCTATACTTGAATTAATTCCTGATATATAGCTTAATAATGAAGGGGTAGCTATATTTAAATCTACTCCTACTTTATTAACCGAATCTTCAACTACACCTTTTAATGATTCATCTAATTTTTTTGGAGTAACATCATGTTGATATTGTCCTACTCCTATTGATTTTGTATCTATCTTAACTAATTCTGCTAGAGGATCCTGTAATCTTCTTCCTATAGAAATAGCTCCTCTAATAGTAACATCAAGATCTGGATACTCCTTTTGTGCTAACTCTGAAGCTGAGTAAACTGATGCCCCTGCTTCTGAAACTATACAATAAAATAATTCTCTACCAGTCTCATTCTTAATTTCAGTTATCATTCTAGCTATGACTTCTTCCGATTCTCTAGATGCAGTTCCATTCCCTAAGGATATAACTTCTACCCCATGCTTATTAATAAGTCCTTTAAGTGTTTTTATAGTTCCCTCAATATCACTTCTAGGAACTGTTGGATATACAGTAGCCTTCTCTAAAAACTTTCCTGTATCGTCTAATACTGCAACTTTACATCCTGTTCTAAAACCTGGATCATAGCCCATTACTACTTTTCCTTTTATAGGCGGCTGCATAAGCAATGCTTTGAGATTTTCCTTGAATATTCTTATTGCTCCCTCTTCACCTTTATCTGTAAGTTCACTTCTTATTTCTCTTTCAATTGATGGATATATAAGTCTCTTTATGGAATCCTTTATTGCATCTTCTAAATATTTATCAGTAGTTTTATTTCCTTTAAGAATCCTATTTTTAAAATATGTTATTATTTTTTCTTCTGGAGATACAACCTTTACGCTAAGAATCTTTTCTTTTTCTCCTCTATTAATGGCTAAAATTCTATGCGAAGGTATAAACTTAACTGCTTCAGAATATTCATAATACATTTCATAAGGTGTAGGGCTATCTGATGAGCCTTTTGTTTCTAAAGTACCTTCCCTAAATAAAAATTCTCTAAGCCATTTTCTATAATCTGCATTATCAGAAATTTCTTCAGCAATAATGTCCATTGCACCTTGCAATGCTTCTTGTACAGTATTTACTTGTTTCTCTTCGTCTATATACTTACTTGCCTCATCTAAAACATCTCCACTAAATTCTCCTGTAGAAATTACATCTGCTAGTGGCTTTAATCCCTTTTCTAAGGCAATAGTTGCTCTTGTTCTCTTTTTAGGTTTAAATGGTCTATAGATGTCTTCAACCTCTGACTGCGTTTCAGCTTTTAATATTTTGTTTTTCAGTTCCTCAGTTAGGTTTCCACCCTCATCTATTAACCTAATTACATCTGATTTTCTTTCTTCCAAATTTCTTAGATATATTAATCTCTCTTCAAATTTTCTTAATACTTCATCTGTTAATCCACCAGTTTTTTCTTTTCTATATCTAGCAATGAAAGGTACTGTATTACCTCCATCTAATAATTCAATTACACTCTCAACTTGAGGTAAACTTATTCTTAACTCTTTACTTAAAGTTTCTCTAATATTACTCATATGTCCTCCTTAAAATTCTATTCATATATTATTTTAGCTAAATGTAACAAATTATTCAAACTCTTAACATGATATTGTCACAATAGTCCTCTATATTTAGAAGCAGTAACCATTCTATTGGGTTTTAAGTTCAACTAATAATTTATTTATGTAAGAATAAATTAAGTTTCCTATAAAACCCCTACATCATAAAATTAAGGAGTGTTATAATGAAAAATAAGACTATATTAAGGAAAGCTATAATTCCGGCTCTTGTCCTAGGAATTACTGCAAGTATTTTAACTGGCTGTCAATCAAAAAATAATTCAAACAACAATAAGCAAGCTAATGGCAAAGGATATTTTAAGCAAGGTGGGCAAAGAATAGATCCAGAAGAAAGAAAAAAACAAATGCAAACTAATATTGATGCATTAGTAGCTGATGGAACCATAACAAAAGATCAAGGTACTAAGATAATAGATGCCTTAACTTCAAACACAAGAAATCAGAATGGGCAGGCAAATAATAGTAAGCAAGATAACAATAACTCTAATAATAGTAATAATAATTCCCAGAATGGCAACAAGGATAGACAAAGATCTAACCCATTAAGTAAATTAGTATCTGATGGGGTTATTACTCAAGATCAAGCCGATAAGGTTTTACAAAAGGTTATGGGGAACTTCCAAAGAGGAAATAACCAACCTACAACATCTTAAACTAATTTCTAGTTTAAAATAAAAAATGGAGGCATTACCTCCATTTTTTAACTTTAAAGAACTAAATAACTTTTCCTGGGTTTAAGATATTCTTAGGATCAAAAGCTTGTTTAATTCCCCTCATAATAATTAAGTTTTCTTCAGGTATTGCTTTTTTAAGATATGGTCTCTTAGCTAATCCAATGCCATGCTCTCCAGAAACTTGTCCTTTTAATTCTCTTCCTTTAGCATACATATCCTCCATAACATCTTGAAGTTTTTTGTTCCATGTTATTTCATCAAGTTCATCCTTCAAAATATATATGTGTAAATTACCATCTCCCGCATGTCCAAAACTTCTTATTCTTATCTCATGCTTTTCTTCTAGTTGATGTGTATATTTTATAAATTCTGCAACTTTATTTCTTGGAACTACAACATCCACTTCATCCATTTCAGTAGTAGAGGCTTTTATTGCTTCTAGGAAGGCTCCCCTAGCTGACCAAATAGATTCTTGTCTTTCTTCTGTATCAGAAATTAATACATCTAAAGCTCCATTTTCTAAACATATATTAGCTACCTTTTCATAACTAGCTTCTATTTCTTGCTTTGAGTTACCATCAAAAGTTAATAATAAATAAGCATCTGATTGAGAATCTGGGAACTTCTTTCCTAAAAATTCTTCTGCAGCTACTATTGCAGCTCTTTGCATAAATTCGATTGCTGTAGGAATAGTTTTAGATTTTATTATCTTCGGAACTGTCTCTATAGCTCTATCTAAATCAGGAAAAGGTATAAGTAGAGATATTGCTTTTTTAGGTAATGGTAATAATCTTAATATAGCTTTTGTTACAATTCCAAGTGTTCCTTCTGAACCCACTATTAGATCTTTCAATGCATATCCAGAACTATTTTTTACTACTTTTCCTCCTAAGTTTACTATTTCTCCATTTGGAAGTACTACTTCTAAACCTCTTACAAAATCTCTTGTTACTCCATATTTTACAGCTCTCATTCCACCAGCATTTGTGCTTATATTACCTCCGATAGTAGCTGTTTTTTCACCTGGGTCTGGTGGATAAAATAAATCAAATTCCTCAACATATTTTGATATTTCCATTAGTAGTACACCAGTTTCTAATGTAAGAGTCAAATTCTCTTCATCAAGCTCAAGTATTTTATTCATTTTAGATAAGTCAATTACTATTCCGCCATGTATTGGGACAGCAGCCCCAACTAATCCTGTTCCAGAGCCCCTTGGGGTAACTGCAATATTATTTTCGTATGCGTATTTCATAACCTTGGATACATCTTCAGTAGTTATAGCTTGAACTACTAAATCGGGCATTTTTTTAACTGCACCTAATTCATCGTGAGAATAATCCTCACCTATATTTTCTTTATATAAAACCCTCTCATCATCATTTATCATTCTTTTTATTTCTAAATAGTCTTGATTTTCAACTTTTTTATATTCCATGATATTATGCCTCCTTAGCTGATTTTATATTTTCAATAAGCTCTGGCACTATTTCATACATATCTCCAACTATTCCATAGTGAGCTACCCCAAATATAGGTGCCTTTTCATCCTTATTTATAGAAAATATAACGTCTGACTTATTCATACCTGCAGTAAATTGTACTGCCCCTGATACTCCACAAGTTATAATTAATTTTGGTCTTACAGTTCTTCCGCTTAATCCCACCTGCATTTTTGCATCTGCCCAACCTGATTCTATAAGCGGTCTTGTTACTGCAACTTCTCCACCTAAAAGCTCTGCTAATTCTTTTATCATGCTTAAGTCTTTTTGAGATTTAACTCCTCTGCCTGCTACAACTAGCACCTCTGCATCTGATATTCCAATTTCTGTTTCTTTTTTAAATACTTCTAAAACATTAATTGCTGATTTTAACTTTTCTTCTCCTATCTTGCAAGATATAATTTCTCCTGTACATTCTTCATTTCTTTCTGGTGCAACCATAACCTTGTATCTTACTGTTGCTAGTTGTGGTCTTGAGTTTGGAGTCACTATTTGTGCCATTATATTTCCACCAAAGGCTGGTCTTATTTGAACAAGATCGGTGTTTTCTTTAATATCAAGAATTGTACAATCAGCAGTTAACCCTGTTCTAAATCTAGCTGCTATTCTAGGTGCCAAGCTTCTGCCTACAGTAGTTGCTCCTACCAAAATAGCTGCTGGTTTAACATTGTTTATAAAGTCTTCAAAAGCAGCTGAATATGGTTCAATTCTAAATTCCCTTAAACTATCGTGATCATACACAAAAACCTTATCAACTCCATAATGTAATAGTTCTTGTGCTTTATCTTCAACATTATTTCCTATAAATACACAGTATACTTCTTGTTTAATCTTTTCTGCTAGCTCTCTTGCTTTTCCTATTAATTCAAAAGTTACAGGATGTATATCTCCTTCAACATGATCAACATACACTCCTATTCCTTTCCATAGATTTTTGTTAACTTCAGGTTTTTTTTCACCTTCCACATATTCAAATGCACCCTCAGGTCCTTTTTTTACGCACAATCTACACATTTTACAATTAGCATTTATTTCAACCTTATCATTTACTATTTCCATTGCTCCAAAAGGACACATCTTTATTACTTCATTTTTATCATTAATCTTTTCACTATGAACTACTAACTTTGCCATAATATATTCCCCCTATATAAATCTCAATTCCTTAAGAGTTTTCGCCATCTTTTTAACTATTTGTCCACTTTCATCTTTCCACATTTCTCTGTGACTATTTACTTCTGGTGGAAATATTCTTTCTACTTGAGTAGGTGATCCATTTAATCCATATTTCATCTCATCTTGATCTTCAAATTCTTTAAGTGAAATCATCTTTATCTCTTTATCTCTTGTTGCTACTTTTCTTTTAAAGGATGGTAACCTTGGCTCATTAATATCTTTTTCAACTGTTATTAGACATGGGAATTTTATTTCTGCTACTTCAATAGTATTAGGCATATCCATCTCAACTATTAAAGAATTATCTCTTGCTTCTTTTATCTTTCTAACATTTGATATATGTGGTAATCCAAGATATTCTGCCATCTCTGGTCCTACTTGCGCAGTATCTCCATCTGTAGTTTGCTTTCCGCAAATTATAATATCAAACTCTCCTAATTTTCTTACTCCTTGAGAGATTGTATAAGAGGTTGCTAATACATCTGCTCCTGCAAATTTTCTATCTGAGATTATAGTTCCTTCATCAGCTCCCATTGCATAGGCTTCTTTTATAACATCCATTGCTTGAGGTGGCCCCATTGAAATTACTTTTATTACTCCACCTAATTCTTCTTTTAATCTTATTGCTGTTTCTAAGGCATATAAATCATATGGGTTCATTTTAGTATCTATTCCATCTCTCTTTAATACGCCTGTAACAGGATCTACCTCTACTTTTGATGTTCCTGGAACTTGCTTAATACAAACAATAATATTCATTCTATATCTCCTCCATATAATTAGTATTTATACTCCTATTAGTCTTCCCCCTAGAAAAACTATGAGACCCAAAACGATTACGTAAACTAAACAGAACTTTAAAGTTGAATTTAATATTGTTCCTTCTTTACCACTCAATCCAGTTGCTGCTGTTGCTACTGCTATACTTTGTGGTGAAATCATCTTGCCAGCAGTTGCTCCAACTGTATTTGCTGCTGCTAGCCAATATGGATCAAGATTTAATCCTTTAGCCGCTTCAACCTGTAAGCCTCCAAATAAAACATTGGCTGATGTATCTGAACCTGTAACAAAAGTTCCTAAAGCTCCTATGATTGGTGCTATAAGTGGATATAGTGGACCTGTAATTGCAACTAATACTACAGCAATTGATTTAATCATCCCACTATACTGCATTACTTTTGCTAATGCTACTATTGATAATATAGTTATAAACGAAATACTCATTTGTTTTATTGTCTTAAATAATACCTTAGTAATTTCTTTAAATGAAAATCCTTGAATAAACCCTGCTAAATATGTTGCTATTATAATTAAAGTACCCGGAGCTGTAATCCATTGGAATGTGTAAGGTTTTCCTCCTACCCCATGATAAAGCTTTATTGATGTTTTAATTGATGCTAACGGTCCATTTATTGCTGAAATTAGCGGCGAAGCTAATAATATAAACGAAAATACCAATATGAAAGGTAACCACGCCATTAACCCTTTTTTAAAACCAATGGCTTCTGTATTCTTTTGTGCTTTATCTTTATGAAATATCTTTGCCCAAAGTATTGTTGCTCCCATAGAAACAACTGATCCTAATATTGCAGGAAGTTCTGCTCCTAAATATTTAGCTACTATCACTTGTGGAACTGCAAATGCTAGTCCAGATACTATAGAAATTCCTAAAACTCCATTAATGGCCTTAACACTCTTACCAGTTATCATAACTAATGCAATTGGCACTACAATAATGAGCGCAAATAGTTGCATTGAAACCGCATAAGATAAAGGTGCTACCTGAATTCCAGTTACATTAGCAAGTGTAGATACTGGTAGTCCAACAGCTCCAAACGCAGTTGGTGTTGTATTTGCCATAAGGCATATTACTGCTGCAAATACTGGTTCGAATCCTAACGCAACCATTATACTTGCTGGTATTGCAACTGCTGTTCCAAATCCTGCTACTGCCTCTAGAAATCCTCCAAATCCCCATGCTAGTATAAGTACCAATATTCTTTTATCTGTAGTTATACTTGTCATGATTTTTTTTATGACATCCATTCCACCCGTATGTAATGTAAGATTATAAGTAAATACTGCGGCTATTATTACAATCATGATAGGCCATAAACCCATGGCAAACCCTTCTAAGGTTGCACCAAATACATTTGTTATTGAAACTTTCCAAACTAAAACTGCTAATACTATTGTTATAACTAGTGCTATAGGGATTGCTTTATATCCTGGGATCTTTAATTTACCTAAGGATACCATTAGCCATATTATTGGTAATAAGGCTATTAAAAATAATACGTAATTATTCATATACTCCTCCCCCTAATATTGGTTCTACCAATATTAAAATTGGTCTGACCAATTCTTACAATTATATTGTAAACCTTTTCTCGCATGAATGGAATAATAAATAAAAATAAAACAAGGCTTTTTATTTTTTTTATTAAAAAGCCTTGTTTCAAATACAATATTACTATTTTATTAAAAATACTTATATTTTTTAAATAATTTATTAAAGTGACTGTTAAAAGATTAACTACATTTTGACAGATTGTTTTATTAAAGTATAATGTTGTTCCATTGCTTTAATTATCTTTTCTTCATCTCTGCTTCTTAATGCTAAGTATATACTTTCATGTATTTCAACTAATTTTCTATCATTCTTAAATAAATCTATAATTTGACTTCTATATTCCTTAATTGATATTTCTATTAATTTCGAAACAACATTTAAAACATTTATTATTAACTTATTTCTGCTTGTAGTTGTAATAAGGTTATGAAATTCTTTATCTAAAATGCTGCTTCTTTCCTCACTATCAGTTTCTTTCATTTCACTTATTATTGCTAGCAACCTATCCATTTCATAGTCCTTTATATTTTTAGCTGCCAATCTACAACATTCTAATTCTAGAACTTCTCTTAATTGAAATATATCCTTTGGACTACTTTCCTGTAGCATAAACATTACTGATAAAGGTTCAAATAACGATGTAGCAAAGTCATTTTTTATATAATTTCCTGCCCCTTGTTTGCTTTCAACTAGTCCAATTATTTCTAATGCTCTGATTGCCTCCCTTACAGAAGTTCTCGATACCTTAAGACTTTCAGCAAGTTCTCTTTCCGTTGGAAGTTTATCTCCTTTTTTCAATTCTCTTTTAAATACCATATCTTTTATACTATCTATAACCACTTCATAAGCCTTTGTATTTTTAACTTCCATAATTACTACCCTCTTTTATGTTTTCTTTACATATAGAATACCATATAAAAGATTTACTTCAAAGTTTATGAATAATGAAAAAGTCTATAAATGCTAAAAACGCTAGAAAATTTAAATCTAGCGTTTTTACTCTTAATTATTTTTAATTTTGACTTAAATATACATTAATAAAATCTTGGATATCTCCATCCATTACGCTATTAACATTGGATGTTTCATAATTAGTTCTATGATCTTTTACCATTGAATAGGGATGGAATACATATGATCTTATTTGACTTCCCCATCCCATGTCTTTAAGTTCTCCAGTTAAGTCTTCAATCTTCTCTTTATGAGCTCTTTCTTTTAATTCAATTAATTTTGCTTTAAGCATATTCATTGCTGTTTCTCTGTTTTGAATCTGACTTCTTTCATTTTGGCACTGAACTATTATTCCAGTTGGTATATGCGTAATTCTAACAGCCGATTCTGTTTTATTTACGTGCTGCCCACCTGCTCCACTTGCTCTATAGGTATCTGTCTTAAGATCCGTAGGATTTATTTCTATATCTTGTTCCTTCGTAAGCTCTGGCAATACTTCTACTGATGCAAAAGAAGTTTGGCGTTTACCATTTGCATTATATGGAGAAATTCTTACCAATCTATGAATTCCTTTTTCAGCTTTAAGATATCCATATGCAAATTCACCTTCAACTCTTAAGGTTACACTTTTAACTCCTGCTTCATCTCCAGGTAAATAATCTAGTGTCTCTAACTTATATCCTCTACTTTCACAGTAACGAGTATACATTCTTAATAGCATTTCTGTCCAGTCATTAGCGTCAGTTCCACCTACTCCTGTATGCAAGGTTAAAATCGCATTATTTCTATCATATTCTCCTGATAAAAGTATTTCTATTTTCAACTTTTCCACTTCATTGTTAAGCATATTAATTTCATTAATAGCCTCTTTTATAGTTTCATCATCATCTTCTTCTGCTAGTTCTATTAATACTTCTATATCTTCTACTCTAGAAAAAAGTGAATTAAAATATTCTATTTTGTCCTTAACTCTTTTAGCTTCTTGAGTTATTTCTCCTGCTTTTGCTATATCATCCCAAAAGCCTTTTTCTTGCATGTTTAATTCTAATTCCTGAAGCTTCTTATTTAAACCTGAAAGGTCAAAGTGAAGCCCCCATTTCCTCTAATATTTCTTTTATGACTTTAAATTTCGAAATAGAATTTTCTAGTTCTAAAATCATTTACATCACCGCTTTCTAACATTATTTATATTATAGAGTTTTAGGTTCAATTAATAACCTACTTATACATCAATAAACTAAGTTTCATATAAGACACTTTTTCTAACTTATCTCTTAATTCAAAGAAACTCAGCTAAGCTGAGTTTCTTTAACTAATTATTTATCCTTATATACTAGTTCTTCCATGGCAGTTCTTATATTTCTTTCCTGAACCACATGGGCAAAGATCATTTCTTCCAACCTTCTTTTCTTTCTTAACTGGTTGTTTCTTTGTTTCTTCCTCTTCACCACCATGAGAAGCACCTGTAACTTCTGCAACTCTTTCTCTTTCTGGTGCTTTTTCTACTCTTACATGGAATAACATTCTAACAGTTTCAAGTTTAATATTTTCAATCATTTCATCGAACATATTAGAACCTTCAAATTGATATGCTTGAGTAGGGTCTTGTTGCTTATATGCTCTTAATCCTATACCTTGTTTTAAGTGATCCATACTATCAATATGATCCATCCACTTTGTATCTACAGCTCTTAATAAAATAATTCTTTCAACTTCTCTCATTTGCTCTTCGCCAAATTCAAGTTCTTTTCCAGCATATATCTCATTAGCTTTTGATAATAGAGTTTCTTTTATTTCCTCATTTGAAAGTTTAGCTAACTCATCTACAGTAAAGGTTCCATGTGGAATGCATATGTCTTCTAAATATACTAAAAGATTCTTCACTTGAGTATCTATATCATCTTCCGCATTAACTAAATGTGCATCTACAGAAGCATGAATAAGTTCTCTAGTCATATCCATAACTTCAGTCTTAACATTCTCACCTTCTAAAACTTCAGCTCTTTGTTTGTAGATAATTTCTCTTTGCATATTCATAACATCATCGTAGCCAAGTAATGTTTTTCTTATATCAAAGTTATTTCCTTCTACTTTCTTTTGAGCATTTTCTATAGATTTTGAAACCATTTTACTTTCTATAGCTTCATCTTCTTTTAGACCAAGTTTGTCAACCATTGGAGCAATTCTCTCAGATCCAAATATTCTCATTAAATCATCTTCAAGAGAAATATAGAATCTTGAAGATCCTGGGTCTCCTTGACGTCCAGATCTACCTCTTAACTGATTATCTATTCTTCTTGATTCATGTCTTTCAGTACCTATTATTTTTAATCCGCCAAGCTCTGTAACACCTTCACCAAGCTTAATATCAGTACCTCTACCTGCCATGTTAGTTGCTATAGTAACCATTCCTCTTTCACCAGCATGAGTAATGATTTCTGCTTCTTGCTCATGATACTTAGCATTAAGAACTTGATGAGGGACTCCTCTTTTCTTTAATAAAGATGAAAGTAGTTCAGATTTTTCAATACTTACAGTACCTACTAGAACTGGTTGACCTGTCTCATAAGTTTCTGCAATCTCTTCAACTACTGCCATAAACTTACCTAATTCACTTTTATACACTAAATCTGGATGATCCATTCTTGCTATTGGCATATGTGTAGGTATAACTATAACATCTAGCCCATAGATTTCTCTAAATTCTATTTCTTCTGTTAATGCAGTACCTGTCATACCAGAAAGTTTTTCATATATTCTAAAGTAGTTTTGGAATGTTATTGTTGCAAGTGTTTTAGATTCTCTTTCTACTTTTACTCCTTCTTTTGCTTCTATTGCTTGATGAAGACCATCAGAGTATCTTCTACCTTCCATAAGTCTTCCAGTAAATTCATCTACTATTATAACTTCTCCATCTTTAACCATGTAATCTTTATCTCTTTTCATTACATAGTTAGCTTTAAGAGCTTGAGTTATATAGTGCTGTAATTCCATATTCTCTGCATCAGCATAGTTTTGCACTTGAAATGCACCTTCTGCCATCTTAACGCCTTCTTCTGTTAACATCGCAGCATTTGCCTTTTCATCAATTGTGTAGTGCTCTTCAAACTTAAGCTTTTTAACAAAGAAATCTGCTATTTTATAAAATTCAGTAGACTTCTCTCCTGCCCCTGAAATAATAAGTGGAGTTCTTGCCTCATCTATTAGTATTGAGTCAACCTCATCTACAATAGCAAAGTTTAATTTTCTTTGAACTCTTTCTTCTTTGTAAATTACCATATTATCTCTTAAGTAATCAAAACCAAACTCATTGTTTGTTCCATAAGTTATATCTGAATTATATGCTTCTCTTCTTTGATCATTGTTTAGTTCGTGAACAATAACTCCAGTGGTTAACCCAAGAAATTCATATACATTGCTCATCCAGTCTCTATCTCTTTTTGCAAGGTAATCATTAACTGTAACTATATGAACCCCTTTTCCAGTTAAAGCGTTTAAATAAGCTGGTAAGGTTGCCACTAATGTTTTACCTTCACCAGTTTTCATTTCTGAAATTCTTCCTTGGTGTAGTACTATACCACCAATTAATTGTTCTCTATAATGTTTAAGTCCAATTGTTCTCCAAGCTGCTTCTCTTACTACTGCAAATGCTTCAGGTAAAATATGATCTAAAGATTCTCCATCTTCTTGTACTCTCTTTTTAAATTCATCAGTTTTTGCTCTAAGTTCTTCATTACTTAGTGCTTCCATTTCTGGTCCTAATTCATCTATCTTGTCAACTATAGGTTTAATTCTTTTTACTTCCCTATCGCTATAGCTTCCAAAGACCTTACTAATTATCCCCATATTTATCCTCACAATCTTCTATTTATTTTATAATTCTACCTATATATTATAGCATTGACTACACATTTTGCAAGGTTTTGGTCAATCCAATAATTATTTTATAATTTTTATATCAGAATTTAAAAACTCAGCTTTCGCTGAGTTTTATTATAAATATAATTTTTTACGTATGTTTTAAAATTCTGCTTCAATTAAACCATATTGACCATCTTTTCTCTTATATACAACATTCATGTCATTTGTCTCTCCATCTTGATATACAAAGAAATTATGTCCTAATAGTTCCATTTGTAATATAGCTTCTTCAGTTGACATTGGCTTTACATTGAACCTTTTTGTCTTAACAACTTTGAATTCTTGTTCATCTTCTTCTGGAATTGATTCAAAGTTAACATATCTTAGTGAGTCAGCTCCACCATGAGATCTCCTAGAAATTTTTGTTCTTTGTTTTCTAATTTGTCTTTCTAGCTTCTCTTCAACTAAATCTATTGACCTATATAAATCATCTGTTGATTCTTCTCCTCTAAGTATAATTCCATTAAAAGGAATGGTTACTTCGATAGTTTGTCTATTCTTTTGTACACTTAAGGTTGCTCTAGCTTCAACATCTGGATTAAAATACTTTCCTAACTTGGAAATCTTCTTTTCAACAGTGTCTTTTAATGCTTGTGTTAATTCAATATTTTTTGCAATTACAGTTACTTTCATAAGGTCAACCCCCTCTTATACTTTAACTCTTATATTAAGAATTAAGTACTTGTTTGTTAATATTATTTTACAATTATTTTTACATAATATCAATACGAATTTTCTGAATTTACAGAATATTTAGTGAGTTTAGGTTGTGAAATCTCCTTTTTTCTTGCTTTTTCCCCTTTATAGGACATTTATTGCGTATATTACGGTAAATAAAAAAACAGCCTATAATAGACTGTTATCTAACATTATATATTGTAATAAAGCTAGTTGACCTGGTTTTTGACCCCACACTCGCCTTATGGCTCGATTAATATTAATCTTAATTATATCTTTCTGTAACTACTGATTTTACTTATGTTTGCAACTATATCAAACTATATTGAAATACATCTTTCTATAACTAATGTGGGAATCATGTGGGAATTCCCACATTACTCTTTTAATTTAGTATTTAACTCATTTTTATAGGTGATGGCAGCTTACTTATAAATTTATTCCATCCATTCTTATACTTTATTAGATTTAAAGCATGAAATTCTTTTAGGTTCATCATATCTTCATAGACATATGGATCAAGTTCATTTTTAAATACATCATAATTTACTTTATCTGATCCATGCATGAAAATGTAACTTCCTTCACTTTTTAAAATTGGAGCTATCTTCAATTGATTAAAATTGTGGCAACTAAAGATATATCTATTTCCAAACTTTCTGGCTTGCTCTAGTGTTTCACCTATTAGTTGTTCTGCAATTGGTACCTGGTATAGTTCATCTATAATTATATTTACTGGATCTACTTTATCTTCGTTACTTCCTCTTATCTGCGCAGCAAGCCAAGTTTTGCTAATAAAGTATGTTGCACAAACATTTCTGCTTATCGGGGTAGAAAATTTAATCTGTGGCATCATTACTAGGATTATATTTTTATCATTTATAGCTTGAACAAAATTAATATTTTCCTTACAACTCTTATAATACATATGTTTTAATTGCATGTTAGACTTAAGTTTGATTATTCTATCCATTATATATGAAATACTATTGGTCTTAGTTCCTATAATGCTGCCATCCTTTCCGATATCATCTAATTCACTTAAGGTTTGTATGTCTCCTGATAGTTCGTGCCTAATAATTTCATGTTGTTTATTAATGTAATCAATATATTCTTTTCTCTTCTTATAATCCTCTAAGCACTCTACTACATTAGACATATTCATATATGGTTGAATATGAACTATATTTGCTGCTGCCAAATAGAATTTTAACATTCTTCCTGAAAGCGGTTCTGGATTACAACTATCAATTAAACACACATCTTGTTCTGTTTGCATTGAAGAAGATTCTAGTATATCGTATGGATCCATGCTATCAGTCACAATTTCATTGTAGCCAAGTCCTTGTATCTGCTTATGATCCCCACAATTTATTATAATCAAATCCTCTTTTGGGATTAATTTGATTAGCTCTCTACAAACCTCATTATTTTTAATATAGTCAATTACTATACAAGCTTTCTTTGCTTTCCAACTTTCATAAGCTTTATTTATTAGTAATGTACTTTTCCCGCTTCCTTCTGGACCACAAAGAGTTACTGGCAAATTCCCATATAGAGGATCACTAGGTAAATATGCATTCTGTATTATATCTTTATATTTAACTTCGCCTAATAACATATACCCATTTTGAAGTTCCGGAATAACAGCCTCTTCAAGTACATCTATTCTTTCAATATTTTTATGCTTTAGTAAGAGTTCTCGTCCAGGTAACTCAAATAAATTTTGTATTTCATCAACTGACATTTTATTTGATACTACTTTCTTAATCTTAAAATCCTCAATAGTATATTTTGTTTTTACTTTTTTATATTTCAGCTCATTATCTTCATTTATTGTTTTAAAACTTTCGCAGATAGATGTAATATTATTTTTTTCTCGTATCTTATCTTTACTTTCTGATAATGCTAATATCTGAGTATTTATTATTGAGTTTTCTTTCTTTTTAATTGTAGCTTCACTTAGTTTTAAGTCCTTTATCTTTGTTATAGCTACTTCAGATAAAGTTTTATTCTTGGTGTTTTTACCTCCAAGAAACTCAGTGAAAGTTCCTAATAGTATATCTAATATATTAAATGCTAAGTATATAGTTAATTTTAAATAATAACTGCTTGAGCTTTTCTCTTTATCTAATGGTTTGTTTAGCTTGATTTTATCTATAGTTTCAGTAAACTCCTTTTTCCATCCTTTTTGGCTCCATGGCATCAAATTATATATAATTCCTACTTTATCATCATCTTGTAATATATCTATAACATTCAGTATTGAGTTTAATGGCTCATTACACTTTTTATTTATATCCAAGCTTAAAGCATCCTCTTTTGCATATGCAATCTCATATTGTATTGCTTTTTCAGAAAATAAAGGAATACTGTCTACTCTTTTTATTGTAGCCTTAGGCCATGTATTACTTAATTTTTCTTTTATTAGTTTTTCTGCAAACTCTGGTATTATGAAATAGAATTGAACTGTGTTTCTACTTATATAAATATAAAATGTTACTTTGCATAGATCTTCTATCTCCCAAGCTTTATTAACTTTATGAATTCTAGCTTGTATCGGCTTGTAAAGTGAAACAATCGCTTTTGCTATATTCGCACTATTGTAATTTCGTATTGATGTATCAGGAGTAATCTTTATATAGATATACTTTTGATTTATAACCTTGAAGTACTCGCTTAGCTTTAAAGTCTGTTTATTTTTAAAACAATCTATTATTTTAACGCTTTTCATATAACCATTCCTAGCATTCTAATTATTACATATCCTGCTATTGAACCCTGTACCCATAATCCCGCTTTTTTATATCCCATAGCATATGCAATAATGCCTCCACAAACTATGATGATACATATTACACCAAATATTGAAAATATATAATGAAATATCACCGCTGGATGTGCTATTGAGTAACCTATTTTACCTATAAAATTAATTACTTTGCCAATATTTTTATTGAATGAATCCATTGTGTCAAAGAAACTCTGCATCTGATCTGCTCCAGGTATTTTTGATACATCAAATACTGGTTCTTTCAAAGTGTTTTTAAGCTCTCCATAAGGTGATTTATTTATTAATTCTATTACATTTAATAACATGCTTTTCCTCCTTTACTTAGCTAAACTGTCTACCCAGCCAAATATTTTAAGAATAAATACTATGACCGCCCAAGCACTTAAATATTTAACCAATATTTTTGATATATCCTTTATAGAGCTATCATTCAGCTCTTTTAGAATATCTCGCACAGTGAAACAAGCTAAGACAAACATAGATATTGTTTTTAAAACTTTCCAAACTGAGTATCCTATGCTAGTAATCCCACTTACTCCTTTTTCTAGCTCATCCGCATAAGCTACTGTATATGAAAGTGGTGTAGGTAAAACGCAATACGTAACCATTATTCCTGCAGTAATGCTTGCTGTTCTATATAAACACTTTTTTAGTAATTCCTTTTTTCTATCTTTAGTTGCACAGTAAAAGAATACAACTTTCATTTCTCCTCCTTGAATAAATTACTTATAATTGGCAAAAATACTTTTGAGGTGATTTATATGTCTCTAGGATTTGTTATAACAGCGTTAGTTGTTATTGGAATAGATGCAATAATAACTTTTTGCTATTAATTAAGAATTTATGAATATTTAAAAATCAGATTAAATTTAGGCATATTTTTATATTTGACATGCATAAGCTTTAGTGAAGCTAATAAGCGAAGCGTTGTAGTGAGATAAAGCAATAGGGATAGTCTAACCATCGTAAGGTTAGGCTATTTTTTTATTAAAAATGTTCATAAATCAAATATTTCTGATATCTCATCCTTAACTGTTTCATTTCTTTTTGTATCAATAAGCTTAATTTCATTTTGCTGATTCTTTCCTCTAACTAGTAAATCTATAAGAATATCTTTAACAAATGCAGCAGCAGAACTTTTTCTTGAAAGAATTTTAGATAACTCCACTTCTTCTGGATTTTTCTTTTTAAAACTAATTGTAATAGGTCTTAATTCTTCCATAATTGTTCACCTACCTTTTCAAACCCTTTAGCATTACTAAATATATCATTTACTACTATTATTCCCTTGATTTCTCTTCTAAAAAAACCTTGTAATAATATACCTCCACCGCCACACAAGATACATTTTGATGTTCTTATAGGGTAATTTAGTCTTAACTCACCCATTATACGGCCTACGTACTTTTCAAAAACTGCTTTAGTGAATTTTATATCTGCTTTTTCCCCATCTACTTCTAACCCGTCTCTTAATATTTTGGGTGCATCTTCTTTTATTTTATCAAGCCCCCACTTATCATTAATTTCTTTAATAAAATCACTATAAATATTAACTATTCCGGCAGGTAAAGTTATAAAATTTATTAGTTTTCGCTTTCCATTAACAATTGAATATTGAGCAATATCAGTTGTCCTGCCACCTATATCTATAAGTATAAGGTCAAGATTTCCTATGCTCAGCTTAATCTCATTAGATAAGCTATAATAAGTCGCAAGGCTTTCTGGGAATACTGCACACTCTGAAATAATGATGTTCTTTGTTTGTCCATTAAGCTTAAATTTTTGAATTCTATTATCCATAATTAGTTGCTGTAGTCTATCCCTATCAGTTTTAAATTGTTGTATAGGTAGACCAACTACTACCTGGTTCACTTCATCATTTGTACTTAATGCTATTGAAGTAAAAATATTAATTAATGTATCCTCTCTAGTAGCTTTTAGATAGTTTGTTTTAAATTCACCTTGCCCTAAAGTGCACTTGGTCCCTTGAAATTCTACTCTTAGGTTTTCTATATCTTCATATAAACGTGGATCAGTAGATATTCTGTTTTCATAGATAATATTTTTTGAAGTCTTAATGTTTATATTTCCATTATCAAATCCTATTATCATTCACTCACCTTCCTAAATTTCTTAAATTTTATTGTTTTTTCGTTTTTCTAATATATCTATATGCACTAAAAAGTAATAAGTTTCCTA
Source organism: Clostridium sp. YIM B02551 (assembly GCF_022324735.1). Taxonomy (NCBI): domain Bacteria; kingdom Bacillati; phylum Bacillota; class Clostridia; order Eubacteriales; family Clostridiaceae; genus Clostridium; species Clostridium sp. YIM B02551. Next base: position 58,005 of record NZ_JAKGTF010000013.1, on the reverse strand, counting down.
AAATATTAGATAAAATTATATTTTTTGAGATTTTTAAGATAAAAAAATAGACACCTACTCTCGGTGCCATATTTCTTTAACATCCTTATTCAATATTTCAGCTATTTCTAATGCTTTTTCAAGTGTAGGACGACTTTTATTATTCTCCCAACTCCAATATACTTTATTAGAAATGCCTAAAAGTTTTGCAAATTCACCAGGTTCCTTCATATATTCTCTCATCCTAATTTCTCTCAATTTATTCTTTACCATTTAATCACCATATTTACCTAAAATAATTTATTGCTCATTATCTTTATCCAGAGTACGGTAAAAGTCTACAGCGGTTTGTATCATTTTCTTTTGTAAATTTCTTATGTCTTCTATGCTTAAAATACTTAAGTTGAAATCATCCATATCTAAAAATTTCAACATATATAGAGTTTTATTTGTACACAATTCCTTTACCATCTCTTCTTCATCTTTTGATAAACTTATAAAGTACATTTGCCCACTCTCATTTAAAAATTCTCTAGATTTAACAATTTCATGTGAATTAACTCCTAGAGCAGAAGCAATTGAGCTGATATTTTCAATTTTAGGGACTCTTTCGCCTCTTTCATATTTATTTAAGGCTGATAATGAAATATTACATTTTTCTGCTAACTCTTTTTGAGTCAATCCTTTTTCCGTTCTTAATCTCTTTATATTTTCACCTATTGATGTATTCATATCAATTCCTCCCTTTATATATATTATAAATAACAAAACTTAAAAAGTATACACATTTGTGCTTGACATACACAAATGTGTGTGTTAGCATTAAATTATTAGTTACACATTTGTGTGTGTTAGGAGGTGAGTCATGGGTCTACAATTAAAGCTAAAAAGAATTGAAAAAGGTTTTAAGCAAGGCGACTTAGCTAAGGAACTGAAAATTTCAAGATATCGATTATCTGCACTCGAAAGAGATAAGGTAAAAAATGTGAATATCGATTTAATGAAAAAAATATCTGAGTTATTAGAAACGCCTATCCAAGAATTATTCTTTTAAATATCAAAAGCCTTTAATTAGCTGGTAACTAACAAAAGGCTTGCACACCTAAGTAGGTGCAATAATATAATCTTCATTTATATTATAACCTACTTTGAAAAATTTTAATACTCTAAATTCAAAGGAGGATACAGTAATGAAAATAATTGAAAATGGTTTAGTACCTGTAATGGAGAATGAAAAAGGTGAACAACTAGTTAATGCACGAGAATTGCATTCATTCCTAGAAATTAAAACAAAGTTTTCTGATTGGATAAAGGATAGGGTTCAAAAATATAACTTTGATGAAAATATTGACTATATAACTTTTTCCGAAAAAACAGAAAAACCTTATGGCGGCAGACCTAGTACGGAATATATTTTGAAACTTGATATTGCAAAAGAAATTGCAATGGTTGAGAACAATGAACAAGGAAAAAAAATCAGAAGATATTTCATTGATGTAGAAAAGAAGGTTAAACAAAGACAACTAGAATCAATAGATCACTTCAAGAAAGAACAAATGATGCTCGATTTTGTAATGAATAAGCTTAATATTAATGAGGGTAGTAAAATTAAAATGCTTAAGCAATTTAATAAAGCTCATAATTTAACTACAGAATACCTTCCTGATTATACAGACGAAAAAATTACTAAGTCACTAAGTGAACTTTTAAAACAATATGAAGTTGGAATGAGTACTATAAAAATGAATTCCTTACTCATTAAATATGGACTTTTAGAAGAAAAGACACGTCCTTCTACTTCTAAAGGTACCAAGAAATATAAATCTTTAACCGATAAAGGTTTAAAATATGGTAAAAATCTTATAAGCTCCAGTGGAAACCAAAAAGAGACTCAACCTCATTATTATGAGGATACTTTTAATGAATTAGTAGAATTGGTTTTTTCTAATGAAAGAAGAAGGTGTTCATAGTGAATAATCCTAAAGACAATCAAAAGTTACTCGGCTTATTTATTAATATAAAATCAATAAAAATGAATGACAAATTAATATACAAATCAAAATAAGGAAAGTCCCAAGATGGGACTTTCCTTATTCAATTGCATTAGCTGTTATTTGAATTAATCCTGAATCTTTTCCAGTTACTTTGCCATATATTTTTACTTTTTGACCTTGCTTAACTTCATACTTCAACATATTCATTACATTGTACATGCCACTACCGCCATCTTCATTTGTCGTAACTGTAAACTTTGGAAATACTGAATCTGTATTATCAACATTAGTAACTTCACCTTCTATGTATACAGATTTATTCTTAAAATCATCTTCATGCCCATTTATATCTACAAATTTTATAGGCTTAGCCTCTGATTTTATTTTTGCATTTAATTCGTCTTGAGTAAGCTCTTTTTTATTCTCATCTTCCTTCTTAGTCTCAGTCTGAGTTGTATCTGATTTTGCACTTTGTGTATTATCCTTCTTAGAAGAACAAGAAACTAAACCAACACTCACTACTCCTATAATAAATAATACAATTATCTTTTTTCTCATAAGTCCTCTCCCCTTTTACATTATAACTAAATAGTACCATATATAGGATATAGTTGTATATTTTAAATTAACAATATATATATATTGTTAATTTAAAAACTATAAAAGCACAACTAAAGAATTTACTTTAGTTGTGCTTTTAACTATCTCTTATAATACTTTTCTCTAAGTTCACCTTGCTCTTCTTTTCTTTTTTCAACATCCTCTTTTAAGTAAATCCCCTTTTTAACCGCTATTAATTTACCCTGCCTATTCATATCAGATAATCTTTGCTTGGAAATTCCTAAATACTCGATTACTTCAGAAGATTCCATTGTATGCTCTGAAATTAATTTGATTAATTCTTCTCTATCCATACATTCTACTCCTTCTTAGTTGCTTTTAGTTTTTTTATCTTATTAGAAGAATATCCAATCATAATTAAACCTATGAGAAGTATATATATGTTTTTTTGAAATGCAGCAACGATTAAGAAAACAGTCGCAATCATTAGTGAAATTTCATTAATTAGAATTTGTCTTTTCATATATATTCACCACCTTGTATTTTTTGGGGTAAGTCGGGAGGATTTCTCCTCCCTTTGTTCACTTCTCTGACTTGTCTACAATGTCTATGCACTTATCTATTATTTGTAATATTAAGTACGTGACACCTAAGACTTTTAATAGAATATCAATCATTAACTCACCCCCTGATATTATTATATGACATTCTACGTACTAAGTCAATAGGTTTTTGAAAATATTTGCTTTTTTTTTAGATTTTATTTATACTATAATTAATAGAATATCAATCATTTCCCAAAGCTCGGAAATGAGAAGGGTGGTAAAATTTATACCACCCTTTTTTATTGCAAAAAAATAAAAACCAGAATTTAATATCAATCTATACTGGTTTTTACTTAATAAATGAATAACTTAGATATAATTTTTAGCCAAATATTGTATATACACTCATTGTAATGTATAATTAATATTGTCATTTGATCCTTTCTTTTAATAAGATAGGGTTTAAGAGAAGATGCGTGCATACATCTTCTCTTTTTATTTATATATATTTCACATTGTATATAATTACGAGCTTTGTCAATACTCTAATGAGGTGACAATTGTGGATGAAGATTTTATTAATATATTATTAACTTATTTTTTTCTAGCAGCACTTGCAGTTTCTTTTCTTGTATTAAATGCAATTGTAATTATCTGTATAATATTTAATTTTTAATTTCACTATGCTTTTAATCGTAAATAAAAAAAGCCTAGAAGGATTTATATCTCCCTCTAGGCCATTTCATTATTCTATACTAATGTTAAACATTTCCTTCTTATTTTAGTATTTAAATAATTAACCTTACTAATACTATATAGAGGTGAATTTTATGAATGAATATAAAATAAAATCTATAGCCCTGTATTCATATATAGACAATTGCAATGGTATGTGTAGAAGAGTTATGAAAGACATTAAAGAACTTCCTTATGATAATTATGAACTTTTGGAAGCATACTTTAATGATAAAGAAGGTGGAGGACGAGATTATTCTGAAATAATTGAATTAGGGGCATTATTAAATGATTTAGAAGAAAAATATAAGGAAAATTGGTTTGAGCTTCGTGGCAAATAAAAAATAGCCTAGGAATGACATCCTAGGCTTTATATATTTTATTCAATTAATGTAATATTTTCAAGCTTTCCTCTATTTTGAAGATGCATAAGTAACTTATTGTGAAGTATCTTTATAATTCTTAATTCAGAACTTTTACCTCTTTGTTCACTGTAATAAGACTCTTTTAGTGATAGTAGATAGTTAACATTTCATCTAGATTTATTTTCTTAATAAACCCTCCTCATTTTATCTTTTCATATAATATATATGAAATTAAAATAATTTTTTCGGATTTATTACCACTTTTCTGTATCTATTAAAACAATTTTTAATTACTTTTTATTCTTAGAATCTCTTTCTATTTTTTCTATATTATTATTAATAATATTTAATTGTTTTTCCAAATGTTCTTTTTGAAGCTTTAGAATCGATAAATCACATGAATTATTGAACGAATACAAATCTAAAAAAGTTATTATTCTTTGATTTACCTGATATAAATCCTCTGGTTCTAAATAACCTTTTAATGAAATTAAATTATCTTTATGAATAGGCGTAATATAACATAAATCAGCGAAGGATGGCTTAGAGATTCCATTTGTTTTTTCATCAATATAATAAAATGGAACAATACCACCAGACTTAATTAAGCCCATAAATTCTTCATCCTCAGTATGTTTTTCTTTAAGTGAATATATAGGTACTCCAAATACATAATCTTCATATAAGGCTATATCTTTTGTCATTTCAAAAGACAAAATTAAATATGGTCTTAATTTTATCTTATTAATTAGATTGTATGAATTTGCACTATCAGTACGCTCTTCCATTGTCATATCTTTTAACTTATATTTGTGTACTACTCCTTTACACATATTAAAATCTTTTTTAGTACAACTTTTACAATATGCTTTTCTGTTAATTTGTAACTTTATTTTTTTTCCATTACTTAGCCAACAATTATTATTTTCATTTTTACACAGCTCATCATAACAATAAAAAAAATTAGGTGTATTCGATATTTTAAACGGAACAGACGCTAAATATATCTGCCCTCTAAATAAAGGTAACTTTTTAAGAGCATTCATTACTTTTAGCATCAGAAATCATCTTCTAACAGATTTATTAATTCTTTTATATTTTGATTTTTAACTCTTTTGTCTACTTTAAAATCATAATGAGCTGAATTTAAAAATTTGGAATAACTTTTAAGCATACTATTATAAACAGATACTGTATCTTTATTTATTGTTATCCATGGATTATAGACAAATTCTCTTTTCTTCATAATGGATAATTCCTTTTTAGTAGATTGTTTTCTTAATATACTATCCATCAATATGCTTTTATATTCTTTAATTTTCAAATATTTTGAATATACCTCCAGATACATAGACCCATTATAAGAAGCTATTTTACCTAACTTATTATTATTATAACTGTAGTTTAAAATATCTGCGGATGCTATACTCATAACATTTCCCCTTTTCTTGATTCAATATATTTCTTAAGTAATTCTCCTTGCAAAGTATTATTATACTGATCAAAATCATATACCACTTTAAGTATATCATTATAATTTCCTTCAACTCTAAAAAGTGATTTTGCATAAAAACTACTTTCTTCTGCAAAATGAGGAGAAAGTTCATTTACCAAAGGAAAATTTTTATAAGTCATAAATAATGTATATCCAACGAACATTATGCCTTTGTCTTTATGTTGTTTTGATTCCTCAAAATAATTCAGAAATTTTTCTTCCTCTGTATCATATATAGTACTCAATTCTATCTCACCATTTATTATATTGCATTCTTTTGATATTTCTTTATCTAAATTGGATAAAAGCTCACTATATGTTTCCAGTTTACAAATGCTATCAAAATCTAAAATAACTTCACTATCTTGGATAAAAATATCATCTTGTAAATCTTCATCTAATAATAATCTTGCATATTCTTCACACACTTCACCGTGATAGGCTTGTCCTAAAGCAGCTATACTTTCATAACTTTTAAAATCCTTGTCCAAGTTTAATGTTATCAAGACTCGTATCTGTTTACTCTTCATATAATCCCCCCTAAACTATTAATTATTTAAGATATAAATTAACTCAATAAAAAGCCAAAGTTATTATATTATTTTTTTAATTCGACATAAAGGAAATAAATCCTCTTTTATGAATAAAAGTGGTTTATTCATATTAGCTTGCATAATCTTTTCAACTTATATCATTATTTTATTTAATAAGTTGAAAATGTATGTTTCAAATATTTTATACTATTTTTATTTATTTCCTCTTATTCATTAACATTTTGCCTAACATCGCTCTTATATGCGTACCAATTTGAAATATTACCTGTTATCATAGTAACTTTTCCTACATTGCTTTAACTAATCCCCAAAGTCGCTAATTATATCAATCTCATATAAATTTTCTATTAAAAGAACCATCTTATCTTTGTTATTCATAAAACCACCTAATTACTAGGATTTCTAATATCTTATAGAAAGCACCTTAGAAATAATATTTAATCTAAAAGTACAAAAAGATTTCTTATTAATAGTGACTTTTTAATTATTATATCATAATATATCCACTAAATGTAAATACTCCTTTTAAAGTTGTATAAACAACATATGACTGATTTACTTCCATTATAAAAACAAAAAAACCATGACCTAATAATATTTTAAGCCATGGCTATTAACTACCCTATACTATTATTTACTTGTCCATCATCTAGATAATCCTTGAGTTTATTATATAGGTATTCTACTATTTTTCTTAATAGATCCTTAGATAAAAATAGAGTTATTCTTGCAGGTAAAAATTGATATGCTTTATTAATTACCCATTCAACCTGTTCATCTCCACTTTGTAAAACTTGATCCTTAGCATATCTCTTTGCTTGAAGCATTAAGCTGTAAGTAATTTGTTTGAAGTTATTCCACTCAAACATAGCATATAGTAGCACTGCTAAAACAACCACAATTACAAATCTGTTTTCAAATAAAAATTCTTTCATAATATATTCCTCCTAAAACTTTTTATAATTTAAATGATTTAGATAAATTTAAAGTATCTTCTCGATTTATTCCTTGGACTAATCTAGTCTTATAAGAAGTCCATCCATTTGAAGGATTTGCTCCTACACAAACCACATTCTTATACTTAGAATAGTCATAAGGTCTTAGTGCATAAATTGTAGGACAATTTAATTTGTCAGCTATAATATTTGCCGCATCTAAATCTGCTAATGCTCCATAAACAACTATATTCCCCATATCTTTTACCTCCTTAGCTTGAGTTACTGGTGTAGTAACTTGTATTGTTTTATTTAAAATGGCTTCTGCTATTTTTAAACCTATCTCGTCATATCCAATTTGCTTGTATAATGCCACGTCATCTGTTGCTTCTACAAAGCAAACTTCAACTATAATTGCACTCATTTTAGTTTTTCTTAACTCGTAAAGGCCTGTTGAAGTTTTTACACCTCTGTTATTAAAACCTAAGCTTGCTAATTCATTAGTAATTCTTATTGCCATAGGCTCAGCATCTCCACCAGTACCATATATCCATGTTTCTGTACCTATTGATCCAATATAATTTGCATATGCTTTATTAAAGTGAATACTAATAAAGTACTCTGCTCCCCAGTTATTAGCTTTATCTACACCATAAGCTAAATCTGTATTCACATCACAATCTCCTGGTGTTACATCCAGTGTTTCTGCTCCACCTAGTCGAAGATACTTTCCTACTGCATCCTTTACTTTTCTATCCTCTGTAGTTTCATCAATTAATGCACTTGCACCAACTGCTAAAAAATTATGACCACCTCTATAAGCAATTTTTGACATAACATATTCCTCCTTTATTATTTTTCAAATTCATCAAGTCTTTTGTGTGCTGATTTTGTACTTTCTTCTACTCTTGTAAGCCTATCAGCTAGCGTATTAACATCTTTCTTTGTATCCTTTATATCCGACTTGATCTCATCTATCCCATTGATAGCATAATCTAGCTTTATTTCTACCCTAGTTGAATTGCTTGTCTCTTCTTTTGTATCTTGCTTAAAGTTTCTTTTTTGAGTAATTAATACACCTGCAGCACCAATAAGCGTGCAAATTAAGCCTAATGTTAAATTGTCCATCATACACCTCCACTTTTTTGTAAAATAAAAAGAGAGCTGAATAATCAACTCTCTCGATCTTTACTATTCCTTTTAGCCGTTTCAACTGGGCAAATAGAAAACTCTTTGTCTGTCCTCTTTAGACATTTCTCATATATACAATTTTTACAATTCATAATTGTTCACCTACATTCTCCATAGTACCCATTTGCAAGTTTCCTTATTATACTTAAGTTCTAAATACCGTATTACTCCATTTATTGTAGCTTGACAGCTATATACTAGGATTTCTATTTTGTTTGCTTTTTCTTTTCTTGGTAGAAGTCTCTTGCATATTTTTATTTCTTTTTGTGTTCCTTCTTCATCTTCTATCATAATTGCATGAGGTTTCATATTTCCTTCAAGGTCATGACTAGTTAAGACTTCACACTTTTTATCTAGTACTCTCATATAACCCACTCCTTTAAATGATATTATACGAGAACATTTGTTCTGTTTCAATATGTTTTAGAATCTTTTTCTATACATTGTATAAAACTCTTAATGTTGTCAATAATCTGAATAATAAGGAAGGTGCTTCATTTAGCGTATAATCACCCCCAAGTGATATACTTGACCTTCCTTTTTTCATGCAATAAAAAAGAGCTTTGCGCTCCATATACTTAAATCCACTCATTATACATTAATTGCATCTTCAAAATCTGCATCATGCATCTTTATATATCCATAACAAGCTTTAACTGGACACATTTCTGCCATGCTTAGCTCATCTGTACCGAATATATCAAAATCATCTCCGTATATATTGTATATCTTCCTGTGTACATAAGTGGATGGCAAGTTATTTCTCGCTTCCTCGTTAGCATATCCATATATGATTACTTGTGATCTCCTATCTAAATAATTCATAGCTATTGATTGAACCGTCCAATATGTTGCAATTGCCCCTGTAGGTGCAGTTATCTCTTTACTCAGTGCCATTCCTCTACCTCCTAATATAATACTAGCCAATCTACTTCAGTGGAATCTATTCTCTTGCCTATTATTCTAAAATCAAGTGTACCTGTATACCCAGTAACCTTAAATGAGTTTTTTGTCTTTTCAGTTACTACTGCAGATCCAACGCTTGGGAATACTGCATATCCATATAACACTTTAGAAAGTCTATCATCTAGTTCTATGATTGTCCCTTCTTTGCTAACTTCTACATCAAATAAAACATCCTCGATTAATACCTTAGGACTGTCTACTGGAGATAATCCATAATTAGTATTATCTACTTCAATTGATCCTCCACTCTTAGTCCCGTTTGCATTTAGCGAGTGTCTTTGCGTACTACCAAAATAGAAATATGCTCCAGTTGTAGCATATAACATATAATTAGATGCATCTCTTCTCCATCTTGCATCTCCACCGCCCATGTCAACACCACAGTTACCACTACCTATATTAAATACTTCTGCGTTACTTTGCCCTCTAACTCTTTCGACTATTGCTTGTATCCCCATAAAATAATCATATTCTAATTTAGCCGCCCCCGAAAGAGAAACAAATGCATTTGCACCAATGGTAGTATTAACATGTACTGGCCAATATGGATAATTAGGATTAGTGTTCCCTATCATCATTATGAGTGACCCATTTGGGTTTTTCACGGTTATTGTTCCTTCAGTGCCACCTAAAGTCACAATATTAACACCTGATGAATTGTAGCTGTTTATAGTATTTCCTGACATAACTACTCTAGATCCATCTGCTGCAGTCTGAAGGGTGAAACCAGTTAAAGTGCCAACAGCAATTTTATCGGCTGATATTGTACCTGTAATTATGTTGCTTCCATTTATAGTTGTTGAACCTGGTGTTATTAAACTTGATATAGTAACATACCCAGATAGGTCAATTTTACTTGCACTTAACTTTACAGTTTCGGGACTTAAATTAATAGCTGCTATAACTCCATTACTATCTACTTTAGCTGATATCGAATTAGCTTGTACTGTCAAAGATGCCTCTGCACTTGTAATTCTATTAACTACATTCCCTATATTAGCATTTACAACATGACCATTTGCAGTTTCTTTATATTCTCCTGATATTGCACTATCGAACAATGGAATCCATGTAACTCCATCTACGCTTACTTCTGTCTTAGTTCCGTGATATGTTCTTCCATCGAAATAATAATGCCAAACTTGAATATAATCCACATTATCATACACCGCTCCTAAATCTAATACTAAAGCGTTTAAGCCTGATGTGGTAGTAGAATATTGACCATTATTATTGCTATTTAATCCTTCGTCAGTTGCATATTGGGGGTTGGTAACTGTACCTGTTACCGCTGTAGGTGTTTTACTCTTAGCTAAATTGGTTGTTCCTTGCATTACTTTTATTTCTGTCCAATGATTTCCACTACCAGCTGTAGAATTATTTAACCAATCTCTTACATACCTAAACTTGATTACATTATTTTTTATGGTTTCTACATCTGACTTACTAACCTTCAATGCAATAGAATTACTTAATTGTGTTATACTTGTCTCTGAAGTGGATACCCTTGTAGTCAATGCCGTTAAATCACTTTGAGATGCTGAATCTACTCCGAAACTTAAATTTGAATACCATACTGTAGAGCCTGTAACATCTCTATTATTTAAAAGCAATAGCTTTACATAAGCTGTTCCGTATGCAAATTTACTCATTACATTATCTCCAGTAGTGTCTATTCCTCCAATAGCTCCTGTATATTGTGTCCATGAATTTGGAATTGCTACCTTAGCAGCTGCAATATACTTATAAGTAGATGCGTTAACATAACCAAGTTGGCTAAGTTTAGTTCCTGCTACAACTGTTCCTCCTGTCCATGCTGACCTTAGCGTTATGGTCTTATTAACCGTGTCAATTGAACCATTAGCCCATATGTCTGAACCCGATAGATGCCTAGAATATGTCTGAGGTGGGTATAAATATCCTGCTTTATTCTTCCAATCCCAAAATATAAATCCTCTTTTACCCGCTATAGTAGTATTGTTATCCCAATTATCTACATTATCTAAGTATACCACCGTGTCTCCGTTTTTAAGGTCTACGGTTAAACTCGATAAAGTATTAGCCGTATAACTATGATTGCCCATTGTAATTGAGTTACCATCACAATCAAATTCTGCTACTCCTAAATAAAAGTTAGCTCCTGTATATGGATTAGTCTTAGCCCATATCGATAGTTTATAAGTTTTAGTTACGTCTACTGGGATTAGCTCATCTGAATACCTTACTGAATTATATACAGCATCCTTAAATGACCCTCCTGAGAAATATGAATCCGAGCCATCAAACACGAAACTACTAAAATTAGTGTTATTGCCTAAAGTAGCATTTCCATTACTAACTAAATTAGCTCCTCTTGAGTTTACATAATTCTGCACATCTGTTTGAGAAACCTTAATAGCAATAGAATTATTTAACTGTGTAATGCTTGACTCTGCTGTAGATACTCTTGTAGTTAATGCACCTAAGCTATTATTAGTAGTATCTAAAGCACTCTGATTAGCTTTAGATACTAAATCATTTGTATATGCTGTTGAACCTCTAACCGTAAATACTATTGCATCACTTGTTATCTTCAATTCAGCTGCATTCATTCTCGAAGTTAGCGAACTAATTGCTCCATCATTTGAAGTCTTATAAGTTGTAAAATCTGAACTATCAACTTTCAAGCTTATGCTATTATTCAATTGTGTTATGCTACTCTCTGCGGTAGTGATTCTATTTACCGTTGTTGGAATTATCTGTGTACTTAATTGTTTGAAAGAAATATCCTTTATATAAGTTACTCCAGTATTTGCACTCCATCTTGTAAGTATTCTTAGCTTAACATATACCGCTTTAAATCTAACGCTATCATTAGATGCTACTGTCATGAATCCTTCAAATGTCTTCCATGTGTTTACTGGTATATTAGCTGAATCAACTTGTACTGTATAATAACAAGCATTATTTGTTCCTACTGGGTTTTTGTCTTTATCAAAGAACTCAATTCCAATATATAAAGTACCATTAGTTGTAGCCTCATTATAAATGCTTAACATAGTATAAAAAGGACTTGTTAAATCAATAGGAATAAAATCACTATTTAAATAAGTGGAATTGGTTAGCTTTATTACATACTGGTCTGTTATTGGGGCTGCTAATATTCCATTAACTAAAGAATAAGTTCCTCCTGCTGGACTAAACACAATAAGCGGTTTATCGTCAATTCCTTTTTTAAAGTTTTGGCTTAAAAGCTCTTGACCGTATAGCTTAGTCATTGCGTTAAGGTCATTTATTTTAGCGGTTATCGAATTGTCTATTGCAACTTGTGTATCTTCAGGCGCTGCTGACCAATCTGAATTTCTATCTCCAGTTTCTAACTTAAACTCGTCAAATAGTACTGTACCTGTGAATGACCTACCAAATCCATATACCTCTATTTGCTTGATGTTCTGATTAGCCTCTACCTTAGTTACTGCAAAATTCCAATCTGTATCTGTTCCACTTACAAATCTATTCTCATAGAACTTACTTGAGCCATCATTAAGCCTCAATATAACATATAGCATAACTACTGGATTATTTAGTGTACTTATAACTAAATTTTGTCTCTTGTATTTAGCTTGAATAACAAATGAACTATTTTTATTTAGGTCTGTAGTATTATAAATCTGTCTAACATATCTTCCGTTAGCATCAACTACTCCTGTTATGCTTGCACACTTGCCCTTAAGTGGGTCTGTACTATCTATAACGGCATTTATCGCTGTCCATTTATCCATATCTCTACTAAAATCTGAATTTAGTAGTAAGTTTCTTCCACCAATCTTAACACCTTGTACTGCGGTAGTTATATCTTGCTGCCATATCTTAGTACTTATCTGACCTTGAATTGTGCTTATACTTGTTCCTTGGTTACTAACCGTAGTTGCGGTATCAGCCACTGTGCTCTTCAAACTCGTAAATGCAACATCCAAAGTTTGATTTTCAGTATCTAGCTTTACCTTACTAGCTTTTAATGTACTAGTAGCTCCATTTACCTGGGCAACAAGGCTTTCTTTCTCTATCTTGGATCCGTTGATGTTAGCCGAATCACTGACCATATCATCCCTAATTATCTTAGACTTAATACCACTAGCCTTAAGACCTGTAGCATCAAACATTAGATTTCCTGAGCTATCCCACACATACATGTTATAGTCATTTGTTGCATCTTTTCCTATTTGAACTCTAACTCTAGCTGAATCCTTAATTTGTATGGTATTATCAGAAATTAACATATTCCCACTTGTAGAAACTATCCTAAACTTAGTAGTACTAATATCTCCAGCAAGAATTTTACTAACACTAAGATTATTTATCATAGCATCATTAATAGCTCCATTCGCAATTAATCCACTACCTGCAGTAATAAATCCTGCTTGCATATTTGCAGCTGATAAATTTCCTGCAAGTAAATCATCTATAGATGCAGCTCTCGATTCTAAAGTACTTATTTTTGCATTAGCAGCGTTAAGGTCCGTAATAGTTGCACTACCAGCTTCAAGTGTTCCAACTCTTGCTGCTACTGCGCTTAAATCTGTTATTGTTGCTCTTGTAACTTCTAAATTTCCTATTCTTGCTATAGTAGCATTTAAAGAATCAATTGAAGCTTTATTGGCATATAAGTCAGCAATATTTGCATCAATGACTGTAAGATTTGTTATTCTAGCAACTTCACTATCAAGATTTTTAATCTGAGTAACTGCATCTATGCTATCAACCTTACTTCCATCTAGTCGTCCATCACTTGTTAAAACTGTATCTGCAGAATCTATAACTGCTTGGTTTTCAGCTTGAATATCTTCAAAGCTTAGAGACTTGTTTGCAATATCACATGAGTTTCGTTCAGGTTCATCTGGATACTCAACTATTTTAACTATCCTTTGCTTTTCTTTAACTTTTTTATCTTTAGAAAGAAGCGTAATAGTATCTCCAAGATCATAATCTAAGATATTTTTATACTTGTCATTTAAATTTGCCAAATCAAATATATCTGCATTGTAGGCTCGTATAGGTTTAGATAATTCATCAAGTTTAACTTCAGCATCTTCTAATAAACTTTGAGCATCTGTGTATCTGTTATCTTCCCAATATACAGTTATGATCTTAGTTGAGTACTGGTAGTTTTCAACATATTCTTTGCCACCATTGATATCCTGTATACTAAGACTATCTTTACCCCTCGGAATTAGCCTAGTGCAATAATCATATGAACTACTTTGTATGCTAAGTTTTCTCAAATTCAAATTATCACTAAAATAAGTCCCTTTATCAGAACCCATAGATTGATAAACATAAATTTTCTTATTTATAGCATCAAACTTAAAATCACACCTATAAACTTTTCTAATTTCTTGCAGAATATCATATGAACTGCAATTTGCTTTTCTTACAGTTCTCTTCTTGATAACATCACAACTTCCTATAGTCCAGCCTGTACCTACTAAGGCTAAATTTACTGAATTACTGCAACTTTGTTCAACGCTTTCAAAAAAAGGAAAAGTCTTTCCCTTCAAGTCCTCAATATTGACTTTCCCTACGAATCCAGTCCAATCATAATCTGCTTTTATTTCTTTAATTACATACTCATTTTTCTTCGTCCTTATATAGAATTCTTCTTTTATAGAGTCATACTTAGGATCTGATTGTTGGTAAGAAAAAGAGAGTACTTCATCACCATCTAAAGTCCTCTCTAGAAACAAATCCTTATAATTGTTTAATCCTGCTATCTTATTTTTATCTAAATCATATAATTGAAGCATTCCTTCCTCCTTTCTGAAAAGGAATTAGGTTTATTCCTCTATCATATAGTCGATTGCTATAAGTTCTGAAGCCGATATGTGACAATTATCTAAAAGTGATATAGAGAACTTATGAATCTCAATTTCATTTTCTATTGCTAAAAGCTCATTAATATCCCTATTCCACAGATCAATACAATCATCCTTAAATTTCACATTGCCATTTTCGTAGGAAATGATATTTCCTTTTTCATCTTTTTCAGCGTACTTATCTATAAGCTTTTCTCTCTCTTTATTATATATTTTTAGTTCGCTTTCAATTTTACTTATATTCTTAGCTATAGCGTAAGAAGCTTTTATTTGTAATTGCTTCTGTGCTATTTCCTTTAACTTTGCTGCATCATTTACTATTCTTTCATTGCTTAATTTTACTCCCATTATTGTATACCTCCTAAAACTTCATCTTCCACTTTATATACCTCTTTTTCAAATGCATCCATATCTGCTCTTACTTCAGTTTTATTTTTAGAGTACAACTCTTGATTAACTATTGATTTAGTAACAGTTGCATTACTTGTCCCATCTGTAGAAATAGTTGCATTTAAATACACAACTTGAACTCCATTTACTTCACTTATTCCACTTAAAGTAATATTCTTATTTACTTTTAACATTATTAATCATCCTTTCATTTTTAGATATTAAAAAAGAGCTTTATAGCTCTATATCCATCTAGGTTTATATTTTATGTTCACGTCACATGAGTTTTTACTCAAAGTAATTGTATTTGCTCCTGGTTGAAGTTTAGGAAAATCCCAACAATCATAATCACCAAATTTATTTGCTCCATTTTGAAGCACTGTACCATCTTCACCACTTATAATAACCTTCTGTCCTGCAGTTAAGTTTTTAATCGTAAATGAATCGCCTAAACCAGTAACTACTAAATCAACTAAACTTACTGAAGGTGTTATCTCTACTATAGCTGGTGTTTCTATATTTCCAGGGACATTTAGTGTTTTAGAAGATAATCTATTAAGTAGTTCTGTTGTTTCAGGTTTATACTTATATCCCGATACTAGCAAAACATCAGCTCTTTCTACTTCTGAATTATCACATACATCTGTACCAATATATTCATTTGATTTGCTTTGTAATATGCAATCAAAATAGAAATCAATATCTTCAAATTTCACAGTACATATCTCTAAATATTTCAAAAATACACTTTTCTTTTCCTCTAATGCTTGCTTAGTATCTCCCTTAACTACAAACTTGCAATTTACAGCTATATATTTGTTATTTTTATTTAATACAATAGGTCTGAATGCACCGTCAATCCATTCATTAATAATATTTGATTCCGCAGTACTTATTTGTTTTTCTAAGAGATTTGATCCAAAGTTATTAATATCAATATTATTTATTAACAATATTTGTACTACCTCCTCCTCAAAATATTTGTTGCTAATTTATTACTAACTCTTGGAACAATAATTCTATCAATTTCTTCACCTGCTATACTTATTGGTATTATTATATCACCACCATTTGGAGTATTAATATTTTGTAATACACTTCGCGCAACCTCTTTGGCTGTTTTCATTACCATATCCTCTGAAGCTTGATGATTATATATCCTAGTTCCTTGAGGTAAATCATAGACCTCATATCCTCTCTCATGCAATGTAGTAAGTCCACCTTCAAAGTTGTTTGTTCCACTTGCATACATTGCAGGTCCTGACATTTTATCAGTTCCTGTAGCGTTACCATGTGGCTTATAGTAGGTATTCACAGTTATGGTTTTGGTTTCTGGAGTACTTAACCAATATGATATTCTTTGATACCATTTCATTATTTCTCCTGTAGTAGAATCAACATTTCCTTTTAAATCTTCATTCATTCCAAATATAGTACTTACAGCATTATCTCTGGTTTGTTGAGCATTGGAAACTACGCCATCTTTCTGTCTTTGAGCTTCAGCAATCATTTCATCTGCTTGTTGACCAGTTATTGAATGCGCTTCATCTCTTAGTCTGGTTATAGCTGATATTCTCTGATTATATTCATCATTCGCTGCTTGAATTGCTTTATCTCTACTTTCATTAAGCTGCTTTATATGCTCACTTGCCTGTTCACTTGTTATTCTTCCATCATAATCCTTCATTCTCTGTAGTATTGTCTGTGCTTCGATTTCATTCTGGCTTAATGCATTTACAGCATTAGCTCTCATCTCATTTTGAAGCTTCGTAATCTCAGAAGTCTCATCAGCTGTTAGTTGTCTTTTTTGAGAAGAAGCATTAGCCATAATGGTATTTATTTGTGATTCATAGTTCTGTGTTTGGGTTTGTTTGTCTGTATAATATTGATTTGTTTTAGCTAATATATCAGCTTGTTCAGTTGAAGTTAATTCATTTTGCTGAGAAAACATATTTTGTAGACTTTTAATACTTTCAATTCTCTGCTTTTCATATCCTTGAATTACTTGTGTTGCCATTTGATTAAACTTGGCAGTCATCTCATTTTTAATATCTTCCGAAATTCCAGTAGAGTTAATGTATAGATCTTGCATTTTTTCTTTTGCTTGATTATCTAATTCGATATAGGATCCAACTGCTTTCTTAGTTCCATCACTAATTTTAGTTACAGTTGTTTCAGTTGCCATTCCCATGGAGTTATATGCTTCTTGAGTAGAAGTTGCAGTATATTCAACTTTATCTGCAAATAAATCTACACTCGGGATAATCTCTTCATTTAAACTTTTATAAATTGAATATCCAGCAACGCCAACTGCTGCTGCTCCTGCTAACCATGGAGCAAATGCAAGTGCTGCACCTCCGAAACTAGAAGCTAATCCTAATATTCCTCCGCCAGCTGCAGTACCTTCAGCTACTGTAGCAGCAGTTCCTATTCCTTCAACTGCCGTAGCTACTGTACTTGCACCTTTAAATAACCCAAAGAATGTACTTATCTTAGGCCCTAATGTAAGAAGATTAGCAAAAGTATTAATTGCACCACCAGTAAGACTTAATAGCGGTCCGAGCGCGGCACTGGCAAGTCCTATTTTTATGATCCATTCCTGTGTACTTGGACTTAAACTATCAAATTTATCTAATAAGCCTGATAGTAAATCAATTCCTTTATCAACTACTGGCAAGGCCTTGACCCCGAGTTCCATCAACGAATTCTTAGCTTTATTAAGTGCCTTTGAAAATTTAGTTTCTGTAGTTTCAGACATTTTATTGTAAGCATCATCTAAAGCTCCTGTATTGTCCTTCATTTGTCTCATTGACTCATTATATAATTGCATACCATTTTCTGATGTTAACATTAATATAGAATTTAATCCTTCTACAGAACCAAACATCTGAGCAAATGCAGAAAGGGGACTGTCAGACATTTTAGCTAATGCTTCTAAATCCGTTGTCAAATTTTTATTTGCTTTAGATAAATTCTTATATTCTTCTGTATTCTTTTTACCGGCCTTCTCTAACTCAAGCATTTTACTTGCGTTTATAGTGACTTGATTACTTACATTTGCAAACTCTGGACTTGCTTGTTTAAGCTTTTCTTTTACATCACTTAAAAATCCTATCCATCCTTTTGATTTTACAGCACTTACAGAAAAATCTATTCCTAACATTTCAGCTGCATCACTCGCTTCTTTTGTTGGCTTTACAATATTACTCATTGAAGCCTTTAGGGCTGTGACAGATTCACTGGTATCTAAACCTTGAGCTGTTGTACTTGCTAAGGAACTGAATAATTCATTAGTTGTAATTCCTAAGGCTGCTGCAATAGGAGTTACTTTACCAATGGCTCCAGCTAGTTCTCCAAAGGTTGTTTTACCAAGGTTTTGAGTAATTAGCATTTGGTTTGCTATATCATTAGTTTTATCAGCTGTTAATCCATAGGAATTTAGAACAGTCGTGAGTCCGTCTACCGCAGTAGCTGTATCTGTAAATCCTCCTTTTGCTGCTTTAATAGCTACATTTAAGAAACCTACTGACTTAGCAGTATCAACACCAGCTGATAAAGTCTCATATAATGCATCATTTAAATCTTTGGTTGATGTGCCTGTCTCATTTGATAAATTAACTACTCCTTGCTTCAGTTCATCTATCGGAACCTTAGTTGTATCTGCAATAGTTGAAACTTTAGCCATTCCTGATTCAAAATCCATAGCAAACTTTTCGGCTGCAGTTGCTGCTCCAACAATAGGTAATGTAACTCCCATTGTTAATTTAGACCCTAAATCACTAGCTGTTTGACCTATTCTTTTTAATCCTGAAACTTTTTCATCAATGGAATCATAAGCTTTTCCTAACAAATCTAACTTTCCTGATAATGTTGTTGTTTGTTTTGCGGTATTATCAAGTTCTTTAGATAATTCTGCATGAGAAAGTTTTAAATCCAATAAATGTGACTTATACTCTTCAGCCTCTTTTGAGTTATTTCCGCATTGCTTTTCTATTGTTTGCATAGTCTTTTCAGACTTTACAATTTCATCGTCTAATAATTTTATTTGAGCTTTTAATGAATCTATTTTATTTGAATTATCAAGTAATTCTTTACCTGTTCGATTACTTGATAATTCCCAAATTCTATAGGACTTATCTATATTACTAACAGCTGTAAATATACTTTGATCCATAAAGTAACTTGATTTCTCTACACCTGTTTGTAATGAATAAAATCCTTGTATGGCTTTAGAAATAGATGATTCAAATTTATTTAATCTTAAATCCAAAGATGAATAAATACTTCCTAAATCGGTACCCAATTTCTCACCTTCTTTCTATAAGGCAATAAAAAAAGAACCACTTCTAAATGATTCTTTTAGATCCTAATAGTAACTTAAGACCTGGATTATCTCCTTTATTTTTTCTCTCACTTTTAAATCTTGGTTTTCTTCCTTTTTCAATATTTAAAATGAATTCTTCTAATGCTTCGTCAAAGCAATATGATTCATATTCATCTTCAATGTTTAAGATTTCACTTGGTCTTTTTTGATATCTCTGACTCATTCCCAATAGGCTCAGTATCTGTTTGCTTTTTACGAAAGGGTTCTAGTGCCTTTACACCTCTAATTGCATAATTATATATTATGATTTTTTGTTCATCCGTAAGTCCTATTACTTTTTCAACTTCTTTAAATGTTGGCTCAACCATTGTAGCCTCTGCAAATAACTCTGCTAGTTCGTTTATAGTTTTTAGCGATGTTTCATCCTCTGGTAAAACAGCATTCCCTTTAAAGATTTCAACTACTGTACCTATTAGTGGATTAGGTATCTTACCTTTAGATGCTAAATCTAAAAGATTAACTCTCTGTAACTTAACATTAAAAACATCATCAATATCCCAACCTGGTAATTGTACTTCAATATATTTCTTAGCCTTTAATTCTTCTAATGTTGTAACTGGCATTAATATTCCTCCTTTAAATATATTTAAATATAAAAGAGAGCTTTTAAATGCTCTCTTTTAAGCTGGTAATAAATCAACATAGTCAATAGAATATATTGGCTTCTTTAGTTTTGAATTTTCTTTTGCTGTAAGATTAAACTCAGGAGCAAAGAATTCCTTCTTTAAATCAAATTTAATAGGTGTTCCTTTACACTTCCAAAATGTAAACTTAACATAATTTAGAACTGCTTCACCTTCGTAGTTTTCTACATATGCGGTTACTTTTAGAAATCTTTTATTGGCAACTCCTTCTGCCATTGTAGCTGCATCATACCCTACTATTTTATTAGGGTCTGCTTCATCGTATCTTATGGTTCCCCCTTGTACTAAAGGCATAGCTTGAACTGGAAATTTAACAGAAGTCAACTTTAATCCAAGAGCTTCTAATAGATCTTCATCCTCTGCTTGGGCAAGTATCTTTTTACTATCCCTTAATGTATTCTTTTTACCTTCATTTATTTGTGGATCAAGTCCAATTTCAGAGTCACAATCAATTTTTATTTTTTTACCATCAGTTTTAACATCAAATGTAGTAGAGTCTAATTCTTCGATATCCACTCTAACTACATTGTATAAAAAATCTCCTCCATCTTGAGCAAAACTTACTCCCATTTTATACTACCTCCTTAGGTTTTTTATATGTTAGTCTCCTTGTATATGCTTTTATACTTTCATCTATTATTTCTGGTGTAACTGTGCCAGTATCCTCTAACTTGCCTTTCAATAGTTCTTTTACTTTTATAATCATTTGATCTAATTCAGTTATATCTCCCAAAGGAACATAACAGAAAATGTGAATTATCTGCCATCCACCCTGGCTATTATTTAAGCTATTAATCTGATTATCAAACTTAAGTACTATATGTGGCTCTTTGCATAATCCTTCATGTTCACCAATTGCGTAGCATGGATACACTGGATCTAAAATATCAAATATCTCTTTTCTTGTCATATAATTAAATCACACCTTTATAGAACTTATTATTTTCTTCCATCCTTCTAGAAATTGAGGTGCGAATTCTTGAATAGCTTTTTCTAGAACTGCATATTTACCTTCATTGCAGAGTTCAAGATAAACTCCATAATCCACATAGTGACTTAATGACACCATTAACTCATCAACATTCTTCCATTTAACTGTTGCTCCTAAAAAAAGTCTTGCATGTCCAGTTCTATCTTCCCAAATTGCATTTCCTTTTTCTTTCGCCCACTTTTCCATGCTATATGCTATGTTTTGAGCGTCTAATAGCAGTGCTGCTTTAAGCTTTGGTGTAAACTCACTTAGGTTTTTCATTGCTTTATCTAATCCTTGCATATCAATTTTTAGTCCATCTGACATTAATTCGTTACCTCCAAATCTGATTCATAGATATTTCCCATGATTAATCCAGGATAAGTAACCTCATATCTTAGTCCATTAAGCTCAAAATAGTCCCCTACTTTTACCTCAAAACCTTCTGCTACAATCAGCATTGATATGTTTTTCACTGAGTATATGCTTCCAGCTTCTTTACCTTCCCCAGTAATCTTATTGTTACCACCTACATTACTATGGTTTGAATCATCGATGAAAACATCTATTTTAGCAACTAAATCGGCTCTTTTTTTCCCTCCTCGCATTCCATTGCTATCTACTTCATTTCTCATAAGTGAAATGTGAGTTGGTTTTATAGAAATAGCTTTAAGAACTTGTCCTTTAACTCTTTCTAAATTTATCACTTCTCATCGCTCCTTCTCATAGAAGATTTATAATATCCTCCGCTTGATGAAGTCGATGTATTTTCTGCATTATATTCAGATAGATATTGATTTGAAAGATTTGTCCAATAATCTGGACTTGCGTTTTCAATTGTTATTGGCCCAATTTTAATGCTTTTTTCTCCATCAGCTTTCATAAGACATAGCTTTGAAGCAGTGAGTTTAATACTATTATTATTCAATGCAAGAAATCCGATGAGTTCCTCATCTGTAAAGTATGGATACTTTTTTTCCTGAATCAATAACTTTAAAAGAGTTAATTCATCCATTTATGCCTCACCTACTCTTGTTTGCCATTTCCATCACCAGTTCCACTATTACCATCGCCATCACTATTATTATCTGCTCCATTACCAGGTTTTTTCTCTAGTTTTCCAATAAACTCATAGTTATCAGAATCATTTTCAACATCAGATTCTCTCATTAAGAATTCTTGACCTTTCTTTATAACATCTTTATCATATTTCAAGTTTTTCTTAGCCTTTACCTTCACATTTCTTTCTTCTGCATTTACTTTAGCTTTTGCCATTTTAATCATTCCTTTCAAATATAAAAATAAGGCAAGGAGAAAATCCCCTTACCTATTTAACTTTTGCAAAGAAGCATTCATCAGCTCTATCAAATGAAGGTAAAACTAATTGTGATACCTTAGTTTCAATAGTAACAGGATCTTCCTTAAGCATTGTTGTGATAGCTACTCCTGTATTAACTATTTGAGTATCAAGTTTACCTGAACCAAATACTTTATCAGCTTCTTCTGGAGTAGTACCATACACAGTCTTTCCAAGAGCTCCATCTGGTATTAAAGTAACAAGATCATCCTCGTAATAGTTTAATGTATTTTCTTCTTCATCCTTAAATGTACCATTCAAAATACCAACAGATAAACCAAGCTTTGTGTTTATATAATTGATTATGTCCTGATCAGTTACAATAACAGCCCCAATATTTCTAGCTTTCAACTCATTAATAATAGCTGCATTCAATTTTACATATCCAAATGTTTTATCAGTAAGTAGTATTCTGGTTGGTTTAGCATACCCATCATTGGTTAGTGCTTTCATCCATCTAACCAAGTCTCCAACTATATCAGCATCAACATTATCCCAAGTAGCTAGTCCTATTAAAGTTTCTTTATGTGCTGTTGGGATTTCATAATCAACTACTATATCTCCATCCTCTGTTACAATATTAATTTCACCTTTTTGAAGCACTTGTGATCTCATTCTTCTAGCTTGTACGTTTGCACCCTCTACTAAAGATTGATAATTTTCATAAATTTGTGAAATAAGCTGGTCAACTAAATTTTGATTATTGGCTTGCATAGCCATCATTAAATTTTGTCTATCTCTTTCTTTTATTAAGACAGATTCTTTGAAGAAAGGTAGTTCTTTCTTTTTAAGGTCTAAGCTCGCCTTTAGCGCCCTTGGTTTAACAGCTACATCAAATGTTGACATTCTTAAAGCTACTGGTCTTTGTCTTGAACCTTTAGCAAGTTCAAGTTCAGTCCCCCATTGTTTTGCATTAGTAAATAACACCTCGTCGATTGTTGTTTGAGGTGGTAAGTTTTTAACATATAGAGCTATTTGTGTTGCATTTATAAAATCTACTAAATTCATCTATTTTCCCTCCTTAAATTTTATAGAAATTGAATCATTTTTAAAGCTGCTTTAGTTTCTGCAACTGGTGTAGCAGGTAATGCACTTGCCTTAATAAATCCAAATATTGTAACTGGTACAACCTCAGTTCCTTTTGAATTTGTAAAGTCTACATCTTCGTATACAATTCCAAAAGCACTTGAACCTAATTCAGCTGTATTAACACTCTTACCATTCTTATCAACTATGGTACCAGCTGGTAAAATTCCATTTGTTAAAGTTGCTACAGTGTTGGATACTTTGATATTGGTGTTTTGAAATAAGTGCCCAGCTAAAGCTAGAATATTTTTTTGTTCACCCATTATGGATGTTGAACTTTGTCTCATTATTTTTTCCTCCCTTATTTAAAGAATTTATTTGCATCTTCACTTGATTTTAATTGTTCAGTTTTTTCTTTTGCTAACCTTTCCCCTAAACTTAAATCTCCTTCTCTACCTAAACTTGATTTTCCACCAGTATTAAATGAACCAGTCCCAGGGACGTCTTTTTCAAATAAGTAATCTTTCTCTTTTCTGATAGTTTCTAATTGCTCTTTAAGTCCAATTATTTCCTCACCATTAACTTTTAACTTTTCATTATCAAGTAATGCTTTAATAAGGTTTATATCTTTTGCCTTACTATCTTTTAATGCATTATTTAGTGCTATATCATATTGAATTTTCTTAAGCTTATCTTCATATTCACTAGCAGTTGTTGAATTGGCTGTCTTAAGAGCTTCTATCTCTTTACTCAATTCCTCATTATCTTTAACTTTTGCTTGAAGATCATTTAATTGCTTATCTCTTTCAGTTATCTGCTTCTTATAGTCATTCTTCTCATCGTTAACCTGAGTAAATCTTTCCTTAGGAACATAGTTAGAACTATCAACTAAATCCACTTCTTTATACTTATTTTTAACTTCTTCTGATAAAGTGTTATAGGCTGTTTCACCTATGATTTCTTTTAAAATTGCCATTATTAATTCCTCCATTTCGTTTTTTACGTGTTCGACACGCTTATAGAGTTCCTAAGTTTGTTCTTTTACGCCTGCATACTTAGTTAAAAGGCGATAAATAAAAGAGAGTAGATTTCTACTCTCTTATAGCTCATACATCTTAATTTCATAATGTGGCAGTGTCCACTCTTTTCCGATTATAACTGGATGCCTTGGCATTATTCCCTTTTTGTCTTTAAAACATCTTAAATTTTCTATATGATTTTCTAGTAATCTCAAAACTTTATTCGCTTGCTCCCTAATATATTTAGCTTCACCATCAATTCTTCCCCATCCAATCAAAATAATATCTTCACTATTTATATCCTTTAAACCTTCTTTAATTAATTCTATATTTTTTTCTTCATATAGAATCTCTCGATTTTTTAGTTCTTGGGGATTTGTACTCATTAAAGCAAATAAATTATATACAGTTAGCCTTTCGAAACCATCTTCACTAAAATAATTAGTTATATTAGTTATGGTATTATCACCTTCTACACATTTTGCTTTACTAGGGTTAAGCATTATAGCAATAATCTTTTTGTCTTTAGGATTTGACTTATCCTCTCTCCAATCTCTATATAAGCTGTATCTATATTCATTTCCTTTTGCACTTTTTACATAATGCATTTTTGACTCTATAGTTCTTTCTATTAATTCTATATTCATAATTCCTTCCCCCTTATGACTTAATTGTACATACTGGGAAAATCTATTACAAATCTATAATTCTTTATTATATATATTCATGCTACTTTATATTGCTAACATAGTATAACAACTATATGACTATCGTTAAATTACTACATGCTCTATTTTCCATTTATTCTATTAATCTCATGATGCAGTGCTTTTTGTATATCATCTATCTTTTTGTCCTGAAGTATTAAATCAATATTGTTATTTGAAGCAAATTTTCTCATTATTTCAATCTGCATAGCTCTTTTTAATCTTCTACACTTTGCATTCATGACACCAACTATATGTTTTTTATTACAGTTAGGACAATGATAATATACTTCTGTAAGCATGGCTCCAATATAGGACTCTTTTAACTTGTCCTGTGTCATTTCAAATTCTCGCTTACATTCTTCACATATAACTTTCATCTTCTTTCACCTCAAATAAAAGTACCTACTATCGGATTTTATCTTACACAATCTCGATAGTAGGTACTTCTACTTCTTTTCTCCATTCTCTAAATTTCTTCTTTATCTCTTCTGGAGCATCTTCACTAATTTTTAATCCATCCTCATTATCAGATGTTACTATATAATCTGCTAATTCCTCCGGTAAATATGGCATTGTCACTTTAATTCCTCCATTCTCGTTCTTAATAGTTTCATGAATATTTTTGCTATCTTTCTAGGCCTTTTTGAGTCCATTGCCTCTGCAAAAGCTTCTGCCATGAATTCCGCTGAGTTTTCTCTAGCATATATCGAGAGATTTTTATCAATATCACTTAAACCGATCTTGCATAAATTCAAGGTTTCTTCTCTTAACTCTCTTGATATAGTAGAGTTCCTAATATTATTTATTCCATCTTCAATACTTCCTTTTCCTAATTTTATATTCAAGATGAATTCTATAAAGTGTCCAAGTTCATGAGTTATAATAGATTCAGCATCGGTACCTTTAGGATGAAATTTTGCTTTTAAATCTCTTAGGTAATATTTATTAACAGTTTCCATATCACCCATTAAGACCTTAGATATATTTAATGTTGCATGCATTTCTTTTTCAATTCTATTATATGATAGTGAAGCTGAAGCATAAGCTGTCTTAGTTGAAGTTACTTTTATTTCATTAATAAATCCTCTAAGTTCAGGGAAATTATTAAAAACATTCTCAATTTTTCTTGTAATCATAACTCCAAGGTCATCTTTCAAACCTGAAAAAGATACCTTTTCGAACCCCAGATTATTCATTAAATATTCCTTAGCTTCTTTACTATTATTATATCCATTTTTAGGAACAATATCACTTGTTTTATTGTTAAGTTCTTCGGTTAATCCAAATTCTTTCCCAAAGTTCTTATACCAATTATCTAATTCACTATTTTCTCCACCGTTTAACCAATCAATTAGTTCATCTCTTGCCTGATCTACTGGTGTGTTTTCTTGAGTAGGATAACATAAACAGTTAGGATGGGATGTAGGATATTCATTTGATGGATAAACTCCTTGTCCTAGTGAGTATTTATTACTATTCGCATTCTCGTCACATATATCACTTCTCCCATGCATTCTTTCGTAGTGCGCTGGACTCAGATTCCACTTTAGTCCCTTGCAAAAAGGATTCATTTTTGAACCTTGAATATAACTCTCATTATGAGCATGAGTTAGGCTAGTCCTTGCCAATCTTCTAGCTTGATATGAGACGTTATAGCTTACGCCATCAGGTAATGGAACTTTTACTTTATTGCCTTTATCATTAATCATATATAACGGCTTTGATTCCATTTTATTCTTAGGATTAATATAAGAATCCAATTGTTCAGCCAACTCTCTCGCATTTGCACCTTTAGCAACATTTATCTTTATTAGATTATCTATTGCTCTTGAATTACTTTTAGTTAATTCCCATAAACGTTGATCTAATGTTTTGCCATCAGAATAATAATTAGAACCAATAAGCTGTTTTGTTATATCTTTGGGTAACAAAGTAAACATCTTACTAAATGTGTTCTTAATATCTTCTCTTGGATTCATCATGTCAATATAACTGGCTTGAACTGAACTTGCTATTTGTGCACTTGCCTCAATGCCATTTTTCAAAGATTTACTTAAATTTGTTCTAACTTCATTTACGTAATCCTTAATAGATCTATCTAATTCGCTTAAGTACCTTGATGTTAATCCTCCTGGTTTAGCTTTACATAATTTATAACTTATTTGCTTACTTGCATCTTCATATATTTTTAAAATCTCATTTTCTTGAGCGATTGTGAGCTTTAAAAACTCCTTTCTTGCCTCAAGAATTCTATCTTGGTATTCACTCACTAGCTAACACCACCAGAATTAATCTCTTGATTTACTCCCTTTTGATATTGGTCCTGTTCTGCTGCATTAACCATTTGAATTTCATCAAGAATTTGTTCTAATGCACTTTCTGCGTCCTCTTCATCTGTAAATTCCTTAATGTAGCTTGTACGACTTCTTACATTTGCATTAACTTCTTCTAAGGCTAATTTCTTTTTATCTTCATCATCTGAAGGTAATGGATAGTTATGAGTAAATATAATCGTATATTTTAACTTGCTCCATTCATCTTTAAATTTATCTTTATAACAATGCTTTCCTGCTGTTATGATAAAGCCAATCAATTCTTTTAATATTGGCTCCCAATCATTCCACTTTTCCTCACATCGTCCAATTAAGTCATTATAAAGATACTTCATTGCCTTGGCACTTGGTATATTGCTTAAGTCTTTTACCGACGGCATATCAAGTATACTTCTCATATCTTCATCTAGTCTATTTAAATATGAATTAGCAGCTTCTGCATTCCCCATGCTATATTCAAGTCTTTGAATAATTGCTTGTTTCCCTTGCTCTGCAGCTTCACTATTAGTTCTTATTGCATGAAGTGCATTAGGCGCTACAGTTAAACTATCTACATCTTCTTTTTCACCATCGATAACAGCTTCTGCACCAAACATTTGAAATCTTAATGCATCGGCAAAGTCTGAATTTTTTCTATTGTATTTATTTTGGAGTTCCCTTAAATCATCTACATCAGATTCTCCAAAATCATCCCCTAACTCTCCACCATTTTTTATTAACCAACATGGTATATTTTCAAATCCAGTTGCTTGAGTAATTTCTTCTGTAGGTTTGTTAAGATCGTCACCCTTGTAGGTTTGCTTCATATAAAATGCCTCATAATCAGAAGCTCCATCTTGCTTATCGTAATAATAAGTGTGAATGTAATAAATTTTTCCACTATCTGAATCCTTAAAGACATTTTCTTCATCATCTTCAAAAAACTTAACTTCGAGTAATCTTCCATTCTGCTCTTTGTAATAGAAGTCTTCAATATTTTCATATTTAATTATGATTGGCATATCTGGATTAGCTTCAACTCTTAAAAGGATTCTCTTTTTTATAGTACTCATAAGAAAGGCTTTTCTAGTGTTATTCCAGAATTTATTACTTTCTAGAACATCATCAACAAATCTTCTTAATCCTTCACATTTATCTTTATCATCTAGGTTATCTGGCTTAAATAGAATAAAAGGTTCATTCCCAAACATGAATCTAGCTTGTTTCTTTAGCAATGGCTTCGTTTTATTTCTTATGTCTTGTGTTGGAGTATAGTCAACATTATCATTAACATCCCAACTTTGACCCAATAAAACTTTGTCTACTTTAGCAGCATCAATATCTTTGCATTCACCTTTATAAAAATAATAATCTCTTTTTACTTTCTTCCTTTCCTTAACTTCAGAAGTAGGAAGTCCTAATAGTGTTTCTCTTATATCTGGCATTAGAATACTGTTCCTCCTTTCCTGTATGGATTAGTAGTCTTATTAACACCTTTTCCTTTGCTATAAACTTCATCATCATATGGATTCATATCTTTAAATAGTATCGTATTAACAAAATATCTTATAGCATCCATCGCATGATCATTTTCTTTTACTGGCTTATCCTTACCTGTTCTACTTGCTTTTTCATCCCAAATATATGAAAAGAATTCTCTAAAAATCATTTCACAACAATTATTAAAGAAAATTAACCCAAGGCTCAATGCTCTGCTGACATTTCTAATGCCATCATCAACATCATTATTCGCTTTTCTAACTTTGTATTTCCCTTTTTCTCTTATAACTGCAATAAATGAAGCAGCACTAGGATCTATTATTATTTCCTTTGGAATAATATCTCCTAAGAATTCTTCTAAGTCAGTATAATATTTGTTATCTGTTTTCTGCTTTACTTCCTCTCGTCCGCTATAATAGTATTCCTTAACGGCATACCACTTGCCATCACATTTACCCCATAAAATAAAAACAGTTGCGTTTTGAGTACCGTAGTCAATACTAACGTAGTATTCAGTGTACGCCCTAAAGATATTTGCTACTTTGTGAACTGCTTCATTGAACATATCATAGATAATTCCTTCAGCCATCACCCAAAGTCCTAAGATATATCTTTTATAGAAAACTCCTGAATACATTTTTTTATATCTACTCTTTATTTCTTCCGATAAACTTAAATTATCATCCATTGTAAAGTGAAGATATAGTATATTTTTTTCTTTCTTCTTATCTATCCAATTAATCTTAAACCAGTGATATGGTCCATCTGGATTGCAGTTAAACCAATACTTTGAGCCATCAACTGAACATCGTCCTGTTGCTTGATTAACAAAGCTTTCGGGCATTAATGCAACTTCATCAAAGAAGACTCCAGCTAAAGTTATACCTTGTATAAGATCTTGTGACCTTTCATCCTTACCACCAAAAATATAAAAGTAATTTGTTACCCCATTCTTTGATATAATTACTAAATTGTCTGCTCTTAAATCGTCTACCTTATACTTTCTAGCCTTTAGCATTAGCTTAAGCCAAAAAAGAACATTACGTCTAAATGATCCTATCGTTTTTCCGCACATTCCAAAGCTTTGATTTTCAAATGTACTCATTGCCCAAAGAACATAGCTTAATGACATAGATAATGTTTTACCACTTCTAATTGAGCCATCTGCTATTATTCCATCTTTATCTTTTACTGGAGAATTAGGAAGCCACCAATTTAATACTTTTAATTGCTTAACTGAAAATGGACTAAATTTAAAGATAACCTTTTTTACTCTATTAATTAATTTCTTCATCAGTCCACTCCACCTCTTTTACAGTTCCTTGAAGTGCTTCAATGAATCCATCGTCTTCTATTTCCTCATTATCTTCATTTCCAGATTTGGCTCTCGCTAGATCTAATTTAGCATTCTCAATCTTAAGTTTTTCTTTTGTTTCAGTTGATAATAAATCCATTCTATCTGATAACCATCGTAATGCTTTCATTTTATCCTGTAGCTTTAGCTTAGCTCCATCTTTACCTTTTGAAATTTCAGATATTAAAGTCCCATCAACTTCGCTACTATCTTTAAAATGAGCAAAATCTACGGTATAAGTCATGGGATTACCATCCTCATTAATGAGTGGTTCTCCTGATACTGGATTTAACATAGGTACTTCCCTTTGTCCAAAATCCATATAGTCACTTATATCTGTAAATGCAATATCAATGTACTTTTGGAATATGTCATCTTCACTTAACATTGCCCTATTTAACTTATAAGCTTTGAGTTTATTAATCTCAGTCTGAATTGAAGTTTTTTGAAGTAGTTGATATCCTTGCTCTCCTGCAGTATCTTTTGAGTACCCTGCCTTAATTGCTGCTTTAGTGGCATTAAAGCATTTTATATAGTGAATGCAAAAAAGCCTTTGCTTATCAGTTAATTCAGTATTTTTTAATACCTCCTCAACTTCCTCAACAACAGGCTTTTCATTAACTTCTTTTTTCTTTGTTTTACATTTTGTTGTACAACTTTTATTTTTTTGTTGTACAACATTAATATTTTCATTCCATTTATCCCTTTGCTTCCATACTGCAATCTTCTTTTCATCTTCATTTAGTACGGTTGCTATCTCTCTATTTGTTATCGCTCCTTTTTTAACTTTGTATAAATCAAATGCTCTATCCCTATTGGGACTTCTGCTCCTTGGCATTACATACTCACCACCTGCCTTATACTTGTATAAATGAAAAAGAACTCGATTAAGAGTTCTTTTGATTATAATCCAGCTTCATCTTTCATTTTAAAAGCTTTTATTATTTCAGATTCTTCATTATATTCTATCATACCTAATAATTTATCAATCATTTCTCTCAATTGACATACATTAGTAACTATACTACCATCACTTTTAACCTTACTTAATTCATATACTCTACCATTTTCTAATTGGTTTAATTTGTTCGTTATTCGATTTAACTCATGAATATAATTTTTCTTAATATCTATTATTTTATCCATTCTCTCACCCCTCCAATAGAATAACTTCTACAAAAAGAACTGATATCCTTTAATTTTTGAACCAAATTTTAACAGGATTCATAAACTATTTCGAAAACTAAATATTGCGGAGGTGCGGGTATGTTAGGGAAAGTATCTCATATGATTAAGTCATTAATTAAGATGCATTTACGATTTCAAGTAATATTTATTATTACGATAAATTATAATTCTTAATTAATGATAAAAGTATTATTGTTAGGAAAGTCTATTCTTCATAGAATATTCTCCCTAGCATGCCGGACATTTAAACAATAAACAAATCATTGAAATTTAAGCTTTTCATTTATTGTTTTCATATTCTTATCTTTGCTGAATTGCTCCATTTTTGTTTCTAAAATATGATCTCTCCTTCATGCATTCTTTAATTGAGTCTGTCTCTTTTTCCTTAATTATTCTTTTAGATCCGCAGTAACAACATGAAGTATACTTACCTTCACGCTTGTTTGCTTCATGATCCTCTGTCACAACTACGAATTCTTTCTTGCATGACTTACATTTCATTGCTGTATACTCCATATTATCACCTCCAGTTTACTCTGATAATTTGTTTTTATCTCTCAATAAATAATTCAAAGAATAGATCTTCTAAAACATCAACATTTATACTATTCCCAGCCATTTTATACATTTGACTATCTGAATTATCTTTGCCATTATAAAATTTTTCTTCTAGTGCTTCTTTAACCTTATGGTACTCATCTCCAAATCCTTGTAACTTCCAACACTCATGAGGATTAAGTCTTCTGATTCTACATTCTACTATCTTAGGTATACTATCTCCACCAGTTAATAGTGTCGGGCTTGTACCATCCTTAGAGAATACACGCTTATTCATATCCAGTAATTTAGGATTATTAATATCTCCTAATTTAAGTATTCCATTTTCACTCGGTTTTCTATTATTTAGTTTCATTTCAAAACGCTTAGTTAATTCATTTGCTATATTATCTTTTATATAATATTTTTCATCAGTGTATACATCTAATATATCTCTCATAGTAGTTTTTCTATGATCTCTTACTTTAAATAAGAATCCTTTAGTATCTGCATCTTTTCTTATTGAAATAACAAACAATCTTTCTCTGCTTTGTGCAGCTCCATAATCTTTGCTATTTAAAACTTTAAAGTAGTTATTGTATCCTAAATCACTTAATGTTGAAATGTACTTATCGAAATTATGTTTATGTTTCTTGCATATTACAGCTTTCACATTCTCCCAAATGATATACTTAGGCATCTTATTTCTAATAATATCAACTGTATACCACATTAATGAAGATTTTGTTCCACTACCTTCATCCCCACCTTCTCCATTACCTGCCAAACTAAAGCTTTGACAAGGACTTCCATGAGTAAGTAAGTCAAAATCTTTGAGCAAATTAATATTAACTTTTGTTATATCCCCCAAATTAAAGTGATCTGGTTTATTATGTATAATTTCATATGCATAACTTGCAAACTTATCAATCTCACAATAATTCACTAATTCATAATCAACCTTTAGATTTTCTAATGCCTTTTCAAAAGCACCTATCCCACTAAATAAACTTAATATTTTCATTTTCATTCCTCCTTTGTTTTGATGATTAGTTTAAATCACACCGCCCATTACACCAAAATAAAAAAACACCCAAAATTAATTGAGTGTTTCACCACAGTAACCAGTTGTAAGTCCCTACTTACTGCCATAATATATACATTTCCATGATACA
Organism: Clostridium sp. YIM B02551; assembly: GCF_022324735.1. Taxonomy (NCBI): domain Bacteria; kingdom Bacillati; phylum Bacillota; class Clostridia; order Eubacteriales; family Clostridiaceae; genus Clostridium; species Clostridium sp. YIM B02551. Next base: position 24,267 of record NZ_JAKGTF010000013.1, on the reverse strand, counting down.
ATCATAACACGTTTGATGTGCTAATAGGTGCTAATCTTTTCATGAAAGTATCGTGTTTCAATCTTACTGTACTAGTTGCATAATTCATTTTATTACCTATCTCCATCCATGATAGTCCATCAATGTATTTATAAATTAATATCTGCCTAAGACTGCTATCATCCAAGCTATAAATATATTCTGTAAGCTTGTCCTTTTCTTCCATCAGTTCATTAAGATTTTTACTTAACCTTCTTTTTATATTAGCAATTCTTTTTTTATAGGTGTCAGTGTCATAACCAGATATTTTAATATTATGTTGTACGAAAGGGAAGTCTACATATGAGCCAGTAACTGAATCAGTTGTATACTCAGGTTCAACTTTTTCTAATTGTCTTTTAAGTAAATCTATCTCATGAGATATTTTTCTATACTTTAATAACTCCTCTTTAGTCATCATTATCCCTCCTACATTTCTTCTAACCTGCATCTATTATCAGGAACAAAACTTCCCACAGTCCATTCCTCAGATGTTTGTGTGTTTATTTTTCCACACTGAAGGTTTTCTATCTTTATTCCATTTGTTTTTAAAGGACATAAAAGACATTCCTTAGGCAGCTTGTCTACCAATACTCTATATATTTTCAATCAACATCCCTCCTTTAAGTTTCATCACCCTCAACTACATATACATTTGTATTTGGAGGATTAATTATTGGTATGCCGCATTAAAAAAATCGCAAATTCAATTTCTTGAATAATGCGATTTTACAATTTGCTATTTATTTTTTATTTATTTATTTATTTATGATACGAGAAAAAATTCACTTTGAGCTTGATATATAGTAATTAATCTTAATCCGTATCGTTTAAGTAATTAATTATGGAACCATCTGTTCTTTTTTCAACTATCATATCATTAGATAAATTTCTACGTTGCAAAACACGGAAGATATTTTTTCCTCTATCCATAAACACCTTCTTCGTTACAGAACCTCTCGTCGTTCTAACTGTAATTTTAATAACACCTTCTTCATAAGGATAAAATCCATACTTAGAAAATACATGAAAATATCCACCAATAGAATTATACGGTTCTATTTTTATTGGATAATCCAAACTATAAACTTCATTTGAATTCTTATCGCCTCTTATCTTTGTTAATACTAATTTTTTACTTCCTGTACCAGACCCTTCAATTATTTCTCCATTACGTTCATAATACGTCTTAATTTCTAAAACTGAACAAGGAAGTTTTGAATAATTCTTTATATATAACCAAAGAAACATAGGGTGATTCCCATCATTACTACCAAACCATTTTATAAATTCAAAATCTAATTTAAAACGTTCAGTCCACCATGTTCGAAAAGCTAAAATTAAACTCAATATTAATGATATTACTGAAATAACAATTGGAATAGCTACAAGCATTATATCCTCCATAATGATATCTACTAGATATTTTCTATCTTTATTTTAATTAACCATAATTTGATATTCTGAATCAATTATAACACAAATTGTAAGCATCATATTATTCGATTTTCAAAGACCTATTTAAATTTAATTACAGCGACAAAATTAATATTACGTACCTACATGATATTTTTCTATCGTTATCTAGAATGGTTAATTGTCTTCCCCTAACAATCTTTTTCTTAACCATATCTTCTGTGTTATCTGTTTCTTAATATCTTCTTTAGCATGTGCTGTTCTTAGTTTCATCTGAAGGTTCTCTATGTCTTTATCTAGCTGCTTTATTCTTTTATTTACTTTAAGCCAACGTTTTATAATGCAAACGCAAAAAGCTACTAATAATGCAATGTAAATTATTGAACAAACTATTAAAAACTTCATATACTTCACCCTTCTAACTTATTTCTTTCAATTTCTTATCACATAATTCTGGTAGATTAGCTTCAACTAAAGCTTTTGCAAATGGTGGCGGAACTGCATTTCCACATCTTGCAACTTGTGCTGTTTTACGATATGGTTTCCCGGTATAGTCATGGTCAATAATATAGTTAGAAGGGAAACCTTGAGCTGCAAATAGTTCATGAGGTTCTAGCATCCTCAATCCAATATCAACTATTTGATAATCTACTTCTTTTATTGTTATCAATCCAAACTTATCTTTACTTGTAACAGTACCTAAAGGTTTATCTATATCTTGTCCCACATCATTTCCATAGTATTTAGTTAAAAATGATTGATTTGCCTTATCACCAAATACTGGTTTCCCATAGTATTTATTCAAATATTTTTGTACTTCTTCATGATGATTAGTGCATTCTTTATCTAGCTTGACTTCAACTAATGAATGACAAGCTCTAGCAGTAATAGTGTGTATTCCATCATTCATTCCACTTGCAACAGATCTACTCTCACCTGCATAACTTTTTGATATGAATGCACTTACAAGTCCGTATCTTGGCGAACTATCCAATGTCATTAATGGTTCATTTACTTTCTGTCCTCTTACACCTGTTTTACTTGTTTCTGTATGGTACTGAATAAGTGTAGGTGCAACCAAGCAAGCTTCTGCTTTACTGACTATAGTATTCAAAGGATCATGTATACTTCTTGACCTGTCCTTACTAAATCCAGTTTGACCAATACTCACAATAAACGGTTCAGGGTTTTTAAAGACAAATTTTTCAAGACCTTTTGCTATTCTTTTGAGTGTATTTTCTGCTAATGGTTTACTTCTTTCGAAAATACTTTTACATGGAATTGACCAATCGATAATATCTGCTGCAGTCTTCCATGGTTTTAATAACCCTGCTTGAACTTCTAAAGTATTTGGATTTCCATGTGTTGGTTCAGGCCATACAATTTTTTTACCATCACACCTGGCTATTAAGAAGAATCTTTTTCTTATTGTAGGAGCACCATAATCACAAGCTTTTAATTCTCTATGGTCTACTACATACCCTAATGATTCAAGCTGCCCTTTCCATTTCCTGAATGTTTCTCCCTTTTTATTTTTTATAGGTCTGCCCTTTTTTAAAGGCCCCCAGGTTTGAAATTCTTCAACATTTTCTAATATAATAACTCTCGGTCTAACTTTTCCTGCCCACTTAAGAACAATCCATGCTAGTCCACGTATTTTCTTTTCAACTGGTTTTCCGCCCTTAGCCTTACTAAAGTGCTTACAATCTGGACTAAACCAAGCTAATGCAACTGGTTTTCTTTGAGTTGCTTCAATAGGATCTACTTCCCAAACACTTTCACAGTAGTGTTTACTCTTTGGATGATTTGCTTTGTGCATTGCAATAGCATCAGGATCATGATTAATTGCTATATCGACTGAACGCCCTATCGCTAGTTCAATCCCAGTAGATGCCCCTCCACCTCCTGCAAAGTTGTCTATTACTAATTCCATTAAATCCCCTCCAATTCTTCAAAACTAACTTGCCCTTTTAATACTTCCTCTTTACGCTTTTTAGCTTCAAACTTTAATTTTCTTTTTCGCTTTTCTTCCTTATCAATCTTTTTGAGTTTTGCCCAGCAACTTGGACCCATTCCCCTTGCTAGACTTTCCTCTGATTTAAGTGATCTATGGCATAATATGCACCGCTTCATTACCTCACCTTCTCACTTGAAACTCATATGAGAATATAATTTTATAGCTATACTCCCATATGAGGTTATTCCTGTTCTATTTCTCTATATAGTTCATAACATGCTTAATAACTAGATTGATGCTTCCATCGCCATTCCTTACTATTTCAAATTTAGACTTATCGTTATATGATTCTTCATCAATGTATAAATCTATATCCTTATCAATTTTTAACCTAGTTCTTTTAAGCTTCTTTTCTACATACTGCTTATCTACTTGAATTTCTTCTCCTAAACCTTGAGATGTAATATAATCATCAAATGACTTTTTTGCTTCAGGCTCTTCTTTAAAGATTTTCTCTGAAAGTTCTGGAATATTTATAGACTCTTCTTCCTTTAGCTTATTTTTGATAACGTTCCTTATCTGTTCAGCTCTGTCTGCATCTTGAACTACATTGTTTCTTATCCAGGTTTCAGATTTATTCATAAATGTTTTTGTCATATCTCTTTCATTCTTTATAAGAGTGCATCCTAAAAAGTTATTTATAAAATAATTGACTCCATATTCTTCTTCAGTTCTATTTTTCCTTTGCTTATCAATTACCATTAGATTGAAATCTTGATTTTCTCTAATTGGTTTAATAAATGCTGCCTTACTTATACGAGCGCTTGTTTGAGGTAATCCTCCAAACTGTCTTATTAAATTTATTCCTATCTTGTCCTCTATAAAATCAATCTTATGAGTGAATGTGTTTACATAATCTAACTTAAGTAATGCTAATAGTGGCCCTTGATCTGTAGAAAGTGTTGTTACAATTAGATCACACGATGGAATATTCCCATTGTCTTTCATGATGCTAAATAGCTGTCTTGCTATTTCCTTAGAAACTTCTACTAAATCTGTATTAACTCCATTAAGATACTCTTGTGAAAGTTCCTTAACTATATTTCTTTCTATATTGAAAATTGCATATTTTAATTCTTCATCTTTAAATGATTTTTCTAAATGCCTGTACAAGAATTTATATACCTCGTCCCCTAAATCAAGCTTGTACTCATTTAATATTGGCTCGTCCGAATTATTATCTAGTACATGTATTACTGCATCTAGGATATTAATGTCGTTTATATATTCCATCTATTTGGCTCCTTTCAAATCTTTTAAGCATCCCTTACAAATAGTTTGTCCTTTATATTCAGTGGTATTATCAACTTCACCACAGAATACACATCCTGGAGCATATTTTTTTAAGATGATATTTTCTCCCTCTGTATAAATCTCTAGTGAATCACCTTCATTAAGGTTTAATGTCTTTCTTAATTCTTTTGGTAAAACTATTCTTCCTAATTGGTCTGACTTTCTAACTACTCCTGTACTTTTCATTTATAAATCCTCCATTTCAACTATTACAAAATTATTATTTATCTCTACTTTTTTAGCTCTATTTATCCAATGTTTAGTTAATCTTATTTTTTCTCTGAAGTTTTTAAATGGTATTGCTACTGCAACTAACGTTCCCATTACCTTAACCTCCTTGAAATTTAATACCATAAACTTTATATAGTTTTTGAAATTGCAATAATCCTTTTGATTTAGCCAAATCATGATGAACTTGGCAGAGACACATTTTATTTTTATCTCTGTCTAAGGTGTATATAGTTCCTTTATCTCCACAAATGCTGCAGATTTCTTTTTTAATAGTCATGTACAAGAACTTACCTATATCATCTGTACGCTCTAGCGCTGATTGTGAGAGTGGAATATCTAAGCTAATACAAAAGTCAATTAGATAACTTATAAACTCCCTAGCAACCTCCAGGCTACAATTTGATAGTGAAAATGGTTCAATGTTATTCTCATAACAGAAACTCAATGTTAGTAGATCTCTTACATACTCTGCTTCATATCCGGTGTAGAGAGAAACATCTTTTACAAACGCAAATATCTTTTTCCTTTGTTCTGCAGTAATTGTGCGATAATCTTCTAATCTTATTTCTCCTAATATCCCACTATCTGACTTGTATCTTAATATTTGATCCTTTGGAATATCTGTTTCAATCTGTAGAATTGTTTTATTTGCAACTTCTTTTATTCCTCTAACCTGGAATGAGTTCCAAACCTGCTTCATAAAATCACCTGCTAAAGAGCATCTAAGCTTACAACTACTCTTGGATTATCTGAATAAAATTTTTCAATTACTAAGACCACAACTTGGCTATCATCATCATATGCAAGTTTATTTAAACTATCTAAAATGATTTTTGCTACATTATCCAAATCAGGCTTTTTCGTTGGTCTAATTAAGTTTTGTTCCATTAAACTTCTATTCTTTTTACTTGCACTTTTAGGGATAGAGTAATACGCCTTAATAGTTGCTTTAATTTCACCTTCTAGCTTTTTATACTCACTTTGATAGAAGCATAGTTTTACTAAGTTCTCATACTCTACAGTATCCTTAGGAGTGTATGTTACATTCTTGCCTAGTCTTGGTCTTCCTTTCCCTTTTGGTTCTCCTGGTATTGTAAGTACAAACATTACATCACCCCTTCTTTTTTAAGAACTCCACCATTCTTATTCATATATCTATCTAGTTCTTGGCTTTTAGCTATTGTAATCTCATGTGTTGAACCATACTTTTCTATACATTCATATAATTCATTTTTGAGCTTGTCCAAATAATTCACCTCTGTCCTATAGCCTTTTTATGATTAGGTCTTCTTAATCCTCCGATTGACTTAGAAACACTATTTATTACCACTGCGTTTATATCTCTTTCATGCTGCCTCTCATTGTATTGTTTATTGTATTTATCATTTATAATTTTTTTCTTAATTTCTTGTCTTGTTAAAGGCCTCATCTTACTCACCTCTCACTTAAGTTTCATTTGCATATGAGAATAGAATGTTATTACGGTTACTTAAATATCCCCTATTCTCTTTTTGTTTCAGATTAATATTGTATTACGTAACAACTTATTTGGTTTTGGATGTGTATCTTGCTTCGTACTCAATTTCCACAATAAATTCTGCATCGCATACTGAACAAGTTATTTCATGCTCTCCCGGCTCATACATATCTTCGTTTGAACACTCCGAATCACATATCGGGCATATAATTTCACTTGTGTTCCAGCAATCATTTTCAGAGTGTCCTTTCTTTTTTGCTTCTCTTAAGGCTTCTTCCCTTTTCTTTTTACGTTCTCTGTCAGCACAAGGTTTGCATTTAAATCCATCTGGATGTCCCCAAGGAATTTCAGTCAGGTCTTTCCTATGAGTACCACATGTAATGCAACGATCGTGTTCATCACAAACAATATACGAATACTTTTCGTTGTTATTTAAACACTTGCTGCATCCGCAAACCCAATACCAGCCATCATCAAATCTTTCAGCATATAATCCGTGCATAGGTGGATCTAATCTGACTTCCGGCAATTCATTGTTATTAGAACGGTCATTCCATGTATTTGTGTGACCAGAACGTGTTCGTTGTTTCCACTCCTTTGGTATTTCTGGAATAAATATTTTTACATCCTTCAATTCCATTAATTCTCACTCCTTTGTATAATTTTCAGATTATGAATTAACTCTCTCAAATTCGATTACCCATACCAAAGGATTAGCATCCCAATTCTTATAAAGTCCATCCCATAAAGGCTTAAAATATTCTTCTTGTAATTGCTTTTGTAATCCCCCACATACACAACTTGGTAGAATACCTTCTTTATGCATTCCATCCAAATCTATGTCTTGAAGTCTTTCTACTCGTACATTAGTAACCTTAAGAAATATTCTTGCTAGATCTCTAGGCATATGGATTGAAGGGTGCCACTTCTTTACTCCAACATCTATAAAAGAATGTTCTTTTCCATTGTCATCACATTTATATAGGTATTTTAAATTCTTATCCATTTCAACTTCTGCATAATTAACAAAGTCTTCTACTTTGGACCATGTTTCTCTTACCCAAAGTATGTCACCTACTTGATATATTGGTTTATATGGTACTAATCTTTCATTCCCTCTTGGTTTAGTTATAAAACCGTTTGGATGTATTTCAAATGGTTGCTTCAAAGCTCTTCTAGTACATGTCTTTCTTCCCTCTAAAATAGCCTTAACCATTTCAGTATTAAACAGTATTGGTCTTTCCATGACTACACCCCCAAGAAGTTGAATATTAAAGCTACTTGCTTTGCATTATAGTGCCTGTCTACTAACAACTTTTCATTATGCTTTTCTATTGCTTGAAGAAGTTCTGTTTCTGTAGGTTGTAAAACTTCAGCTAAATTTGTAACTGACATTTGTATGATGTCTAGTATTTCTTCAAGTTGATTTTCTCTATCTCCATTTATTAGTGATTCTTCGTATTCTCTTAATTCTTCATATAGTTTGTTCACATAATATGCGTTATTATAGCCTGCTTTCTGTTCTAGGATAAATAACGCCTTAGATGTATCTAAATCCCCTCTCTCGTCCTCATACGAGTTTTCTATATATGCTATAGCATTTCTTAATACCTTTAAGTCTTTCTTTAATCTGCTTCCAGCTTGACAGCCATAATTGTTTACCATTGCATTAAGTCTTTCAGTTTCTTTTTCCATTTCTCTTAAACCTTGAATTGTTTCATCTATGCTCAACTTAGTGTTTATAACCTCTGTTGCCATTTTAATTGCTTCTTCAATGTTCTTAACTTTATTGTCAAATAGTAGCTTTACAGCTTCTTTTAATATTTCTTCCACAATAACCATCCCCCTAATTAATTAATCAGTATCCCAACCAAGAAGTTTCTTCTCTAAATCATCATAGTCATAATTTCTTCCCTCGAAATTATCAAATCTAAGCTTAGATTTTTCTTTAGGTTGAAATGTATCTTTTGTATTTTTAGGTTTGCTTTCCCTACCCTTGGATGACCAGTTACTTAAAATGCCTTTGACATATGAGTAATTAAGTTTACCTCTATCACTTGCTTCTTTAGCTGCATCCATTACCCAATTTGCAGTATACACTTCAATATCAGCAGCTATTTCTTCAAATTGAATTGGACTTAATCTAAATCCACATTTCTCAAAATGTTTAAAAACTTGTACATTTGAAATTTTTATACTATTACTACTAGTAGTAGTTATTTCTTTATCTTCTTCTTTATCTAATTCTTCTTTCTTATTCTTATTCTGTTCCGTGACTGTAACGTTACTGTCACGTGACATATCTTCTTTAGGACAAACAATTGATAGATTAGATTGTTCTTTATCTCTCTTCCTTTGTTGCCTTAATCTATTTTGTTCTCTTACTTTGTCCATACCTTCAATGTTTTGATGCTTTGACCAATTTGCTATTTGAATTAGTTTGTCCGCTTGGACATGTATCATTCCAAAATGGGACAAGGTATCTAGTGCAAGCCTTACTGAATTTAAAGGTCTATTAAAAATAGTGGACAACATTTCATCTGTATATGGGACATTCTCATTAAGAAAGATATATCCATTTGCATTAGTCTTTCCTGCTTGAACTAATAACCTAATCCAAATGTAAAATATAGTATCTCTTTCAGGCATTGCATCAACTAATTTTATTTTTTCATCATCAAACATATTAGTAGTTATCTTTATCCACTTTATTTCTGCCATTAAAGTTACCTCCTAAAGATTTAGATTAATCTCTAATCCTTTGTTTGCTATATATGTTGGCTTAGCAGTAAGCCTTTCAATTTGATCCTTAAACTCACCAGAATTACTATTACTATCACTTAGATGTATAAGAACAATATTATTAACTTTTCTAAGATCATTAGCTTCTAGAAATTCTTTTACGTTATCTAAACTAAAATGGGACTTAATCAATCTATTTCTTAGTACTGGATGAACTGATCCATTCTCCAAATTTTCATTCAATATCCCTTTGCTATAGTTACATTCTATTAAGATGTTTCTTAAATTTTTAAATTTATATTTGCAGTAATAACTGTCTGTAATAAATAGGAGCTTTCCCAAGTTTTCATGATGTATTAAAAATCCTAATGGTTCAGCAGCATCATGTTCAGCAGTGAAAGGTAAAACTGTAAAACCACCAACTTTGAATTGAACCTCTGATTTAATAAAGTGTAACCTGTGGTAAGTTTCAATCGCTTCATCCTCTTTTAGAATTGCTCTTATAGTTCCGTTACTTGTATAAACATCTATTCCAGCTTTCAACAACTCCCAATATGCTTTAGAATGGTCTTTATGCTCATGGCTTACCAAACATCCCACCACATTGCTAAGATTGAAATTTAAGCCTTTTAGAATGGTTTTATAAGGTATTCCACATTCAATTATTAATGTTTCATTATTATCTTGGAGCAGGTAGCAATTTCCTTTGCTACCACTCCCTAGTACTTTCAATTTCATAGTTAAAAACCTGGTACTTCAAGCTTTGTTTGTTTAGTATTTGAAGGGGTAGGCACAACATCAATTACATGCAGATTGTCTTCATTTGTCTCTATGTCAATTTCTTTTGTATTTGCTTTTTCTTTAATCTCTTCATTAACCTCATAATCAACACTTCCTACAATTTCTTTATCATCATAGGACTCTTTATCAGAGTTATTAAATGCTTCAATAAGAATATCGCTATCATCTGACGTGTTTGCAAACATCTTGCAAGCTCTATTAATAACTGTTTTCTTTGCCATTTCTTCAGTAAATTTGTTATGAGCTGTTGATTTACCGCTATTATATGAAGTTCCTTGTCCCCATGCATTTTTGATTTGATTTATATTCATTACCTCAGTGTGTATTGGACCATTTTCACCAATTACCACTGCGAAGGCTCCTTTAATTTTACTTATATCTATATTTTCAAATTTAGGATTAAACTTAGTTATCTTAAGGGTGGCTGTATCAATGTCATATTCCTGGTCAAATTCATCTCCATCATATATACAGTAGGCTTTTACATCCTTCACGCCCTTTAATCTTTTAGTTACTGCTACAGTTCCCATATAACTTCTGGATAGCTGTAATACTCCGCCATAAGCTATAAAGTAACATTGTTTCTTAGCAGGACTTAAACCTTGAATAACCATATTTAAAAGAGCATTTGCTACACTTACTTGACTACAACTTTGAAGTACTGGTTTCTTATCTCTATCAACTGTCTCTTGAAGCATTAACCATGCACTCTTTATAGCATTAGAATAGCTATAGTTTGGAGGGAATTGAAGATTTCCTTCCTTTTCTAATGCTTTTACTCTATTCAATACATTATCCGAAATGTTTTTTTCTTGAACTGCTAGTGATTTATTTTCCATATTAAGCAACCTCACTTTCATGATTTTCTATTTTTAATGACTTATCATTACTAACAATAAGATTTATAATTTGAGAATTCGTTTCTATTAACTCATTTACTGATTCTCTATTGTCTATAAATATTGGAGCATAAACACTGTAATGTTCTGAAAGAGCATTTATTATGTCAAGTCCAGCATTATATTGACTTGCAGTATTTGCATTACTAAATGGAACTCCATCTATAAGAGCTTCACAGCATTCATTAATTCCTCCATTAACTTGAACATCAAATAACTTGAATTTTACATACTTAAACTTTTCATTTATGCTACTTTCAAGAAGATTAACCTTAGCTTTTATAAACTCCTCACATAGATATTCTGTCTTCTCTAAATCTGCAATTTGTTGAGCCAAAGCCTTTTCATGGTCCAATAATTCTGAAATTCTATTTTTAGTACTTTGATTTATATCTTTAGCAGCTAAGTTTTTATTTATCTGGTCTAGATCTGCTTGAAGTTCTATTTTTTTATTCTTAAGTTCCTGGGTATCTTGGTCAACTTCTACAGGCTGATTAAGTTTAGCTTCAACTTCTTGAATATCTTTTAAAGTAATTTGATACTGGTTGTTAGAATCCAAATCGACTACTGGAACAAACTCAGCTATCTTATTCTCTAAATCTTCACATAAAACTGTAACTTCTTTAATACAATTCATAATATTTTCAGCTGCAGATGTATTGCTCTCTATTTTGATTTTAATTTTCTCTAATTCTTCCTTTTTTCTTTTACCTTCTGCGTTTATAGAAGCAAGTTGCTTTGAAATATTTTGATTATGATTTTCTGTAAGTTCTTTAGTAAGAACATCTATATTTTCAACTTCTAAAGGTCTTTTACATGTAGGACATATAAACTTACTTTCATCAATTTCGAATGGAGTAGTCTGAACTTCATCAAACTTTTCTCTTAGCGCTGCCATATCCTTTTCCAATCTACTTACTATGAGATTATTGCTTTCTAATTCCCTAGTTATTAATGTCAAGTCATTGTTCGATGCTGAAAGGTTGGCTTTCTGTTTATACAAAGATTCCTTTAAAATTTCCTTAGGTTTTTCAGCTTCTCTTTTAGCTGTATATTCAATTTCATTAAGCCTAGTTTTTAATTTATATAGTTTATTTTGTTTCTTGAGCATTTCCTCATTAACCTTATTGCTATCTATAAGCTTTTCTTCAACAGCAAATATAGATCCAAGTATATTTTTCTTTTGAAACTCTAAAGCATCAAAGTCGTATTCTCTTATTGAATTGTTTAGTTCATCAACTCGATATGGAATTGATTGTTTATCATCCATAAGCTTTTTCTTTTTAGCTGATGTACTTTTCTTTAGTTCATCAATGCTTGAGTTATCTAATAGATTAGCTAAACCCTGTAACTTTTCATTTGAAGCTATGATTTTATCATTGGTTATATCTCCAACAATTTTGAGGATAATTCCCCTTCTATCCTGCCATTTCATGTTTGTACTAAAATATAAAGGATTAGTAATTAACTTAAAGATGTTTTCATTAATAATTTCATTGATTCTAGCCTTGTATTCTCCCATTTTCGCTGGTACTTCATCAATGTAATATGAAGTTTCAGTTCCTTTAAGCTCTGACTCAACTTCACCACGTTTTTTTACCCATTTTTCTTTCAGTACTTTTGTTAATGATATTTCTCTTCCATCAATATTGAGCACTCCTTGTACTTCAGTTTCTAACATATGAATAACGTTATTTTCTTCATCTAAAGGTTGTATATCAAATTTTGATCTATCTTGACTATCCTTATCAAAGAGTAACCATGTGAAGGCATCAAACACTGTGCTCTTACCAGTTCCATTCTCTCCATAGATATTTGTTACTTTTGCAAAATCCATTGCTAGGTTTTTTATACCTTTAAAGTTCTTAAGTATTAATTTGCTTAAACTTATTCTCATTTCAAATCCTCCAATTTATCTCTTATTTCTTTAGGCTCTATCTCTAAGCTTTTGCCTGTAAGTTCTGTATAGACTTGACCATCTTCTATATTATTCTTGAATTTCTCTTCTATATGGTCTATATTAAAGTTAGGTTTTTTATTTGGGCTGCTTTGGCAGTCTTTTTTTATATACTTTTCCTTTGCTTTTCTAAGAGCAGCATTTAAATCTAATCCATTTGAAAGTTCTTCTTTCACTTCACCTTCATGTTCCAATAAGTCCCTTAATATTCCCATGGCACCCCTCCTATCGATAAATCTCGCAAGCCATTGCAAACATGAAACCAAATACGATTATTAGAAGTGCTAAACCTTGCAAGAAATCCCAAATACTTTCCTTTTTCCTTCTACTTACATTCATCCCTTTACTCCCCCTTTACATATCAAAATGTTATGTCAACTCAATTTGGTTATTGCAATCTTCAATTTCTCTTAGTATCTTACCTTGAGCTTTCCAATTTCCTAGATACTCTTTAGCTTTTTCATAATCCTTAACGGCTGTATTTTTATATGAATTAACTTGAAAGTATTCTTTAAAATCTTTCCATACTTGCGAAAACACTTTAGATCTTAAGCTGCTATTCTTATAGCTAGGTGTATCTTTTCCACCCATCGATTCTATTGCAATATGCTTTGCGATTTCACATAGAGTTAATTGTTGTGAGTAATCAATTGTCATTGTATTTTCTAAACTTTCAACTCTTGTTTCAATATGACTTGTAGCTGCTAGAAGTTCTCCTACCTCTGCATGAATAAGTAAAATTGCTTTTAAGTTTCCATTGAGCATTGGATTGAGTTCTTTTTCCATTTCCTCGAATCTAGTTACATACTCAGCTGTAAATAAAACTCCTTTTTCTCCAGTCATTTTGTTAGCTACCATATCGCAACCTTTTCTTGTTAGTAAAAAACATGGTTGCTCTTTGTTTTGAGAGTTCGTATAAGTACTTTCTACAAAGAAATTATGACTGCTCAATTTTGAGCCATCCAAAATTTCAATATACCCTTTAATATCTCTTAATAAATTTTTGTGTTCCTTACCAATCATTTGTGCAACTTCCCTACTGTCCAGTGTCTTTTGTTTAATCATTAATTCTTTCAAATTATCCTCTCCTTTTTAGTAATAATATTTTTATTGATGAATAGAATAGATTGAGAAAGTATATAGTTTTTTTACTTATTAAAATTTTTTATAAAGAAGTTAGTACATGATCCATAAATAAATCTCCTAGTTATAATGTTCTACCCTCTCTAGTTACTTTTTCTAACCATGTCATAAGCATTTCTTTATTAATTAAGAATTTAGTTCCAACCTTAAAACAAGGAAAATCAGAATTATTCGCATGTGCCAGTTCCATTAGCTTATCTCTGCCAATACCAGTAAAATTTGCACATTCAGCAATTGTCATCGTTGCTTTTTCCTCTTTTCTAGGAATTAGATCTATTAACGCTTCTTTTAATGTTTGTTTAAGAATATCCTGTGTTATTTCCATGTAAGTTCCTCCTTTACCACCATTTCCATAAACCTTCATCTATAAGATCATTTGGTGTGACCTTAAATGCTTTACAAAATTTACAAACTATTTGGACTCCTGGATTATCATATTTCGCTTCTTCAAGCTCTGTAATATAGCTTCTAGCTACTTTGCTTTTATAGCTTAATTGACTTATAGACCATCCATTCTTCTTTCTGTACTCTTTTGTTTTTAAAACCATTGGGAACTCCTCCAAAGAACAAATTCCCTACATCCACCTTTTCCCTAGTTTTCTTTTCAGCAAATTGCACAAAATATTTATGATGTAGTTTTCAAAGTGATAACTAAATTATTAAAAAAAATATCATCCATCGTTATATCAGGTATTTTTTCTTTTATAATATCTGTAATAGATACCATTTCCTTTTGGCTAAACTCTTTTTTACCTGTTTCTTTATGATTATAAGTTGTTAGGCATATACCCAATTTTATTGCCATTTCCTGTTGAGTTATATCTATCATTTTTCTATATGCAACTAATTTTTTATTCATCAATTCACCTCCTCGTCAAGTTATCAATATGATTACTGGATATGTTTTTATTATAGTTATCAATATGATAACTGTCAATACTATTTTATTACTTTTCTCTAAAAAATATTCATTATGATAACATCTGTTTTCATTATGCTAATAAACTATATAATATATATGTAAGGAGGTTTTCTAAGTGAATACTATTGGTGATAGAATTAAAAATGTAAGAGAAAACATGAATTTAACTGGCGAAGAATTTGGTAAGAAACTTAATGTTACTAAGGTTGCAGTTTCTAATTGGGAGAATAATAATAGAAAACCTGACTTAGATATGATAGTAAGAATCGCAGAAATGGGAGATGTATCCACAGATTACCTCTTATGTAGGACTGATGACCGAAATGCAAAAATATATAAAGCAAATGTAGATGGTGATGACATAGAAATTGCTATAAATAAAAATTATCCTCATGATTTATCACCTGAAGAAGTGCTAAATTTAATCGAACGACTTAAAGCAGTCGGCTTTGATGTAAATAAATTGATTGAAGATGCAAAAAATAAAAAATAATTAATTACAGTAGATAAATTAATCTACTGTTTTTTTATATCCAAAATTAAGCTAAACAAATAGAATATTGTTCTATTTTAAGTTAATTTATCTCACCATAGAAAATAGTGTCGACAAATTCTGTATACCGACAATTACATTTCCTGGTTGTATGTGTGATAATCTTTTTATTAATATATAAATTATATTTAACTTATTGAAATAACTTTTCAAAGTGTTATAATAATCATGAGAACATTAGTTCGTATTTTTTAGGGGGTATTTGAATGGTGGGTGAGAATATATTATATATAAAAATAAATGGACAAGTTATATATAGAGAAAATCAAAAAGTCAACTGTATACCGAAAGGGGAATTAATTACCTGTGAAGAACCAAATGCTAATGATATAAGATATATACAGGAAGGTGATACATGATGGCTGTAAAAACTAATTACAACAAAAATGGAATTGATTATTATAGAGTTACATTAACAATAGGTAGAGATAGTAATGGGAAAGTTATTAGAAAAGAGTTCTATGGTAAAAGTAAAAAAGAAGCTGAAACTAAAAGGGATGCATATAAGTTAGATCTTAAGAATGGTATAAATAAAAATGCTGGAGATGAAACAGTAAACAACGCTTTTAAGGCATGGTTATTTGAAGTAATACTCCCTAGTGGCATTAAAGCAAGCACATTTGAAACTTATGAATCTATCTATCGGTTATATGTTAAGGATTCTAGTTTAGGAATCAAGAAAATTAGTAATGTAAAATCTATTATGGTTCAAACATTTTTTAATGAACTTTCTCAAAAGGGAAAGAATTATCCATTGCTCTCTAAAATTTATAAGCTTATAAAAAGGTTTTTTAATTATCAAGTGGATACTGATGCTATAATGAAAAACCCATGTTCGAGTGTAAAAATTCCTGGTCAAATAGCATATTTACAAGAAAAAAACGTGAAAGAAATTGAAGTTATCACACTTAATGAGCGAGATATCATCCTAAAGTATTTATTTGAAACTAAAAGTAGAATTGCTGGAATGGCTTATTTAGCCTTTTCATTAGGAATGCGTGAAGGAGAAATACTGGCTTTAAGTTGGGATGATATTGATCTAAAAAATAGAGTAATGCATATAAAAAAATCAGTAAGAAAATCTAAGAATTTTTCCACTGATGGTTCTGTTATTGATAAAACTGTAAAAATAACTGTTCCTAAAACTTTAAGCTCTGTTAGAGATATCGAATATCCGAGTAGTTTTGATAAAATGTGGGAACTAGCTAAATTACAAAATAAAATCGATAAATTAAAATCTGGTAGTAGTTATAATAATAAAAACAATCTTGTTTTTACAGATGAACTTGGTAATCCATTAGATAAAAGATTTGTGATTAGACACTGGAGAAAGGCTCTAGATACTTTAGAAATAAAATATAGGACATTCCACCAAATTAGGCATACTTTCGTAACTCAAATGGCTCTTGATAATATTCCTGAATCAGTAACGCAATCAATAGTAGGTCATAAAAAAGGTTCAGAGATTACTGATAAAATTTATACTCATGTTAATAAAGAAAGTACAAAAAAAGCTTTGGAGATGTATAAAATAAATGTTCCAAAGTTTTAATATTTCACTGATGTGGGAAACATGTGGGAATAATAAAAAATAATGCGGTATAATAGCTATTAAAAAACTGTTATACCGCATTATTCATATATAATAAAGCTAGTTGACCTGGTTTTTGACCCCACACTCGCCTGCTGGAACTTTTGCTACCCGGAATTAACCTCTCACTACTAGCTCTCTCAATTTAAAAATTGGCAGGACTTACCTCTATACCGCACCATGCTCATTAAAACTTTGTTTAACTTACGTGGATCGTTTTGCCTGCGACTGGCATCGACTTTCAACCACAAACCTAGCTTTATTCTCTTTCTATTATAGCTTGCTTTTTGCAATAGTCAATATTTTTACTTCCTTTGCCCCACTTTTTTTTAATTCTCTGGCACATGATATTACAGTTGCTCCCGTTGTAAAAATATCATCAATAAGAATTATTTTCTTTCCTTTAATACTCTCTATATTATTGGTATAAAAGGCATCTTCAACATTTTTAAAACGTTCCTTTTTTGTAAGCTTTTTTTGTTCTCCTATATTTTTCTTCTTAGCTAACAATGGAGAAGTAGGTATGAAATAATACTTTCCTAGGCCTTTTGCCAAGTACAAGCACTGGTTAAACCTTCTTTTTTTCTCCTTATCTTTGCTAAGTGGTACATAAGTTATGACGTCTCCCTTGATATTCCATTCCTTCATACCTTCGATTAATAAACCTATTAGAAAATCTCCAGTATAAAATTCTCTCTTTTCTTTAAAGTTTATTATTAATGTTTTTAATTCTTTGGTGTAATATACACATGAATAAATAGTATATATATTTTGTCTATATTCTCTTATCTCCGGACTAGTTACTTTTATCAATTTCTTTTTGCATACATTACATATAACTTCCTCTTCTTCTAGTCTCCCACAAATAGAACATTTATCATTTTTAGGATAAATAATTATTAAAAAACATTCAAAAAGGTATTTTAGTATAGCTTTTATTGCTTCTCCCATACTAATTTATTTAACTCTCTTGTTATCTCCTTTGCTTTTTCCATTGACGATGTAATCTCATTTGCCACTAAAATCATCTCGCCAAATTCACTATTTCTATAACCAACTTTTCCACAAAGAAAAACTATTTTTTTATAATCAAACCTACTTTTATGAGCTTTCAATACTATTACATCAATATTCCCAAAGGTTTTTAAGGATTCTCCTATATATTCCGTAATTATCATTACTGGTTCTTTTTGATTAGTTATTCTTTTTTCAAATTTTTTTATTTCATCTTGTTCGCTAAACCTAATAACAGTTACATCTGAAAAAATAGAAATTTTATTTTTATAAAGTTCATAGACTTTATCCGCTGAATCTTTGCTTGGAGTATGGATTACAACTCTTCTTCCATTCTCTTTAAACCACTTAAAATACTCATATAATAAGTAAGGAATATCTTCTTCAAGATTAATTCTAGTTGTTATGAACCTTGGCTCAATCATTGGATAAGAATTAAGAATGCCTCCCAATTCAAGCTTTTGTATATTATTAAATACACTCTCTATTGAATAGATAATAATCTTATTAGTATATCTATATACTCTTTCAATTCTCTCTGTTATCTGTAATTTTGAACAATTTGAAAAGCTAGTTATATCATCATAAATTATTAACTCAATTTCTTCTTTTAATACATCAACATTGGAAGAACTTATAAAATAAAGAACCCCATTTTCTATTGTTCCATTCAATTGTTTTACATAGGAATATCTTATATCACCTAAGTGTTCTTTAATATATTTAATCAGTTCCCAGTTATTGTCATACCCATTAATGATATAAACAACCTTTTTGTTCTTTTTTAACAAACTAAATATTATCTCTGAAAATAGGATGGAGCTATTATATGGCCTAGAAATAATATTTAGCATTTTATTTCCTTCTCTGGCATACCATGAATTAATTTTATTTTTAGCAAAGTTCAATTCTTTCAAATTATTTTTTTCTACTTCCATCTTATTTATCCTCTCTTGAATATATTCAAGTTATTAGTTTAGTTATTCTACGTATTAATAAAAGCCTCATGAGTAATTATATCTTTAATTCTATATTTTAAAGATGAGAATCTTTCCATAGACTTAGTATTTTCAATCATAAACTTTAAAGCCTTAACTGACCCTACTATAACAACTAATTCTTTAGCCCTTGTTATACCTGTATATAATAAATTTCTGTTCATTAAAAATGGAGATCCCATATATGAAGGTATTATTATCACAGGGAATTCACTTCCTTGACTTTTGTGAATTGTAATTGAATACGCTAAATCTAGTTCATCTAGAAATATAAAATCATATACAACTTTTCTTTCTTCTTCAAATACTACAGTCAAAGTTTTTTCTTCCTCATCTATTGAATGAATGAATCCCATATCACCATTAAAAACACCTACACCTTCTGGTTCCCCAGCTCCACTTATCCTCTTCCACTTTAAAGTGTAGTTATTCTTAGTTTGCATCACCTTGTCACCAACGCGAAAAACCCCTTCTTTTAATGCCTTTTCCTTCTTATTAAAAGCAGGAGGGTTTAGTATTTGCTGTAATTGTGTATTTAAATTACTAACACCCAATAATCCTTTTTTCATCGGTGAGAGAATTTGAAGATGCTTAAGCTTATCCCATTCGCTATTAAATTTAGGCAATCTTACATTTACAAGGTCTATTAAAGTTGATAGCACTTTATCTAAGGATTCTTCTTTAATAAAAAAGAAATCCTTATCTCTATCATTTAACAGAGGCATTTCACCTTGATTTATTTTGTGAGCATTTACTATTATCATACTCTCATTTCCTTGTCTAAATATCTCTTTAAGTCTTATTACTTCCGTAAATTCACTTTCAATTAAATCTTTAAGTACATTTCCTGGTCCTACTGAAGGCAATTGATCTACGTCACCAACAAATATTACTCTAGTTCCAACTTTAATAGCCTTTAATAATGAATTCATCACCATTACATCAATCATAGATGCCTCATCTATAATTACTACATCAGCTTCAAGTGGACTAGCCTCATCTCTACCAAAAAAGCTTCTTTCTTCTTCGTCAGAAATCCCCATTTCTAATAGTCTGTGGATAGTTTTAGCTTCCTTTCCAGTAGACTCACTCATTCTTTTGGCTGCTCTTCCAGTTGGGGCTCCTAATACTACTTTATATGATGACTTTTCAAAAATACTAATTATACATTTAATTATAGTAGTTTTTCCTGTTCCTGGACCCCCAGTAATAATTTCTATTCCATTTGTAAATGCCCCCATTATGGCATTTTTTTGCGATGGTGCGAATTTAATATCATTAGCACTTTCAAATCTCGATATTTCATATTCTATATCTGTATTTATTTTTTGAAAGTTTGCAACCGAAAGGGTTAATATTCTTTTAGTTATACCTATTTCACAATAATAATATGGTAGTGTAAAAACACATTCCTTATCCTGTATTTTTTCTAAAATTAACTTTTGTGCTGCACAAGAATTAATTAAATTCTGAGTTATCACTTCTTCAGAAACAGTCAAAACTTCTCTTCCCTCTTTTATTAATTTTTCCTTTGGCATATATGTATTCCCATTTGCACAAAATTCATTAATTATATACTTTATCCCACTCTCAATTCTAAATGGAGAATCTGCTTCAATTCCAATACTTCTAGCAATTTTATCTGCAGTTTTAAATCCTATTCCTGAAATTTCTTCACAAAGTAGATATGGATTTTCCTTAACAGCTGCAATAGAATCACTGCCAAGTGTTTTATATATTTTAATACACTGATTAGTAGTTACTCCATGACTTTGAAAAAAAATAATTATATTCTTTAGTTCCTTTTGTTCTTCATATGACTCTTTTATTAGGAGAAACTTTTTCTCTCCAATTCCTTCAATTTCCCTTAATCTATCTATATTCTTATCTAAAATATCTAGAGATTCTTCACCGAACTTCGCAATAATTTTTTTTGCTGTAATAGGCCCAATTCCATAAATTACACCAGAAGATAAGTATTTTTCAATTCCTTCAACTGTATTAGGAACTATTTCTTCGCATTCTTCTATCTTTATTTGTCTCCCAAAGCTAGGGTGCAAGACCCACTCTCCTTTTATCTTTAAGTTCTGTCCTTCCTTTATATAAGGTACAACACCTACAGCTGTAAAAGTTGTGGTTCCATTTGAAAGCTTTGCAACCATATATCCATTATCTTCGTTATGAAAAACTATACTTTCCACAACTCCACTTACTTCTTCCATAACATCTCTCCTGCTTAAATATAACTAACTATAATTTAACTTTTTAACTTATATATTAAGATTATACCACAATTTATACTATTTAAATCGCTCTTTAATAGTTGACTGAAATAGTATTTGAAGCTATTCTATTTTTAGGGGGTGACATTAATGTTAATTAAAAATGTCAATATAATTTACTTAGATAAAATTGAAAAAGGTTCTGTTCTTATTGAAGACGGAAAAATTAAATCACTAAATCCCTCAAGCTATGATACTAATGAAATAATCGATGGCGAAGGATTATATCTATCTGCTGGCTTTATAGATGTTCATATCCATGGTGCTGGTGGTTATGACACAATGAATGGTACCTTTGAAGCTATAAATGAAATAGCTAAAAATATAGTAAAGCATGGAACAACATCCTTTACTCCAACTACAATGACAGTAGCAGTTGAAGACATACATAAATCAATGGAAGCAATATCATATGCTAAAACTCATGGTACAGATGGAGCAAATGTCTTAGGTGCTCACTTAGAAGGTCCTTTTATTAGCCCACAAGCTATAGGCGCACAAAATCCAAACTTCTTACAAAAACCATCAGTTGAAACATATAATAAAATGGTTAGTGGATTTGAAGATGCTGTTACTTCTATTACAGTTGCACCTGAAGTTGATGGTGCCCTTGAATTAATATCTTACCTAAACTCTAAAGGTGTAAGGGTTTCAGTTGGTCATACAAAAGCAACTTATAATGAAGTAGTTTCTGGTATCAAGGCTGGAATTTCTCATTCTACTCATTTATTCAATGCAATGACTGGACTACACCATAGAGAGCCAGGAGCTATTGGTGCAATTTTTGATACTGATATTACTACAGAAACTATCTCTGATGGAATTCACATTGCTTACCCATCTCTAAGAGTAGCTTATAAAACTAAAACTACAGATAAGGTTCTATTGATTACCGACGCAATGGAAGCTTGTTGTATGCCTGATGGGAAGTACTCATTAGGAGGTCAGCCTGTTTTTGTAAAAGATGGGGCTGCTAGACTTGAAAATGGAGCATTGGCAGGCTCAATCTTAACTCTTGATAAAGCTGTTAAGAATGTTTTTGATAATTCTAATTATCCTTTGTATGAAGTTGTTAAAATGGCTACTTATAATCCAGCTAAGCACTGCAAAGTTGATAATAAAAAAGGCTTAATCAAAGAAGGTTTTGATGCAGATTTAGTTTTATTTGATGATAATATTAATATTAAATATTCAATTGTAAACGGAAAAATTATATTTAAAGCATAAAAAAACAAATACCCCCAGAATGTCAATGACATCCTGGGGGTATTTCATTGTAAAAAACTATTACTTTAATTTTTTATTATAGTAAAGCTTTTATTTCTTCAACTCTGTTTAATTCTTCCCATGGAAGGTTTAAATCTGTTCTTCCAAAGTGACCATAAGCAGCAGTTTGCTTAAATATTGGTCTTCTTAAGTCTAGATCTCTTATTATAGCAGCTGGTCTTAAGTCGAAAACCTTATTTATGATTTCTACTATTTTATCATCAGCTATTCTTCCAGTACCAAAAGTATCAACTTCTATAGAAACTGGCTTTGCAACTCCAATTGCATATGCTAATTCTATTTCTAATTTAGTTGCTACACCTGCAGCAACTAAATTTTTAGCTACCCATCTAGCAGCATAAGCAGCACTTCTATCAACCTTAGTTGGATCTTTACCTGAGAATGCTCCACCACCGTGTCTTCCGTATCCGCCATAGGTATCAACTATAATTTTTCTTCCTGTTAGACCTGAATCTCCTTGTGGTCCTCCAATAACAAATCTTCCAGTTGGATTAATGTAATATTTTGTTTCACTATCTAATAGTTCAGCAGGTATTACAGCTTTAATTACATGCTCAATCATGTCTTCTTTTATTTGTTCTTGAGTTGCCTCTGGTCCATGTTGTGTTGAAATAACAATTGCATCGATTCTTTTAACTTTATCTCCATCATATTCAACTGTTACTTGTGTCTTTCCATCTGGTCTTAAATATTCTAATGTACCATTCTTTCTTACTTCTGATAATCTTCTTGAAAGTCTATGAGCCATTGCTATAGGTGCAGGCATAAATTCTGGAGTTTCATTTGTTGCAAATCCAAACATCATACCTTGGTCTCCAGCCCCTACTGCATCAATCTTGTCCATATCCCCTTCTCTTGATTCAAGAGCCTCATCAACACCTTGTGCTATATCTGAAGATTGTTCATCTATTGTAGTTAATACTGCACATGTTTCGCAGTCAAAGCCAAATTTTGCTCTATCATATCCAATTTCTTTTACTGTTTTTCTTACGATTTTAGGAATGTCCACATAACATGATGTAGATATTTCTCCCATTACCATAACCATTCCTGTAGTAACAGTAGTTTCACAAGCTACTCTTGCATATGGATCTTTAGAGATAATATCGTCTAATATTGAATCCGAAATTTGATCACAGATTTTATCTGGATGCCCTTCTGTAACTGATTCTGAAGTAAATAATCTTTTCATTTTTTTCTCCTTTCATTTAAAACAATACTCAGACTTTATTTTTCAAAAAAATAAAGTCTCCTCGATAAGAAGAGACTAATAATACTATTCTCTCTCTTATCTCGCAGAAATATAAATTCTGCAGGAATTGGCACCTTGTGTAACACACAGGTTGCCGGGTTTCATCGGGCCCTTTCCCTCCGCCTCTCTTGATAAGAGTTATTAATTTTTACGCTATCTGATTTTAACACTTTATATTATATATGTCAATATAAAAAATCCCCATAAAAATTATTTTCAAGATATATTCATTTATAATAAAAAAAGTAGACAAATTGTCTACTTTTGGTGGAGGAGGACGGATTCGAACCATCGAAGCGAAACGCAACAGATTTACAGTCTGCCCCCTTTGGCCACTCGGGAACTCCTCCATATAATGGAGCTGGCAATAGGAA